>NZ_JAUTAJ010000004.1:2285000-2572500 GCF_030818485.1 Pseudoroseomonas cervicalis | reverse complement strand
CAAGTTCAGTCGAACAGTCTGGAAAGTCTGGCCAGAGCGGGTGATAGCCCCGTAGGCGAAAGACTTGCAAAGATCCTTGAGTAGGGCGGGGCACGTGAGACCCTGTCTGAACATAGGGGGACCACCCTCTAAGCCTAAATACTCCTTGGTGACCGATAGTGCACAAGTACCGTGAGGGAAAGGTGAAAAGCACCCCGACAAGGGGAGTGAAAGAGACCTGAAACCGAACGCCTACAAGCAGTCGGAGCTCCCTCGTGGAGTGACGGCGTACCTTTTGTATAATGGGTCCGCGAGTTTCTGTTTGCAGCAAGCTTAAGCCGTTAGGTGTAGGCGCAGCGAAAGCGAGTCCGAACAGGGCGCCGAGTTGCAGGCAGAAGACCCGAAACCGAGTGATCTAGCCATGGCCAGGCTGAAGGTGGGGTAACACCTACTGGAGGGCCGAACCCACGCCTGTTGAAAAAGTCGGGGATGAGCTGTGGCTAGGGGTGAAAGGCCAATCAAACTCGGAAATAGCTGGTTCTCCGCGAAATCTATTGAGGTAGATCGTCAGGCGAACACCGCCGGAGGTAGAGCACCGGAAGGGCTAGGGGGACCCAAAGTCCTACCAAACCCTACCGAACTCCGAATGCCGGTGAGTGCTACCTGGCAGACAGACAGTGGGTGCTAAGGTCCATTGTCGAGAGGGAAACAGCCCAGACCAACAGCTAAGGCCCCCAAATCGTGGCTAAGTGGGAAAGCATGTGAGACGGCCAAAACAACCAGGAGGTTGGCTTAGAAGCAGCCATCCTTTAAAGAAAGCGTAATAGCTCACTGGTCTAATAGCTGTCTTGCGGCGAAAATGTAACGGGGCTCAAGCCACGTGCCGAAGCTTTGGGTGCTCGTAAGAGCGCGGTAGCGGAGCGTTCCGTAAGCCTGCGAAGGTGAACCGTGAGGTTTGCTGGAGGTATCGGAAGTGCGAATGCGGACATGAGTAGCGACAAAGAGGGTGAGAACCCCTCTCGCCGAAAGTCCAAGGGTTCCTGCGCAAGGCCAATCCGCGCAGGGTGAGCCGGCCCCTAAGGCGAGGGCGACAGCCGTAGCCGATGGAAACCAGGTGAATATTCCTGGGCCTGTCAGAAGTGACGAGTGTGAAACGTTGTCTCTCCTTATCGGATTGGAGAGGCTGCCAGATCACTCCAGGAAATAGCTCTGACATATAGACCGTACCCGAAACCGACACAGGTGGACTGGTTGAGTATACCGAGGCGCTTGAGAGAACCATGCTGAAGGAACTAGGCAAATTACTCGCGTAACTTCGGGATAAGCGAGACCCACCATTGGGCAACCAGCGGTGGGTGGCACAGACCAGGGGGTGGCGACTGTTTAGTAAAAACACAGGGCTCTGCGAAATCGAGAGATGACGTATAGGGTCTGACGCCTGCCCGGTGCCGGAAGGTTAAGGGGAGGAGTGCAAGCTCCGAACCGAAGCCCCGGTAAACGGCGGCCGTAACTATAACGGTCCTAAGGTAGCGAAATTCCTTGTCGGGTAAGTTCCGACCTGCACGAATGGCGTAACGACCTCCCCACTGTCTCCAGCATGGGCTCAGCGAAATTGAATTCCCCGTGAAGATGCGGGGTACCCGTGGTCAGACGGAAAGACCCTATGAACCTTTACTGCAACTTCGCAGTGGTGCCAGGAAGGGGCTGTGTAGGATAGGTGGGAGGCTATGAAACCGGGGCGCCAGCTTCGGCGGAGCCATCCTTGAAATACCACCCTGCGCCTTTCTGGCATCTAACTGAGCCCCGTATAGCCGGGGCCAGGACCCTGCGTGGCGGGCAGTTTGACTGGGGCGGTCGCCTCCCAAATGGTAACGGAGGCGCGCGATGGTGGGCTCAAGCCGGTCGGACATCGGCTGTTGAGTGCAAAGGCATAAGCCCGCCTGACTGTGAGCGCGACAGCGCGAACAGAGACGAAAGTCGGCCTTAGTGATCCGGTGGTCCCGCGTGGAAGGGCCATCGCTCAACGGATAAAAGGTACTCTAGGGATAACAGGCTGATCTCCCCCAAGAGTCCACATCGACGGGGAGGTTTGGCACCTCGATGTCGGCTCATCGCATCCCGGGGCTGGAGCAGGTCCCAAGGGTTCGGCTGTTCGCCGATTAAAGCGGTACGTGAGCTGGGTTTAGAACGTCGTGAGACAGTTCGGTCCCTATCTGCCATGGGTGTTGGAGACTTGCGAGGATCTGTCCCTAGTACGAGAGGACCGGGATGGACGTACCTCTGGTGCACCAGTTGTTCCGCCAGGAGCATCGCTGGGTAGCTAAGTACGGAACGGATAACCGCTGAAGGCATCTAAGCGGGAAACCAGCCTCTAAACGAGGTCTCCCCAAGGGCCGTGGAAGACCACCACGTCGATAGGCCGCATGTATACGCCTGGTAACAGGCTCAGCTAAGCGGTCCTAATAGCCCAAACGATCTCATCTCTCCCATCGCTGTCGGCCTCAAAACCGACACCGCACGCAGCACCAATCCGCACTCACACTCACTCACATCACCAAATCAGACACACCATCCGTTCACACCCAAAAAGAAGATCCGGCTTGGTGGCCTGGTGGCCATCGCGGGGTTGATACACCCGATCCCATCTCGAACTCGGCCGTGAAACACCCCAGCGCCCATGGTACTTCGCCTCAAGGCGCGGGAGAGTAGGTCGCCGCCAGGCCACCAAGCCGGACCTTCTTTTTGGTTTCCACCATGAACGGAACAAACCCACCACCGCGGGGTGGAGCAGCCCGGTAGCTCGTCAGGCTCATAACCTGAAGGTCACAGGTTCAAATCCTGTCCCCGCATCCCATCGCCCGAACAAGCACCGCCCTCGCGCAAGCCAGGGCGGCGTTTTGCTTTTGTACCCCCGCGGTGCTAATTCCCCGGCCGTGACGAGCCCCCCCGCGCTGCGCCTGACCCGCCTGATGCTGCAGGATTTCCGCAGCTACGCGCAGCTCGATCTGCGCTTCCAGGCCGGGGTTGTCGTCATCGCCGGGCGCAATGGCGTCGGCAAGACCAACCTGCTGGAAGCCATTTCCCTCCTCACCCCCGGCCGCGGGCTGCGCAACGCCCGCGCGGGCGAGCTGGGGCGGCGGGAGGGGGAGGAAAGCCGCCCCTGGACGATTGCCGGGCATTTCGACGGCCCGTCCGGCCCCATGACCATCGGCACCGGCCAGGACCCGGCCAGCGACCGGCGCGGCTTCCGCCTCGATGGCGCGCCGCTGCGCAGCCAGGCGGAGCTCTCGGCGCAGATCGCCGCCCTCTGGCTCACCCCGCAGATGGACCGGCTGTTCCAGGAAGGCGCCAGTGGCCGTCGCAAATTCCTCGACCGCCTGGTCTGGGCGCGCGAGCCCAGCCATGCCCGCGACGTCGCTTCCTACGAATCCGCCATGAGCCAGCGCAACCGCCTGCTCGCCGAAGGGCGGCGCGACGCCCGCTGGCTGGCGGCGCTGGAGGACACCATGGCGCGCCATGCGGTGGCCGCCATCGCCGCCCGCCGCACCAGCTGCGGCCAGCTCAATGCCACGCTCAGGGCCGGCATCGCCGGCGCCTTCCCGGCGGCGCGGCTGGAGCTGCTCTGCCCCATCGCCGCGGCGCTGGAGGAAGAACCGGCGCTCGCGGTCGAGGAGGCGCTGCGCGATGGCCTGGCCGCCGACCGGGCGCGCGACGCCGCCGCCGGCGGGGCCCGCCAGGGCGCGCACCGCACCGATCTGCGCCTGGTGCTGCTGCCCAAGGAGATCCCGGCCGAGCTCTGCTCCACCGGCGAGCAGAAGGCGCTGCTGGTCAGCACCGTGCTGGCCCAGGCGGCGCTGGTGGCCGCGCATCGCGGCTTCGCGCCGCTGCTGCTGCTGGACGAGGTGGCGGCGCATCTCGACCCCGACCGCCGCGCTGCGCTGTTCGCGGCGCTCGACGCCCTGCCGGCGCAGTGCTTCCTGACGGGGACGGAGGAGGCGCCCTTCGCCCCGCTCCAGGGCCGTGCACAACTCTTCGCGGCCATGCCGGGGACACTGCTGGAAAGCGCCGATTTCCCCGTGTCCCGGGCGCCGTAAAGTGCTAGAAAATCCCGTGTTTCCGACTGTCCTGAGCAGGAGTTTCCCGCCGGCATGAGTGAGTCCGCGCGCGCGCCGTCCCCCGCCCCCGAGACGCAGGCGGACGCCTATGACAGCGCCTCCATCACCGTGCTGCGCGGGCTGGAAGCCGTCCGCAAGCGCCCGGGCATGTATATCGGCGACACCGATGACGGCTCCGGCCTGCACCACATGGCCTTCGAGATCATCGACAACGCCGTCGACGAGGCGCAGGCGGGCTTCGCCACGCGCTGCGACGTGTCGCTGAACGCCGATGGCTCGGTCACCGTCACCGATGATGGCCGCGGCATCCCGACCGACATCCACCCCGAGGAAGGCGTCTCCGCGGCCGAGGTCGTGCTGACCCGGCTGCATGCCGGCGGCAAGTTCAACCAGAATTCCTACAAGGTCTCGGGCGGGTTGCACGGCGTCGGCGCAGCGGTGGTCAACGCGCTGTCCGAATGGATGGACGTGACCATCTGGCGCAACGGCCAGGAGCATTTTCTTCGGTTTGAGCATGGCGACACGGTGCAGCCGCTGAAGGTGGTGGGCCCGACCGACCATCCGAACGGCACGCGCGTCACCTTCAAGCCCTCCTCCGGCACCTTCACCCGCACCGAATACGAATTCGCCATCCTGGAGAAGCGCCTGCGCGAGCTGGCCTTCCTCAATTCCGGCCTGGCCATCACGCTGCGCGACGACCGCCCCGTGGCGCTGGGCGAGCCGGCGAAGGAGACCGCCTTCCGCTTCGATGGCGGGCTGGTGGCCTTCGTCGAATGGCTGGACCGCTCGAAGGAGCCGCTGTTCAAGCCGGCCATCAGCCTGCGCGCCAAGGAAGGCACCGGCATCCAGGTCGAGCTGGCGATGTGGTGGAACAACAGCCCGCATGAGCTGGCGCTGTGCTTCACCAACAACATCCCGCAGCGCGATGGCGGCACCCACCAGGCCGGCTTCCGCCAGGCCCTGACCCGCGTCGTCGCCAAATATGCCGAGGACCTGGCCAAGAAGGAGAAGGTCGAGCTCTCCGGCGAGGATATGCGCGAAGGCCTGACCGCCGTCATCTCGGTCAAGGTGCCGGACCCGAAATTCTCCTCCCAGACCAAGGACAAGCTGGTCTCCTCCGAGGTCCAGCCGGTGGTGCAGGCGGCCGTCGCCGACGCGCTCTCCCACTGGTTCGAGACGCATCCGAAGGAGGCGCGCCAGGTCCTCGACCAGGTCGTGCTCGCCGCCGCGGCGCGCAAGGCGGCGCAGCTGGCGCGCGAGAAGGTGGGGCGCAAGAACGCGCTCGACATCTCGACCCTGCCCGGCAAGCTGGCCGATTGCCAGGAGAAGGACCCGACCAAATGCGAGCTGTTCCTGGTCGAGGGTGACTCGGCCGGCGGCTCCGCCAAGCAGGGCCGCGACCGCCGCTTCCAGGCGATCCTGCCGCTGAAGGGCAAGATCCTGAATGTCGAGCGCGCGCGCATCGACAAGATGCTGTCCTCGGCCGAGATCGGCACGCTGATCACCGCCCTCGGCACCGGCATCGGCACCGGGCCGGTGGAGCGCGGCGGCTTCTCCGCCGACAAGCTGCGCTACCACCGCATCGTCATCATGACCGACGCGGATGTCGACGGCTCGCATATCCGCACCCTGCTGCTGACCTTCTTCTTCCGGCAGATGCCGGAGCTGCTGCAGCGCGGGCATCTCTACATCGCCCAGCCCCCCCTCTACCGCGCCAAGCGCGGGCAGGAGGAGCGCTACCTGAAGGATGACCGCGCGCTCGAGGATTTCCTGCTCGAGAAGGCGCTGCACAACGCCACGCTGCGCTTCGCCGATGGGCATGAGGCGCAGGGCGAGGCGTTGCGCGAGGTGGTCGAGGGGCTGCGCCAGACGGCGCACCGCATCCGCCGCCTCTCGGCCAATATCCCGGCCGAGATGGTGGAGCAGGCGGCGATCGCGGGCGCGCTGACCGGCGATGCCGACCGGGCCCTGGCCGCGGCGCCGACGCTGGCCGCGCGGCTGGATGCCATCTCCCGCCCGACCGAGCGCGGCTGGAAGGTCACGGCGGATGCCGCCGGCCTGGCGATGAGCCGCACCGTGCGCGGCGTGGTGGAGCGCCACCGCATCGACCCCACCGGGCTGCGCAGCCCGGAGGCGCGCTGGCTGGCCGAGCGCCAGCAGACGCTGGCCGCCACCTGGGGCGCGCCCGCCACGCTGGCCATGGAGGGTCCCACGCAGGAAGTGGCCGGCCCGCTGGCCGCCTTCGACCGCATCCTGGCGCAGGGCCGCAAGGGGCTGGCCATCCAGCGCTTCAAGGGCCTGGGCGAGATGAACCCGGACCAGCTCTGGCAGACCACGCTGGACCCGGCCGCGCGCACCCTGCTGCAGGTGAAGATCGAGGATGTGGAGGATGCCGAGCAGGTCTTCTCCACCCTGATGGGCGATGTGGTCGAGCCGCGGCGCGAATTCATCGTCGGCAACGCCCTCAAGGTCGCCAATCTGGACGTCTGAGCGGATGGATCACGCCCCGGACCACGCCATGACGGGAGCGGCCGAGAGCCGCCTGGCCGAGTTGGAGGCGCTGGTGGCGCGCCTCGGCGAGGCCGCCGCCACGCTGCGCCAGGAGCGCGACGCGGCGCGCGAGCGGGCGCTCGCCATGGAGCAGGAGCTGGCCCGCACCGAGGCGCGGCTGCTGGTCGAGACCATGCACAGCGCCGGCCTCGCCGCGCAGGCGACGCAGCTGCTCGCCGCCGGCGCCGATGCGGCGCTGGCCCCGGCCGAGGGCGAGGCGGACAAGACCGTGCTCACCCTGGTCTATGAGCGCGCCTTCGACGCCAAGGGCGCCGAGCTCGGCGTGCCGGAGCCCTCCGCCTTCCGCGCCTGAGGGCCCGCGGGGGACGGAGGGGACGCGGCCGGGCATTGACCGCGCCGGCCGCGCGCCCCCATTGATTCAGGGTCCGGCGGATCGGCCGGCCTGGCTGCGACGGGTGCCCCATGGTCCAAGGATTGCCGAAACTCGACCGCATCGACCTGCGGATCCTGGCGCATCTGCAGAAGAATGGCCGGATGACCAATGTCGACCTGGCCGAGGCGGTCGGGCTGTCGGCCAGCCCCTGCCTGATGCGGGTGAAGCGGCTGGAAAAGGCTGGCTACATCGCCGGCTATGGCGCGCAGATCCATCTGCAGAAGCTCGGCGACACCCAGACGGTGTTCACCGAGGTTACCCTCTCCGACCACCGCAGCCATGATTTCCAGCGCTTCGAGACCAGGCTGCGCGCGGTGGAGGAGGTGATGGAATGCCACCTCGTCTCCGGCGGCTATGACTACCTGCTGAAATTCGTCACCCGTGGCCTGCCGCACTACCAGGACATCATCGAGCAGCTGCTGGCCCAGGATATCGGCATCGAGAAGTATTTCAGCTATGTCGTCATCAAGACCGCCTTCGTGCGGCAGCACTACCCGCTGGAGCGCTTCTTCCCGCCGCATGAATAGCGCGCCGGCAGGCCCGGGCGGGCGGGCGCGCATCCCCGGGGGAGAGGGGAGGGAGGGGCATCATGATCACCGGCCATGTCTTCATCGCCACCAGCCTGGACGGCTTCATCGCGCGGGAGGATGGCGACATCGCCTGGCTGCTCAGCCGCGACGATCCGGCCGAGGACCATGGCTATGACGATTTCATCCGCGACATCGACGCGCTGGTGATGGGGCGCGGCAGCTTTGAGGCGGTCTCCGCCATGGGCGAATGGCCCTATGACCGGCCGGTGCTGGTGCTGTCCCGCCGCCTGGCCGGAACGCCGGTGCCGCCGGCGCTGGCCGGCCGGGTGCGCTTCGCCGATCTCGCGCCGCGCCAGGCCATGCAGGCGCTGGCGGCGGAGGGGAAGCGCCGCGTCTATGTCGATGGCGGGCAGGTGGTGCAGGCCTTCCTGCGCGAGGGGCTGATCGAGGATCTGGTGCTCACCCGCATCCCCGTGCTGCTCGGCACCGGCAGGCCGCTCTTCGGGCCGACCGGCGGCGGCGATATCGCACTGGCGCATCTCGGCACGCGCGCCTTCCCCTCGGGCCTGGTGCAGAGCCGCTACCGGGTGGTGGCGGCCTAGCTCAGCCGCGCACCGGCCAGATCTCCTCCTCCCGCCAGCCCAGCGCGGCGAAGTCGGCCGCGCGCAGCGGCGCCTCCTCCCCGGCATAGAATTCGTCGAGTTGCGGCGGCGCGATGGCGGTGCCGCTCAGCATCGCATGCGCCTGGCCGCGATGATGGATCTGGTGCTGGAACAGATGCAGCAGCAGCCGGTCCAGCCGCTCCCTCTGGTCGCGCTGGCCGCGATGGATGGTGACGATGCGCGACAGCTCGCCGGGCGCCAGCCCCTCGACCAGCGCGATCAGCCGCCGGTCCATGGCGGATTGCGCCGCCAGCAGGGCGGGCGGGCGTCGCGCAGGGCTCGCGCTCGGCCCAGGCGGCGGGGCCAAGCCGGCCGCCCTCCATCGCATCGATGTAGAAATGGTCGATGATCAGGATGTGGTTCAGCGTGGCGCGCAGGCTGGGGAAGAAGCCGCTGCGCGGCGCGGTGAACTCGGCCTGGCTCAGCCCCTGGCAGGCGGCCAGCAGGCGGTGATTGGCCCAGCCATTGTTGCGCGCCATGGCGCGGTAGGGCAGCAGCAGCGACTCGCTCATCGGGGCCGTCCTCGCCGGTCGGGGGCGTGCAGCATCGCCGCCGCGGCGGGGCGGGGACAGCGACATCCGCGCGAGCCCGCGGCAGCTCCGGGCGGCAGGAGGTGCGACCCGGCGCGCCGAGCCGCACCCCCGGGGCGGGCGCGGCCGCTCAGCCCGGCTTCGGCGTTTCCTCCTGCGGGTGCTGGCGCAGGAATTCCTGGTGCAGCTCATCGGCCATGCCGCGCAGCGCGGCGCCGATGCGGGCATACTCATACTCGTTGAGATTGGCGAGGGAGACGCGCGCCGCCGGCTGCTGGGTGCCGAAGCCGCGCCCGGGCAGCAGCACGATGCCGGCCCGGTCGGCGATGCGGAACAGCATGTCGCCGGAGCTGGAGCGCTCGGTGACCCAGGCGCCGAACGCCTCGCCATAGAGCCGCGTGGAGATCCGCCGCAGATCCAGCAGCGTGTAGTAGTCGACCGCGTTCGGCCCGATCTCCGGCTGCAGCCCCAGCTCGCGATACAGCGTCGCCTCGCGCCGGCGCACCAGCTGCTTCAGCGCCGCCTTGTAGCTGTCGCTCTCATCCATCATCGCGAACAGCGCGAACATCACCATCTGCACCTGCTGCGGCGTCGACAGGCCGGCGGTGTGGTTCAGCGCCACGGTGCGGCTGTCGGCGACCAGCCGGTCGATGAAGCGCAGCGCGCGCACATCCGGCACCAGCGAGCCGTAGCGGCGGTCGAGCGCCGCCTTGGTCTCCTCGGGCAGGGCGGCGATGCCGCGGTCCAGCACATTGTCCCGCTGCGCGGCCACCACGCCGAGGCGCCAGCCGGTCGCGCCGAAATACTTGGAGAAGGAATAGACCAGCAGGGTGTTCTGCGGGCAGACGGCGAAGAGCGAGCGGAAATCATCGGCGAAGGTGCCGTAGACATCATCCGTCAGGATGATCAGGTCGGGCCGGTGCTCCTTCACGATGCTGGCCACCCGCGCCAGGCTGCGGTCATCCATCTTCACCGAGGGCGGGTTGCTCGGGTTGACGCAGAAGAACACCTTGATCGCCGGGTCCTTCAGCTTGTCCAGCTCGGAATCCGGATACTGCCAGCCCTGCTCGGGATCGGCATGGATCGGCACCTCCTGCAGCGCATAGGTGTCGAGCTCGGGGATCTCGATATAGGGGGTGAAGACCGGCAGGCCGATCGCCACCTTGTCGCCCTTCGCCACCAGCCCGTTCTTCTGCAGGCTGTCGAAGATGTAGGTCATGGCGGCGGTGCCGCCCTCCAGCGCGAAGAGGTCGATGCCCTCGCCCGAGACCGAGCCGCCGACCATCTCGCGCACCAGGTACTGCTTCACGATCTGCTCGCTGAGGCGCAGCATGCGCGGCGGCTCGGGATAGACGCCGCCCAGCACGCCCTCGACCATCTCGTGCAGGAAGTCGGAGGCGGAGAGGCCGAGCTGGTCGCGCACATAGCTCAGCGCGCGGCCGAGGAAGGTGACGCCGGGCTGGTCGCGATGCTCGGCGACGAAGCGCTCGAAGCGGCCCTCGATGCCCTCGATGCGCGGCAGCCCGCCGACGCCCACCGGCATGTAGGAATAGGACAGCTCCGATTCCGACACGGCGAACAGGCCGAGGCGCAGGAAGGCGCGGCGCGGCAGCGTCGCCATGAAATTGGGATTGCCGCGGCCCGCATTCAGCATCAGCCGGTTCGCCTTGCCGGAGGCGAGGCGGATCAGCTCGTCCTTCAGCTCGAAGGGGCTGAGCTTCGCATACTGGGCGTAGTCGTCCTTACGGGGTTCCATGGAGCGGCCTCCTGCCGTTGCGACGTCTGGTGCGAGGGGTCGTCATGCCAGGGCCACGATGAGTGGCCCGAGCAGCGTGAGGAAGACATTCGCCAGCGCGTAGGTGATGGCGAAGGACGCGGTGGGGATCGAGTTGCCGGCCTTGTCCAGGATCTCGCCGAAGGCCGGGTTGGCGGAGCGCGAGCCGGACAGCGCGCCGGCGAAGATCGCCGTGTTGTCGTAGCGCAGCAGGTAGCGGCCGACCGCCATGGTGATCAGCAGCGGCAGCACCGTGACGATGATGCCGAGCAGGAAGATGGTCAGCCCCTGCTGCATCACCGTGCTGACCGCCTGCTGCCCCGATTGCAGCCCGACCACCGCCACGAAGCCGGCCAGGCCGAGATCGCGCAGCAGGGTGGAGGCGCCGGTCGGCATGTTGCCGATGGCCAGGTTGCGGCCGCGATACCAGCCGAACAGCAGGCCGGAGAGCAGCGCGCCGCCGCCGCTGCCGAGCGTCAGCGGCACATCGGCCACCCGCACCACCGCCAGCCCGACCAGCAGGCCGAGGGCGAGGCCGAGGCCGTGGAAGACGAAATCGGTCTTGTCGGAGGGCACGATGGTGGTGCCGGCCGCCTTCGCCGCGCGCTGCACATCGCTGTCGGCGCCGTAGAGGGTGACGACATCGCCGCTCTCCACCCGGGTCGTCGGGCCGAGCGGCACCGGCTGGCCGCCGCGGCGCAGCGCCACCAGGAACACGCCATGCCGCATCGTCGGCGCCACCGAGCTGCGGATCTCGGCGACGGTGCGGCCG
Source organism: Pseudoroseomonas cervicalis (assembly GCF_030818485.1). Taxonomy (NCBI): domain Bacteria; kingdom Pseudomonadati; phylum Pseudomonadota; class Alphaproteobacteria; order Acetobacterales; family Roseomonadaceae; genus Roseomonas; species Teichococcus cervicalis. The sequence continues at coordinate 2,561,194 of NZ_JAUTAJ010000004.1, read as the reverse complement.
ACCAGGGCGGGGTTGGTCACCGCCACATCCCGCGTCAGGGTGATGACGTCCATGCCCTCGGAGGATTGCAGCTCCGGCCCGATGGCCGGCGCCAAATCGACCAGCCCGGCGCGGCGGCCGACCAGCAGCACGACATCGTCGCGCTCCAGCGCCGTCTGCGGCTCGACGCCCAGCATGGCGCCGGCGCGCTTGATGCGCTCGACCGAGACCGGCGCGCCGGCCCTTGCCTCCAGCTCGGCCACGGTGCTGCCGGCGGCCTGGTCGACGCGGAACAGGCGGCCCACCAGGTCGGGGGCGGCGGGCTGCTCGCCCGGGCCATAGACCTTCGCCCCGGCCAGCAGCGCCGCCTCGGCCTTCAGCGCGTCGTCGCGGATGCTGCGGCCGGTCACCCAGGGCAGCAGGTTGACGCAGACCAGGATCGCGCCGAGCGAGCCGAAGATGTAGGTCACGGCATAGCCCACCGCGACATTGCCCTGCAGGCGCTGCACCTCCTCCAGCGGCAGGCCGAGCTTGCCGATGGCGGCGCTGGCGGTGCCGATGATCGCCGATTGCGTCAGCCCGCCGGCGGCGATGCCGGCGGCCAGGCCCTTGTCCAGCCCGAACATCCGCGCCAGCACCACGACGGTGGCCAGGCCGCTGATGGCCAGCACCAGCGCCATGACGATCTCGCGGATCGATTGCCGGCCGAGGGAGCGGAAGAATTGCGGCCCGCTCTCGAAGCCGACCGCATAGATGAACAGCGCGAAGAGCACCGCCTTCACGCCATTGTCGATCTGGATGCCGAGCTGGCTGATCAGCACCGCGGCCAGCAGCGAGCCCGCCACCCCGCCGAGCTGGAACTTGCCGAACTGGAACCGGCCGACCCAGTAGCCGAGGGCCAGGGACAGGAAGAGGGCGATTTCGGGGGATTGGTTCAGCAGGGCGGAAATCCAGGACATCGCGCTCACGCCTCCAGGGAATGCCCAAGGCGCGGGAGCGTAATGGCGCAGCCGAACCTATCGCGCTTCCTTAACGAAGACGGTGGACCGGTTTTCTTCATCGCGCATTCGTGTTGCGTGAGGCACGGAACCTCGCTGCGGTCGCGGCTGGCAGCTGCCGGCAGACCCTGGCAGCCCTGAGGAGAGGCAGGCCGCCGGAGCCGGGAGGCCGTCCCCAGAGGAACGGCGCAGGCCAGCCGGTGCCGTTGGGCGGTGCCGGCGGGAGGGTGCCGGGGGGACGGGGCCGTTGGGAAGGCCCGCGGCGGCTCAGCCGCGCAGCGCGCCGCCGCTGCGCCAGCCGGCCCAGGCCGAGACGGCCAGCAGGGCGGAGAGGGAGAGGGTATAGCCCAGCGCCCCGGGCTTCGGCGCGCCGCCCAGCAGCGGCGCCGCATTGGCCGCCAGCAGCCCCAGCACCAGGCCGGCGCAGGCCATCCAGGCGGCCAGCAGCAGCGCCGGCCGGCCGCGCCAGGCGGCCCAGAGCAGGCCGGCCGCGATGGCGAACTCATCCAGCGCCAGCGGGATGAAGCCGGGGAAGAGGCCCCCCGGCGAGACCAGGCGGCGGGCGATCTCGCCCCCCGCCAGGGCCAGCGCCACCAGCACGGCCAGCGCCCGGGGGCCGCGCAGCGTGGCGGCGCCCGCCATCAGACGCGCATCGGCATCAGCACATAGAGCGCCTCGGGCTTCGCCGCATCCACCACGACGGTGGGGGGCGGAGCCATCGGCGAAGCGGAACTCCACCTTCTCGGCGATCTGGTCGGTGATGTCGGCGAGGTAGCGCGCCTGGAAGCCGATCTCGATCGGGCCCGAGCCGTAGGAGACGGCGCCATTGTCCAGCTCCTCCTCCGCCTGGCCCTGGTCGGGGCTGCTGGCGGTGAGCGTCAGGCTGTCGGTCTTCAGGCTCAGCTTCACCGGGCGCGAGCGCTCGGAGGAGATGGCGGCGACGCGGGAGACGGCGTCGGCGAAGGCCTTCTTGTCCACCGTCATGATCTTGTCGTTGCCGCGCGGGATGACGCGCTCATATTCGGGGAAGGTGCCGTCGATCAGCTTGCTGGTCAGGTGCACACTGCCGAAGGCGAAGCGGATCTTGGTGTCCGACAGCTTCACCTCGATCGCGTCGCCGGTCTCGTCGGCCAGCTTGCGGATCTCGTTCACCGTCTTGCGCGGCACGATCACGCCGGGCATGCCCTCCGCCCCTTCGGGCAGCGGCTCCTCGACGCGGGCCAGGCGGTGGCCATCGGTCGCCACCGCCCGCAGCACCTTCTGCCCGTCCACTTCCGTCGCGTGCAGATAGATGCCGTTCAGGTAGTAGCGCGTCTCCTCGGTGGAGATGGCGAACTTGGTGCGGTCCACCAGCTCGCGCAGCAGCGCGGGCGGGATCTGGAAGCCGTGCGGCAGCTTGCCCTCGGTCATCGAGGGGAAATCCTCCACCGGCAGCACCATCAGGCTGGTGGCGAAGCGGCCGGCGCGCAGCGCCAGCGGCGCGTCGCCGCCGGCATGGTCCAGCTCGACCTTGGCGCCGTCCGGCAGCTTGCGGACGATCTCATACAGCGTCGCCGCCGGCGCCGTGGTGCGCCCGGCGCGGGAGACGGTCACACCCGGCACGTCCTCGACGATGGCGATTTCCATGTCGGTCGCGGTCAGGGTCAGCGTGCCGTCCTGCGCGGCCAGCATCACATTGGCCAGGATGGGGATGGTGTTGCGCCGCTCCACCACGCTCTGCACATGCGCGAGCGCCTTGAGCAGCACCGCCCGGTCCACCGAGAACTTCATGGCTTGAGCAACCCCCGCGCGGATGATGGGCACGCCGAGCGCGCCCGGAAACGAGACAAGTCGCCCTCTCTACCAGCCTGGAACGCAAGGCGAAAGCCGGGTCCGGCTGGAACTCTCCGCCATCCGCCCCGTTCTCCTCGGCGCCATGTCCCACACACCCCAGCCCCCCACCGCATCCTGGGCCACCGACCGCAACGCCGTGCTGGGCGAGGGGCCGCCCCAGGCGCCCCTGATGCTGGTGGGCGAACAGCCGGGCGATGAGGAGGACCGCCAGGGCCGGCCCTTTGTCGGCCCCGCCGGGCGGCTGCTGGACCGCGCCCTGCAGGCCGCCGGGCTGGACCGCGCCGCCTGCTACCTGACCAACGCCGTGAAGCATTTCAAATTCACCCAGCGCGGCAGCCGGCGCATCCACCAGAAGCCCGACACCGGCGACATCGCCCTCTACCGCCCCTTCCTGCTGCGCGAGGTGGACCGCATCGCCCCCCGGCTGATCGTGGCGCTGGGCGCCACCGCGGCGCAGGGGCTGCTGGGGCGCAAGGTCGGTGTGCTGAAGCTGCGCGGGCAGTTCCTCTCCGGCCCCGATGACCACCCCCTGCTGCTGACCGTGCATCCGAGCTTCCTGCTGCGCCTGCCGGACCCGGCGCTGCAGGAGGAGGAGTATCGCCGCTTCGTGCAGGATCTGGCGCTGGCGAAGGGCAGGGTGTTTGGCAGCTAAAGACGTTCTTTTTTGAAAAAAAGAACCAAAAAACTTTTGTCAGTTGGCGTCCCGCTGATGGCCTGAGGCGGGACGCCAAGCTGACAAAGTCTTTTTGCTTCTTTTTCTTCAGAAAAAGAAGATTTTAATCAATAACTTGGCTCGTGCCGGTCCAGTGCCGCCTGCGGCAGTTCCATCGCCAGCGCCGACCAGGTCCAGACCAGCCAGCACTGTACCTCCCGCCCCGGGAAGATCTGCCGCAGCAGCGCGCGATAGGCCGCCATCTGCCGCAGATACAGCGTCGGCACGTCCTTCGCCTCGGTCGGCGGCGGGCGGTTGGTCTTGTAGTCGAGGATCAGCACCCGCTCGGGCGTGATCAGCATGCGGTCCACCTGGCCGGCCAGGCGCTGCCCGTTCACCGAGCCGGCGATCGGCGCCTCCGCCAGGCTGCCGGGGCCGAAGGCCGCCACCAGCGCCGGATGCTCCAGCAGGCGCAGCACCTCCTCCAGCGTGGCAGTGCGGTCGGCCTCGCTCAGCCCATGGCCGGGGCGGGCCAGGAAGCGCTCGGCCAAAGCGCGGCGCTCGGCGGCGGGATGCTCCGGCAGATGCTGCAACAGGGCGTGGATCAGCCGGCCACGGCGGAAGCGCTCGCCGGTCGGGTCGGCGCGGCCATGCGGCGCGGCGGTGGGCGTCTCCTCCTCCCCCGGCAGTGCGGAGGGGGAGAGGGTCAGCGCCACGCTCTCCGGATCGGCGGCGCGGCCGAGCCAGGCGGGCAGCGCGGCGGCCTCCGCCGCACCGGCGGCGGCGGGCTCGGCGCGCGGCGGCGCGGTTTGCGCGGTGGCATAGCGGCGCAGCGGGCCGGCGAAGCTGGCCGAGGGCGGGGCGCCGAAGCGCGCCGGCTCGAAGGGAATTTCTTCAGCGCCCTCCAGCCGGCCGATGCCCTGGGAGACGAGGTCGTACCAGCTGCCTTCCTTCGGCGTGCCCCAGGCGCAGACCAGCAGCCGGTCCTCGGCCCGCGTCAGCGCGACATAGAGCAGCCGGTTCTCCTCCGCCTCGCGCGCCGCCGTCTCGGCGTCCATCAATTTGGTCCAGGCGGGGGCGAAGAAATCCTTGCGGCTGCGCGGCGCCCAGAAGGGCAGGGGCGGCGCCGATTCCTCCCAGCGCAGCGGCTTCTCGCCCCGCCCGCTGCCGACATCGGGGATGATGACGACCGGCGCCTGCAAGCCCTTGGCGCCATGCGCCGTCATCAGCCGCACCGCATCGGCGCCCGATTCCGCCTCGCGCCGCACCTCGGCGCCGCCGCGGCGCAGCCATTGCACGAAGCCCTGCAGGCTGGGCGGGTGGCGCTGCTCATAGGTCAGCGCGGCGTTCAGCATCTCGTCCAGCGGGTCGGCCGCGTCGGGGCCGAGGCGTTCCAGGATGCGCGCCCGCCCGCCATGCTCGCCCAGCACCTCGGCCAGGATGGTGTGCGGTGTGGCGAGGTCGGCGCGGTCGGCCAGCCCCGCCAGCCATTCGGCGGCGCGGCCGGCATTGCTGTCGCTGCCGCGCATCTCCAGCAGCCGCCACCACAGCGGCTGGGTGCGCGCCCGCGCCAGTTCGCACAGCTCGGTCTCCGAGACATTGCAGAGCGGGCTCTTCAGCACGGCGGCCAGTTGCAGATCGTCCTCCGGCAGCAGCAGCACGTCGCACAAGGCGAGCAGGTCCTGCACCGCGATCTGCTCGATCAGCTGCATGCGGTCGACGCCGCCCACCGCCACGCCGCGCGCCTTCAGCGCCCGCACCAGTAGGTTGGAGAAGCCGGTGCGCCGGCGCAGCAGCACCAGGATGTCGCCGGGGCGGATCGGCCGGTCGCCGCGTGCCGGCAGCCGCTCCTCCCGCACCATCTGGGCGATGCGCGCGGCCAGGCTCTCGGCCATCAGCGCCTCGGCATCATCCTCGGCCACCGGCTCCTCCGGCACCTCCCAGGGCTGCAGCGCGGCGCTGTCGGGCCTGGTCAGCATCGGCCAGATCTCGACCATGCCGGCCTGGCCCTCGCGGTCGGCGCGGTGGGTCAGCACGCTGCCCTCCGCCACCACGCCGCGCCGCGCGGGCCCGTCGGCGAAGACCGCATCGACCAGCGCCAGCACCGGCGCGGTGGAGCGGAAGGAGACGTTGAGCGGCACGGCGGCGAATTCCGACCCCGCCGCCGTCACCGCGCCCTCGAAATGCCGCTCCCACCGGGCGAAGCCGGCGGCGTCCGCGCCCTGGAAGCCGTAGATCGATTGCTTCTCGTCACCGACGGCGAAGATGCTGCGGATGCTCTCCGGCTCGCGCGTGCCGAGCCCGGCGAAGAACTCCTCCGCCAGCCGCGCCGCGATCTCCCATTGATGCGGGTTGCTGTCCTGCGCCTCGTCCAGCAGCAGATGGTCCAGCCCGCCATCCAGCTTGTACAGCACCCAGGCGCTGCCCGGATCGTGCAGCAGCCCGCGCGCCGCCTGGATCAGATCGTCGAAATCGACCGCGCCCTGCCGCGCCTTGCGCGCCGTGTAGGCCTCCAGCACCGGCTGGGCCAGCGCCAGCAGCGCCAGCGACGCGGCATGCAGCCGCCAGGCCTTGCGCTCCTCCTCGAAGGCATGGATGCGCTCGGCCTCGGCGGCCATCAGCGCCTGTACCTCCTCATGCCGCTCCTTCAGCCCGCCCTTGGTGCCGAGCGATTTGCGCGGGCTGCCCTCGGCGGTCAGGAAGATGCTGCACCATTCCTCCCAGCGCGCGGCGCGCGCGGCGTGGGAGAGGTCGATCCACGCCTTCATCACCGCGCCGCGGTCGCGGTCATTGGCGTTGCCGCTCTGCCGCAGCAGCGCGGCGGCGCGCACCATCTCGCTGTCCACGGCGCTCGCCATGGCCAGCAGCGCCTCGCCTTCGCCGCCCTCGCGCGGCAGGCCGAGGCGCCGGCGCAGCACCGAGTCGCAGCCCCTGATGCCGCCGGCCTGCGCGATGGCGGCGCCCAGCCGCTCGCGCTCCTTCACCAGGCTCTGCAGCGTCTGCGCGAAATCCTCCGGCGAGCCGAGCCCGGCCATCGCCTCGATCGCCGCCTGCGGCAATTGTCCCGAGGCCAGCGCCAGCTCGCGCGATTCCGCCAGCATCTCGGCGGCATCCGCCTCCTCGATCAGCGCGAATTGCGGCGGCAGCCCAGCCTCCAGCGGGAAGCCGCGCAGCAGCGACTGGCAGAAGGAATGGATGGTCGAGATGCGCATGCCGCCGGGCTGCTCCAGCACCTCGGCGAACAGCCCGCGCGCGCGGCGGCGCAGCGCGGCATCCGGCTTCTCGCCCGTCAGCGACAGCAGGCTTTCGGTGAGCGCCGCATCCTCGGCCACCGCCCATTCGCCGAGGCGCTTCGCCAGACGCGTGGCCATCTCCGCCGCCGCCGCCTTGGTGAAGGTCAGGCACAGGATGCGGCCGGGCTTGGCGCCGGGGCGCAGCAGCAGCCGCAGCACCCGGTCGGTCAGCACCTTCGTCTTGCCGGAGCCCGCCGAGGCGCCGACCCAGGCCGAGGCGCGCGGATCGGACGCCCGCCGCTGCGCCGCCTGCGCCGCGGCGCGGGGGGAGAGGGTCTCGCTCATCGCGCTGCTCCGATCGTCCAAGGCTGGGGGAATGAATTCCCCCAGACCCCCATCTTTTTTCTGCCCGAGCCGGCGGACGCTGTCCGCCGGCGGCAATCATCACACATCTTCGGCCGTGCCCCATTCGGCGAAGCGCGCCAGATGGTCATGCTCGCTGCGCTGCGGCCGGCGGCGCGGATGCGGCCGCGCGATGAAACGCCGATGGCCGAGAAGAAAACCCTGCACCAGCGCGGTCGTCTGCTCCAGCGCGTCCGCGCCCAGCGTGCCAGGGTCGCCTTTCACCGGCTTCACCTCGCCCGGCGTGCCACCACCGGTCAGCCGCCAATGGGCGAGCCCCGAGACCGGCGCGCCCGCAATGCCCTGGAAGCCGCCCGCCTCAGCGATGGCGGCCTCCAGCGGCATCTGCGGCGCGCGGCCATCGGTCATCTCCTTGCCCGTGGGCGGCGTGCCGGTCTTGTAGTCGATCAGCGCGATCGTGCCGTCCGCCAGCTCGTCCAGCCGGTCGGCCCGCACCTTCAGCTTCACCCGCTTGCCGGCGATCTCCAGATGCCCCGGCAGCTCGGCATGGCGGCGGCGGATGCGCCGTCCCTGCTGCGCCGCCTCCTCCTGCGCCACCACGAAACCGCCGATGCGCGCCAGCCGCGGCCGCCAGAAGGCCAGCAGCCCCGGCCGCGCCGCCGCCTCCGCCAAGGCCGCCTCCGCCGCCTCGGCGAAGAACCGCGCCGCCACCTCACTGCCCGGCCAGCCGCCCGGCGCATCGCCGATGCGGCGCGTCCAATCGGCCATCACCTGATGCACGATCTGGCCATAGTCGGAGGCCCCCACCTCGGCATCCAGCGGCTCCAGCGGCAGCAGCCGCAGCACGCGGCGGGCATAGAAGCCGTAGGGGTCGGCCATCAGGTCCGCCACCTCGGTAACGCTGATCTCGCGCGGCCGGTCCTCGGGCGGGGGCGCGGGGGCGGGGCGGGGCCAGGGCTTCACCACCTCCGGCATGTCGAGCCGCGAGGCCCAGTCCAGCGCCCGCTCGCGCGGCAGCGCCAGCCCCGGCGCCTGGCCACCGAGAAAAGTCTCCAGCCGGGTCAGCCAGCGGCTGGGCACGGTGGGCGCGCCGGCCCGCTTGCGGGCGCGCGCCAGCACCACACGCGGCGCGCAGGAAGCCGCCAGCATGAAATCCGCCGCCACCCGGCCGATCCGCGCCTCCGGCTCCGGCAGGCCGAAATCGCCGCGCATCGGCCGGCTCATCCAGGGGCCGGGATCGGTCGATTGCGGCCAGACGCCCTCCTCCAGGCTACCCAGCACGGCGAGGTCGAAATCCTGCAGCCGCGCCTCCAGCAGGCCGAGGATGGCGATGCGCGGATGCTGTGCATGCTCCCGCCCGCGGCCGATGCGCACCCCCGGCGCCGCCGGCCCCTCCAGCAACACATCGAACAGCGCCGGCCAGGAAGCCGGACTCATCGGCGGCAATTCGCGCAGGGCCGGCGGCAAGGTCGAGAGGAACACCGCCAGCGGCTCGCCCTCCTCCCCGGCATAGAGGCGCAGGCCGCCCGGCCGGTCGCGCGCCGCCGCCAGCGCCTCGGCGGCGTTCAGATGCGCCTCCAGCAGGTCGGCCGGCGGCCGGGCCGGGCTGTCGGGCAGGGCGGAGAAGCCCTGCAAGGCGGCTTCCAGGGCGGAAAGAAGTTTCTCCACCGTGGCCAGCAGCGGAGCATCCTTCTCGCGCCGCAGCGCCTCGGCCACGCGGGCGCGCAACCCGTCCAGCCCCGGCGCCGGGCGCGGCCCGCGCAGCGCGCGGCGCTCCAGCAGGCGTACCGCCTCCATCCATTCCGAGCGGGTCATGCCGCCGGCGGAGAGCGGGTGCTTCAGCAGCGCCAGCAGCGGCACCGGCGCGAAGCCCTCCGCCACCGCGCGTGCCAGCAACCGCAGATACGCCCCCGTCGGCGTCTGGCCGAGCGGCTGGCCGGCCGAATCATCGGCCACCACCCCGTGCCGCAGCAGCTCGGCGGCGACGCGGCGGCCGAGCTCGCGGTCCGGCGTGATCAGCGCGGCGCGGGCGCCGGGCGTTTCCAGCGCCTCGCGCAGCCGCAGCGCGATCGCCACCGCCTCGGCCTGCACATCCGGCGCGTCCAGCAGGGTCAGCCCTTCCAGCGCCGGCCGCCAATGCTCCGGGCGGCGCTCCAGCCAGGCCTCGATGCCGGCGGCCGGGCGCAGCGCGCAGGCGATCAGCGCGGCGCGGCGCTGCAGCGCCGGATCGCCCTCGCCGCCGCCGGGCCAGGGCATCAGATCCTTGGGCGTCGCATCCATCGCCGAGAGCAGCCGCACCTGACCGGAAAGCGGATGCGTGGGACTCTCGCCGATGGCGGCCCAGAGCGCCTCCGACTTCACCTCGCCCGCGCCATGCAGCACGACGCAGCCCTGCGGCATCTGCGCCACCACCTTCAGCAGCGCGGCGGCGGCGGGGATGGTGCCGCCGGCGCCGATGCCGGCGGCGATCACCGGGTCCTGCGGCGGCTCGCGCTTCCAGGCCTCGGCCTGGGCGCGCAGCGCCGCGACGCGGCGCGGGCCGATATCCATCAGCCCCTGCTCGGCCAGCCACGCCTCCCAGGCGGAGAGCACGCCGCGCAGGAAGGTCAACGTCACCTGCCAATGGGTGGCGAATTCCTCCGGCACCAGAGTGTCCAGCCGCGCCATGTCGCAGCCTTCCAGCGCCGTCTCGTCCAGCCATTCGGCGAGCGCGGTGGCCAGCCGCCAGGCCTGTTCCGGCGTGTCCGGCCCGCCGAAGCGCGACGGCAGGCGCATCACCAGCGCGGTCAGCACCGAATGCCGCACCGCGGGCTCCACCGCCGGCGGCAGGTCGAGCAGCGCCGGCAGCGACAGCTCATCCGCCTCCTGGGTGGAAAGGCCGCTCAGCGCATGCATGCGCGGCAGCAGCAGGGTGCGGCCGCCGGCCTCGCGCAGGAAGCTTTCGCGCAGCGCCAGCGCGGCGCGGCGGGTGGGCAGCAGGATGGTGGTGCGCGACAGCGCCAGCGGGTCGTCCTGCCCCACCCAGCGCAGCACCCCGGCCGCCAGCGTGCCGAGGAAGGGCAGATGCGCCGGGATTTCGTAGAGCCGCATGATGCCTCCTGTGCCCGCCGGCCCGCCGCGAGAGGCGGCCATCGGCCCTGGCGGATGTGAACCGCGCAGGGGGCGAAGGCAAGCGCGGCCTCGGCCGGGCGGGGCTTGCGCCGCCGCGCCCGGCGCCGCAGCCTCGGGCCTCATCGCGTGAGGGGAGGCCGAGGGTGGCGCTGGAGATCCTGACACCGCCGGGCGTCGACCCCCGCCTGGTCATCCTGCGCGCGGGTGCGGAGGTGGATGCGGTGCTGGTGCTGGCCGCGCGCATGGCGGTGCTGGTCGACACGCTGGCGACCCCCGCCCTCTGCGCCGAAGCGCTGGCGCGCCTGGCGCCGCGCATCGGCGACCGGCCGCTCCATGTGGTCAACAGCCACATGGATTGGGATCATGTCTGGGGCAATGCGGCGGTGGCGGGGCGGGCGCCGATCCTGGCGCACAAGGCGGCGCTGCCGCGCTACCACGACCCGGCCATGCTGGCGCTGCTGGCGCGCAAGGCGGCCGAGGAGGCGCGTTTCGCCGGGATCGCGCTGCACCCGCCCGACATCACCTTCGATGGCGAGCTCGCCTTGCAGGGCGGTGATCTGACGCTGCATCTGCTGCACACGCCCGGCCACACGCCGGACCATCTGGCGGTGTGGATCCCCGAGATCGCCACCTGCCTGGCGATGGACGCCGCCGAATGGCCGATCCCGGAGGTGTGGAGCGACGCGCCCGCCGACCTGGCGGCGCTGCGCGGGTCGCTGGCGCGGCTGCGGGCGCTCGGGGCAGGCTGCGTGCTGCCGGCGCATGGTCAGACGACCTCGCCCGCTTTGCTGGACGGCAACATCGCCTATTTCGACGCGCTGGAACGCCGCCTGCGCGCGGGCGGGCGGGAGCCCGAACTGGCCGAGCTGGTGCCCGAGGCCGCTGGCCTGCCGCCCGCGGAAGCGGAATTCTACCGCGGCTGCCACGCCAGCAACCTGCGCGCCCAGCGCCGCGCCTGCGCCGGGGGCTAGGCCGCGTCGCGCAGCCGCGCCCGGCATTCCTCGGCGCTGGCGGTGCAGCCGGTCGCCATCCACCAGGCCTTCACCCGCGCCAGGGCCTGGCCCACCGCCGGGCCCGGCTTCAGGCCGGCGGCCAGCGCGTCGCGCCCCTGCAGCGGAAAGACCGGGCGGGGCGTGGCGGCGATGCGGGCGCGCAGGCCGGCGCGGTCGCGGCCATCCCGCGCCTCGGCCGCCAGCGCCAGATCGGTGACCAGCCCGGGCGGGTGCTCGGCCAGCAGGCGGCGCAGATCGGCGCCCTGCAGATCCGGCGGCGGGGGCGGGGTCAGCAGCAGGGCGCGCAGCCGCTTCGCCTCCTCGCCGGAGAAGCGCAGGCGCTGCGTCAGCCCATCCGGCGCGGTGCCCGGCGGCAGCAGCAGGGAGAGGCGCAGCACCGGCTCGGCCGGGCCGTCCAGCCGCGCCAGCGGGGCGAGGTCCCCGGCCTCGGGCAGCACCGCCCCCAGCACGCCGGTCTGCCGCATCAGCGCCAGCGCCTCGGCCGGGCGCGGGCCTTCCAGCAGGCGCTTCAGCTCCATCCAGACCCGCTCGGCGGAGAGGCGCGGCAGGCCCGGCACGGCCTCGCGCAGCGCCGCCAGAGCTTCCTCCTCCGGCGCGCCCTGCCCGTAGCGGGCATGGAACCGAAAAAAACGCAGCACGCGCAGATAATCCTCGGCCAGCCGCGTCGCCGGGTCGCCCACGAAGCGCACCCGCCCGGCGGCGAGATCCTCGCGGCCGCCGAAATAATCCCAGATGCGCCCCTCGGCATCCATCGACAGGGCGTTGAAGGTGAAGTCGCGCCGCGCCGCGTCCTCGCGCCAATCGCTGGTCCAGGCGACCTCGGCATGGCGGCCATCGGTCACCAGGTCGCGGCGCAGGCTGGTCACCTCCACCGGCTCGTGGTCGAGCACGGCGGTGACGGTGCCGTGCTGCAGCCCGGTCTCGAACACCTTCAGCCCGGCCGCCAGCAGGCGGTCGGCGATCTCCCGCGGCGGGTAGGGGGCGGCGACATCGACATCATGCACCGGCCGGCCCGCCAGCGCGTCGCGCACCACGCCGCCCACGGCGCGCGCCCCGGGCAGCGCCGCCAGCACGGCGGCGGGGGCGCCGCGGCGCAGCCATTCGGGCGGGGGGGCGAGGAGGTCGGCGGGCGGATCGTCGCGCATGGCGGCGCAAGCCAGCATGGCGGCCCGCCGCGTGCAAGCGCGCGGCCGCGCATCCATTCGCGCGGCGCCGCGTTCTTGGGGCAGTGGCCTCGCCGAGGCCGAAAGGAAGGAGAGCCAGCATGGACGAGAACCGCTTCACCGGTGCCGCCCGCGAGACCGTCGGCCGTGCCCAGGAGGCCGTGGGCGCCTTCACCAACAACCGCGACACGCAGGCGCGCGGCCAGGTGAACCAGATCCAGGGCCAGGCCGAGAACTTCATGGGCCAGCTCTGCGACAATGTCCGCGAGCAGCCGATGACCTCGCTCGCGATCGCCGCCGGCATTGGCTACATCCTGGGCCGTCTGCGGATCCTCTGAGGATGATGGCCGCCCCGGCGCGGGGCGGCGGCGAGGGCCGCGCCCTGCCGGGGGCGGCCGATGGGCGGCGCGGGAGACCGGCGCCGCCCTTTTTCGTTCGTTTCCTGGCGCGGCCGGGCGGAAGGCGCAGACCCTGATGGATGTCGATCTGATCGTGCTCGGCTCCGGCACCGCCGGGGTCAAGGTGGCGACCACCTGCCGCGCCGTCGGCTGGCGCGTGGCGCTGGTGGAATCCCGGCAATTCGGCGGCACCTGCGCGCTGCGCGGCTGCGAGCCGAAGAAGGTGTTCTGGACCCTGGCCGAGGCGGCGGAACGCGCGCAGCGCCTGTCCGGGAAGGGTGTCGGCGGTGGCGGCGCCGTGACGCTGGACTGGGCGGCGGCGCAGCGCTTCAAGCGCAGCTTCACCGACCCGGTGCCGGATGCCCGGCGCGACAGCCTGGAGCGCGCCGGCATCACCGCGCTGCATGGCCAGCCACGCTTCCGCGGCCCCGAGCATCTCGATGTGGAGGGGCAGGAAATCCGCTTCCGCCACGCGCTGATCGCCACGGGGGCGGAGCCCGCCGAACTGCCGATCGCCGGGCGCGAGAACCTCGCCACCAGCGATGATTTCCTGGCGCTGGAGGAGATGCCGAAAAGCCTGGTGCTGCTGGGCGGCGGCTACATCTCCTTCGAATGCGCGCATCTGGCGCGGCGCGCGGGGGCGGAGGTGACCATCCTCGAAGGCGGCGACAGGCCCCTGGCGCAGTTCGACCAGGCGCTGGTGGCGCGGCTGGTGGAGAAGACCCGCGCGCTCGGCATCCGGGTCGAGCTGAACTGCAAGGCCGCCGCCATCCGGCCCAATGCCGGCGGCTTCCGCGTCGAATGCGAGGATGGGCGCGGCTTCGCGGGCGCCATGGTGCTGCACGGGCTCGGCCGCCGCCCGGCGCTGTCCGGCCTGGGGCTGGAGGCGGCGGGGGTGCCGGTGGAGAAGGGGCGGCTGCTGCTCGACCCCTATCTGCGCAGCAGCGGCAATGAACGGGTCTTCGCCGCCGGCGACGCCGCCGCCCAGGGGCCGGCGCTGACGCCGGTGGCGAGCCATGACGCCGCCGTGGTGGCGCGCAACCTGCTGGAGGGCTGCCACACCAAGCCCGATTACAGCGTGGTGCCGAGCGCCGCCTTCACCCTGCCGCCGCTGGCCGCCGTCGGCCTGACCGAGGCGCAGGCGAAGGAGCGCGGCATCGACTACGAACTTCGCGAGGGCGACATGGCCGGCTACCAGTCGGTGCGCCGCACCGGGGAGGACACGGCCGCCTTCCGCCTGCTGATCGCGCCGGGCAGCGGCGCCATCCTGGGCGCGCATCTGCTGGGGCCGGAGGCGCCGGACAGCATCAACCTCTTCGCACTGGCGATGCGCGCCGGCATGGGGGCGGAGGCGCTGTCGCGCATGATGACGGCCTATCCGACGGGCGGCTCCAACATCGCCTCGATGTTGGGATGAGGGGGCTAGGATGAGCACGTATGATGTCGCCGTGGTGGGCGGCGGGCCGGCGGGGCTGAGCGCCGCGCTGCTGCTCGGCCGCGCCCGGCGGCGGGTGCTGCTGCTGGATTCCGGCGAGCACCGCAACGACCCGGCGCGCATGATGCACGGTTTCCTGACGCGGGACGGCATCCCGCCCGCCGAGTTCCGCCGCATCGCGCGCGAGCAGCTGGCGGCCTATCCGGAGGTCGAGCTGCGCGATGCGCGGGTGGAGGCGGTGGAGCCCGGCTTCACCCTGCATCTGGCCGAAGGCGCCACGCCGGTGGCGGCGCGCGCCGTGCTGCTGGCCACCGGCATGGCGGACCAGCTGCCGGAGATCCCCGGGCTGCCGGAGCTCTACGGGCTGGATGCCTGGCACTGCCCTTATTGCGACGGGTGGGAGCGGCGCGACCAGCCCATGGCGGTGCTGGGCGAGGGGGTGGCCGGCTATCGCATGGCGCTGGAGATGCGCGGCTGGAGCAGCGACCTGGTGCTGTGCTGCCAGGGCCGGAGGCCGGAGGCGCGGCACCGCGCCCGGCTGGCGCAGCTCGGCATCGGGTTGCGCGAGGCGAGGGTGGTCGAGCTGCTGTCCGAGGGCGGGCGTCTCTTCGCGCTGCGCCTGGCGGATGGCGAGGTGCTGCCGCGCTCCGTGCTGGTGCTGGCCGCCGCGCAGCGGCAGCGCTCCGACCTGGCGCAGCGGCTGGGCTGCGGCCTGACGCGCGGTGGCCTGATCCGCGCCGCTCATGATGGCGCGACCGAGGTGCCCGGCCTGTATGTGGCGGGCGACGCCGCCCCGCATCTGCAGATGGCGGTGGTCGCCGCCGCGCAGGGCGCCATGGCGGCCTTTGCGATCAATGCGTCCCTGCTGCGCGACGTGGTGCTGCCGGCCGCCAGCGGCGGCCGGCCCTGAGAGAAAAAAGAAGGGGGCCCGGGGGAATTCATTCCCCCGGTGCTTACCGGGCCCTTCTGACCAGCCCCTCGCAGCGATCATCCTCCCCGATCCCGAAGCGGATGGTCGGCAGGATGGCCAGCGGCAGGGAGATGATGCCGAGCCCGACCGCCGCCGCGCCGCGCACGCCGAGCTCGACGGGTTCCGGCATCACGGAGGGATCGCGGAAGGGCCCGCGGATCAGGATGTCGGTGGTCAGCGCGCCGATGGTGAAATGCTTGGCCTCGGTGCGCAGGCGGTAGTCCAGCCGCTCGTTGCGCAGGCTGATATCGCCCATGCCGGAGATCAGCGCGTCCTCGGTGTCGATCAGCACGGCGCGGGTGGAGAGGTTGCCGCGGCGCAGCGCCATGTCGCCGATGAAGCACTGCACCTGGGTGCGGTTGGGCAGGCCGAGGGCGGAGAGGATGGCATTGCCCAGCCGCAGGCCCGAGAGATCGACCAGCAGGGCGGAGAGATTGCCGCCGGCCATGCCGAGGGTGATGGCGCCGTCGCCGCTGCCCAGCATGTCGGCGATGGACGCCCCTTGCGCTTCCAGCCGGGCGCTGCCGCCGATGCGGCCCTGGCCCTCGCCCAGCGGGGTGACGCCCATCAGGCGGGAGAGGTCGACGCGCTGGAAGCGCGCCTCGGCCTTCACCCGCAGGCCGCGCGCATTCTCCAGCGGGGTGAAGTCGAACTGCCCCTCGATCCGCCCGGTGCCGACGCCGAAGCGCAGCGGGTGCAGGCCGATGGCGCCGTCGATGATGGTCAGGTTGGCGTGCAGATCGTCGAGCGGCATGCGCCGGCCGAGGATCTTGCCGCCATCATAGGTCAGGCGGATATCGGCGGCTTCCAGCTTGGGCAGGTTCAGCGGGTCGTCCGGCAGGATGCGACCGCGCGCCGC
The DNA here is from genome assembly GCF_030818485.1 of Pseudoroseomonas cervicalis. Classification (NCBI taxonomy): domain Bacteria; kingdom Pseudomonadati; phylum Pseudomonadota; class Alphaproteobacteria; order Acetobacterales; family Roseomonadaceae; genus Roseomonas; species Teichococcus cervicalis. The sequence goes on along the minus strand of NZ_JAUTAJ010000004.1, from coordinate 2,545,187 downwards.
CTGGCGGCGGTCCACCTGGTCGCCCGGCGGGGCGCCGATGAAGCCGGCGAGGTCGTCCAGATCCACCTGGCGGGAGCGCAGCGTGGCCTCGACCAGCGGGCGCTGCCCGTCGCGCGGGGTGACGGCGATCTGGCCGCCGAGATCGCTGCGGCCGACCTTGCCCTCGATATCGGTGAAGCGCACCGCGCCGGCGGCGTAGTCCAGCCGGCCGCTGACCTGGTAGGGCGGGGTGGCGGGGATGGGCACGCCGGTCAGCGGGGTCAGCCGCGCCATGTCGGGGCCGGCGAAGCGCAGCCGCAGATTGGCGCCGGCGAAGCGCAGCGGGTCCTGCAGCGTGCCCTCCAGCGTCGCGCGGGTCGGGCCGTTGGCGAGGTCGAGCTTCACCGGCCAGGGATGCTCGGCATCGCGCAGCGACAGCACGGCGCCGCCGGTCAGCTCGGCGGTGATGGGCTGGTCGGCATAGCGGCCTTCGGCGGTGGCGCGCAGCCGGGGCTCGGCGCCCTCCGGCTCCTCGGTGGCGACGCGCACCTGCATGTCGGCGCGCAGCGGCGCGTGGCGCACCGCCACCACCCCCTCCTGCACCCGCAGCGCGCCGATCTGCGGCGCCTCGGCCGGGTCGGCGGGGGGCGCGTTGGGATCGGCCGCGGTCAGGGCGGGGAAGTCGTAGTTGCGGCGGTTCTCGTCGGTGGCCAGCACCGTCACCACCGGGCGCTCCAGCGCGATGTCGGGGATGATGATGCGGCGGTGGCGGATGAACTCCATCGCATCCAGCCGGACCGTCAGGCGCGGGATGGCGGCGAAGGGCGGGTCCTCGGCGAAGCCCTCGGGGTTGGCGATGCGCAGATCGGTCAGGGTGATGCCGGTGATGCGGCCGAGATCGACATCCAGCCCGCCAATGGCGACGGGGCGGCCGAGTTTGGCGCTCGCCTGGCGTTCCAGCAGCGGGATGAACCAGGCCCAGGACCAGAGCAGGATCAGCAGCAGCACCGCCAGGACGGGCAGGCCGGTCCAGATCAGGATGCGCCGCAAGGCCATGGCCGGAACCCTTTCGCCGTGCGCCGCCCCCTACCGGCCGCGCCTGCAACGAAAAAGCGGTGCGGCCGGGCGCGGTTGCCGCCGGGCCGAATCACGCGGGCGGCACCGCGGGCGGGGCCGGGCGCCGCGCGCATGAAAAAGGCCCGGGGAAGCGCCCCCGGGCCGGTCATGCGGCGCGGCGTGGCGGCGGGCTCAGCCGCCGGCGTCGAAGCCCAGGAAGCCGCGATCCGGGCGCGGCGTGCCGGGATCGGCCGGGGCGCGGGCGGCCGGGGCCGCCGGCTGCGGGCGCGGCGCCGGGGTGGCGCGGGCGCTGCGCTGGCCAGCGGGCGGCGGCGCGGCCAGCGGCGCGCCGGCGGCGGCCGAGGCGCCGCGCGGCCCGCCCGGCGGCGGCGGGGGCAGGTTGTCGCCACCGCCCACCACGGTGCCGCGCGCGGCCAGCAGGAAGAAGGCGATCTCGGTGCGGTTCTGGTCCACCGCGGAATCGATCGGCGTCAGCCCCAGCACGTTGCGGGCGTTGAGGTCGGCGCCGCGCGCCATGGCGTCGCGCGCCGCGGCCATGTCGCCGCGGTTGATGGCGTCGAACAGCGCCTCGTTCGGGCCCAGGCTCTGCTGGTTGGGCTCGGCCGGGATGACGGGGGTGCGGCCGCGGCCGGCCAGACCGGGCAGGGCCGGGGCCTCGCGGCGGGGCGCCTGGGGCTGGGCTTCCGGCACCATCGGCCCGCGCAGGCTTTGCGCGGCGGCGGGCAGGGCCGTGCCGAGCAGCAGGGCGGACAGGAGGGGCAGCGGAGCGAGCTTCAGGAGACGGCGCATGGCGACCTCTCTAGACCATTTCCGGGCGCGGGCGAAGCGGGCTCAGCCGCAGCCCTCGCCCCGCGCGGTAAAGCTTTCGACGAGGCCCTGGCGCACCGCGAAGGTCATCTCGCAGCGCGTCACGGCATAGGAGGGGGGCGCGGTCCAGGGACGGCGATAGCCCCAGGGGCTGTAGCCATAGCCCCAGGGGTCCCCCGGCACCAGGACGGTGCTCTGCTGCTCGAATTGCAGGAAGCGCCTTCCCTCGGTCTCGTAAGTGCGGATCGGCACGCCGAGTTGCGCGACCAGCTCGCCCTCGGGGCGGTTGATGAAGGTGGCGAGGCGCTGCTCCAGCGTCGGCCCCGGCGCGGCGCAGCCGGCGAGCAGGGCGGGCAGGAGCAGGGCGGGCAGCATCTGGCGCATGGCGTGGATCCTCTGCGCCACACATAGGCCCGCGCGGGGCGGCGCGCCATAGAGGCGGCCGGGCGGGGCGGGAGGGTGGCCTTCGGGCGCCATGGCGCAGCCACCGTCGCCCAGACCCCGGCTATCCGACGCCCCGGCTACCCAAGCCCGGATACCCAAGCCCCGGGCGCCGGACCTCGCCTGCCGCAGCCCGCGTCCCGGCCTCCGCTCAGCGCCCCTCCCGCCGCCAGGCCAGCAGGGCGATGCCCAGCACCAGCGGCAAAGCCAGCCAGGGCGGCAGCAGCGGCAGGGCGGCGATGCCGGTCACCAGATGGTCCTGGTTGCGGCGCAGCCCGATCCAGGACGCGCCCTGCGCATCCCGGCCCGCGGCAACGCGGCGCAGCTCCGGCAGGGTCGGGCGCTCCCCGCTGCCCAGCCAGTGCAGCCCGCCACCGGTGGCTTCCGCCAGCGGCAGGGCGCGGCCGGGCTCGGCGCGCAGATCGGCGATCTCCAGCGGGTTGGCGGCGGCGGCGGCGGCGAAGGCGGTGCGCCGCCCATCCCCGGCCTGCCAGACACCGGGCTGGGTGGCGGGCAGCGACAGCGTGGCCTGGCCGCCCTGCGCCGCCTCCGCCCGGTGGCGGCTGACCGTGCCGTCCGGCGCGGTGACGGTGATCTCGGGCGGCGGCCCGGCCTCGACGCTGCGGCGGGTCACGGTCAGCGTGCCGCCCTCCACCCGCGCCACGAGGTCCTCCTCCTCCAGCTCAGGCTCCTTCATCAGCCAGTGCGCCGCGCGGCGCAGCAGCTCGGCCTGCGGGCCGCCGCCATCATGGCCCCTGGACCACAGCCAGATCTGGTCGGAGAGCAGCAGCGCCACCCGGCCCTCGCCGACACGGTCCAGCTGCAGCAGCGGCGCGCCATCGGGGCTGTCCATCACCGTCAGCCCGCTTTGCGGCTCGGCGCGCAGATGGCGGTACCAGCGGCCCCAACCGGGCTGGGCGGCGCCGGCATTGGCGCCGGTCAGCCCCTGGGTCACCGGGTGGCGGGCGCCGGCCTCGGTCACGCGCGGGCGGAAGGCGCCCTCGGCCAGGGCCGCCGCGCCGGAGAGCGGCCGCGCCGGCAGCACCTGGCCGAGCGGAGTGGATGCCAGGCTGGTGGGGCCGAGGAATTCCGGCCCGACCGAGAGCAGCAGCGCGCCGCCGCCGCGCACGTAATCGGCGATGTTGCGCAGATACATCGGCGGCAGGATGCCGCGATTGCTGAAGCGGTCGAACACGATCAGGTCGAATTCGCGCAGCTTCACCTGGAACAGCTCGCGCACCGGGAAGGCGATCAGCGCCAGCTCGTTCAGCGGGGTCAGGTCGTCCTTCTCGGGCGGGCGCAGGATGGTGAAATGCACCAGGTCGACATTCGGGTCGGCCTTCAGCAGCCGGCGCCAGGTGCGCTCGCCCGAATGCGGCTCGCCCGAGACCAGCAGCACCCGCAGCCGGTCGCGCACCCCGTTCACCGTCACCACGGCGCGGTTGTTCAGGGTGGAGACCTCGCCCGGCCGCGCCTCGGCGGTGATCTCGACGACGCTGGGGCCCCCACGCTCGACCGGCAGGGTGATGCGGTGCTCGCGGCCCAGCGGCACGCTTTCCACGCGTGGCGCCGCGCCGTCGCGCCGCAGCGTCAGCCGCACCGCGCCGCCTTGCGGTTGGCCGGTGGCGCCGAGATCCTCCACCGCCAGCCGCAGCTCTACGCTGCGGCCGACAATGCCATAGCCCGGCGCCTCGATGACGCGGATGCGCCGGTCGACCTCGCCCGGGCGGCCCGGCAGCAGCAGGTGCAGCGGCGCCTCGAAGCTGGGCTGGGCGGGGATGTCATGCGCCTGGCCATCGGTCAGCGCGATCACGCCGGCCAGGCGCGCGCGCGGAATGTCGGCCAGGGCGCGGTCGATGGCGGTGAACAGGCGTGTGCCCTGGCGCCCGCCCTCCGGCAGGTCGACCACCCGCAGCTCGAGGTCGGGGAAGCGGGCGGCGGCCTCCTCGATCGCGGCGCGGGCGGCGTCGAGCTGTGCGCCGCGCGCCCCGATCCGCGCCGAATCGCTGCGGTCCTGCACCAGCAGGGCGATGTCGGGGCGGGTCTCGCGCGTCTCCTCCACCAGGCGCGGATTGGCCAGCGCCAGCAGCAGCACGGCGAAGGACAGCGCCCGCCACCAGGCGCCGCGCGCCCGGCGCCAGAAGGCCGGAAGCAGCGCCAGCACCGCCAGCACGGCCAGCGCCGCCAGCAGCCAGAGCGGCAGGATGGGGGCGAAATCGATGCCGGAAATGGCCTGGCGCATTACCCAACTCCCGCAGCAGAAAGGCTGGGGGAATGAATTCCCCCAGGCCCCCTTCTTCTTTCTGTCAGTAAGCCCAGCCCACCCTTACAGGTCGCGCCCCCGCCGGGCCGCAGCACCGCCCGTGGCCACGTGGACATGGCAATCCGAAAAAGAATCAATTGCCGAGTCTTTCGAGGATGGCGGGGACGTGGACCTGGTCGCCCTTGTAGTTGCCGGTGAGCGCGTACATCACGAGGTTGACGCCGAAGCGGTAGGCCAGCGTCCGCTGGCGGGCGCCGCCGGGGATCGCGGCGTAGGGGTTCTGGCCGCGCGCATCGACCGCCCAGGCGCCGGCCCAGTCATGCCCGCCGATGATGACCGGCGAGACGCTGTCATTCGCCCGGTCCTCCTGCCGCGAGACCCAGACCTGGCCGCCGGCGAAGCGCCCCGGCAGCTCCGGCGGCAGCAGGTAGAAGGAGCGGGTCAGCACATGCTCTGGGGAGACCGGGGCCAGCGGCGGGATCGACAACCCGCGGGTGATGCGCTGCAGCGCCTCCCGCGCGCCGGGGGAGAAGCCCTCGCCCGAGCCCTCATCCCGCGTGTCGAACAGGATGATGCCGCCATTGCGCATGAACTCGTTCAGCGCCGCCAGCGCCGCCGCATCCGGCTCGGGGCTGTCACCCGTCACCGCCCAGTAGAGCAGCGGCAGGGTGGACAGGTCGTCCTGCCCGGGGCGCACCGCCAGCGGCTCGGCCAGCGCCGCGGCGGTGCGGCGGTTGACATAGTCGGACAGGCCCGAGAGGCCCTGCCGCACCAGCTCATCCACAGCGCCGTCGCCGGTGGCGACATAGCCGATGCGGGTGGCCAGCGGCAGCGACTCGGCCGCGCCGGCACCGGGCGCCGGGCCGCGCCCCTGTTGCGCCAGCGCCGGCTGGGCGAGCGCCAGCAGCAGCGGCAGCGCCGCCAGCCGCGCCACGCGGCCGAGCAGCCCGCGCTGCAGCAGCGACAGGATCAGGTCCGCCGCCAGCAGCGCCAGCGCGGCGGCCAGCAGCCAGGGGCCGAGATCGCGCTCCGCCGGCAGCCCGCCGATGGATTGCAGCGCGGTGCCGGAGGGCGGCGCCGCCAGTGGGCGCGGCGGCGGTAGGTGGGAAGAAAGGTTCAGCGCGCGGCGCTCGCCGCCCTCGCCGGGCAGCCCGTACCAGCCGGGCGGGTGGCGGGGCCCCGGCGCGGTCTCGGCGAAGCGGTTGGCGGGAATGGCGCCGACGCCGCCCGGCGCCGGGCCCAGCCGGCCGAACCCGTCCATCACCTCGAGCGGCGCCAGCGGCGCCTCCCCCTCCGCCCCGGCGACGCCGGAGGAGAGCGCCACCACCCGCTGCAGCATGCCGATGAACAGGCCGGAGAGCGGCAGGTTGGACCAGTCGGCATTGGCGGTGACATGGAACAGCACGATGCGCCCGGCGCCGCGCGTCTCGGCGGTGACCAGCGGCGTGCCATCGGCCAGCCGCGCCCAGGTGCGCTCCGACAGCAGCGGCCCCGGCTCGGCCAGCACCTGGGTGGCGACGGTCACCTCCTCCGGCACGGCGAGCCCGGCGAAGGGCGAGCTGTCGGCGAAAGGCGCCAGGCGCTGCGGCTGTTCCCAGGAGAGCGCCCCGCCCAGCTGGCGCTCCCCGGCGCGCAGCCGCACCGGCAGCAGCGGGTCGGGATTCTCGGCCAGGCGCGGCCCGGCGAAGCGCAGCAGCGTGCCGCCTTCCTCCACCCAGCGGGCCAGCGCTGCCCGCTCCTGCCCCTCGGCCACGCTGCGGTCGGCCAGCACCAGGACGGAGAGCTGGCGGGAGAGCAGCTGCGCCACGCTGCCCTGGCGCAGCTCGGCGGTGGGGGAGAGGGCGCGCTCCAGATAGTAGAGCGGGCCCAGCAGCGGCGTGCCGGCGCCCTGCTCGGCCGGGCCGATCAGGCCCACGGGGCGGCGGCGGAAGCGCTCATCCAGCAGGAAGGCGGCGCCGGCGCTCTCCTCCCCCTCGATCTCCAGCCGCGTGATCTGGTTACGGATCTCCAGCGGCAGCTCCAGCGTGGCCTCGCCGCTGGCGGCGCCGGCGGCCAGTGGCAGCGAGGCGCGCGCCAGGGCCCTGCCATCGCCGGTGCGGGCCAGCACCGCCAGCTCCTGCGCCCGCGGCGCCGGGGCCTGGGCGATGGCCACCTGCAGCCGGTCGGCCTCGGCGCGCGGCGGCAGCAGCAGGCGCGGGGCGCGGCCCTCGGCGCGGGCCAGCGTCAGCGGGCCGCCGGCGGCGAGCGCCTGGGCCAGCGGAGAAAAACCGTCGCCCTCCGCCCGGTGCTCCACCCCATCGGCCAGGTACAGGCTGGCGAAGCCGCCCGCATTGGCCTGCCGCCAGGCGGCGAGCCCGGCCAGCGCGGCCTCGCGGTCCGGCGCCCAGGGCTTCGGGCGCAGCGCCGCCAGGCGGGCGCGCAAAGCCTCGGCCGGCATCAGCGCGGTGGGGGCGGGGGCGGCGCCATCGGCGCCGGGGGCGGTGGCCAGCAGCGCGGTGCGGCGGCCTTCCCGCGCCGCGGCATCCAGCGCCGCCTGGGCGCCGGCCATGCGCGCCGGCCAGTCCGGCCCGCTGGCCCAGCCATCATCGACCACCAGCAGCAGCGGCCCGTCGCCCTGCGCCGTGGCGCCGGGGCCCCAGACCGGCCGCGCCAGGCCGAGGATGATCAGCGCCGCGGCGGCCAGGCGCAGCAGCAGCAGCCACCAGGGGGTGCGGGCGGGGGTTTCCTCGGGCGCGGGCAGGTCGCGCAGCAGGCGCAGCGCCGGGAAGGCCTGGCGGCGCGGCGCCGGCGGCGTCACCCGCAGCAGCCACCAGATCAGCGGCAGCGCCGGCAGGGCCAGCAGCAGCCAGGGCACCACGAAGCCGATCGGGCCCAGATTCATCATGCGCAACCCATCCTGTGCCGCCGACCCCTCTGCCTGACCTTCTGTCCGTCCGCCCGGGGCCTGGCCCCGGCCGGGTGGTCGTCTGCCGGAGGCCGGCCCGGCGCATCCCGCCGCCGCGGCCTGGCCCCCCCGGCGCCCGGTAGGCCGGGCGCCCGGCTAGCCTGGCGCCAGGCGCTGCCACAGCGCCAGCAGCGCCGCCTCCGGCGCGCCGTCGCTGCGATGGGTGGCGAAGCTCCAGCCCGCCGCCGCCGCCAGCGCGGCCAGGCCGGCGCGATGCGCCGCCAGCCGCTCCGCATACAAAGCACGAACTCCCTCAACACGGGGTAACAGCAAGGCGGGTTCGCCGGTCAGCCCCTCGAAGCGCACCCGCCCGGCATAGGGCAGCGTCTCCTCGGCCGGGTCCAGCACCTGCAGCAGATGGCCGCGCACGCCGCGCCCGGCCAGCGCCGCCACCTGGGTGCGGATCTCGTCCAGCGGCGCCAGGAAATCGCCGATCAGCACGGCGCGGGCATGGCGGGGCAGGGCATCGTCGGCGGGGGGCGGGGTGTGGCGCGGCAGCGCCTCGGCCAGGGAGGGCAGGGCACCACGCCCGGCATAGGCGCGCCGCTCGCCCAGCAGCCGCACCCGCTCGCCGCCGCGCAGCAGCAGGCTGGCCAGCGCCAGCAGCAGCAACTCGGCCCGCTCGCGCTTTTCCGGCCGGTCGGGGCCGCCGCGCCAGGCCATGCCGGGGCCTGCGTCGCGCCACAGCGCGACGCTCTGCGCCGCCTCCCATTCGGTCTCGCGCACATAGAGCCGGTCCGACTTGGCGCTTTGCCGCCAGTCGATGCGGGAAAGGGCATCGCCCGTGGCATAGGGGCGGAACTGCCAGAAGGCGTCGCCCTGGCCGGCGCGGCGCCGCCCATGCACGCCCTGCATCACCGTCGCGGCCACCCGCTCCGCCGCCACCACCAGCGGCGGCAGGCGGCTGCCCAGGGCAGTGGCGCGCAGCGCCGCCAGCGCCGGCGGCTGGCCGGCGACGCTGGATACGGCGCCCCGCGCGGGCCTGGCGGGCTCCGCCCCGCGCCCGGAAGAAGCGCCCTCAGCCAAGGCTGGCCTTCAGCGCGCCGATCACGTCCGCGAGCTTCACCCCATCGGCGCGGGCGGAGAAATTCAGCGCCATGCGGTGGCGCAGCACCGGCTCGGCCAGGGCGATCACATCCTCGACACTCGGCGCCAGGCGGCCATCGAGCACGGCCCGCGCCCGGCAGGCCAGCATCAGCGCCTGCGCCGCGCGCGGCCCCGGCCCCCAGGCCAGGTGCTGCTGCACGGCCGGCAGGGTGGCGGTCTCCGGCCGGGCGCCGCGCACCAGCTTCAGGATGGCGTCCAGCACCGCCTCGCTGACCGGGATGCGGCGGATCAGCGCCTGGGCGGCGATCAGCTCGGCGGCGCTCATGGCGGGCTCGGGCTTCGCCTCGGCGGCGCCGGTGGTGGCCAGCAGCATGGCGCGCTCCGCCGCCTCGTCCGGATAGGTCACCTCGACCTCCAGCAGGAAGCGGTCGAGCTGCGCCTCGGGCAGCGGGTAGGTGCCTTCCTGCTCGATCGGGTTCTGCGTCGCCAGCACATGGAAGGGGGCGGGCAGCAGATGGGTGGTGCCGCCCATCGCCACCTTCCGCTCCTGCATCGCCTGCAGCAGGGCGGATTGGGTGCGCGGGCTGGCGCGGTTGATCTCATCCGCCATCAGCAGCTGACAGAAAACCGGGCCCTGGATGAAGCGGAAGGCGCGTTTCCCGCCCTCGCCCTCCTCCAGCACCTCGCTGCCCAGGATGTCGGCCGGCATCAGATCGGGGGTGAACTGCACGCGGCTCTCGGCCAGGCCCAGCACGGTGCCCAGCGTCTCCACCAGCCGGGTCTTGCCCAGGCCCGGCACGCCCACCAGCAGCACATGGCCGCCGGAGAGGATGGTGATCAGCACCTGCTCCACCACCTCGGGCTGGCCGAAGATCACGCGGCCCACCGCCTGGCGCACCCGGGCCAATCGCGTCCCCAGCGCCTCGACCTCCGAGATGAGGATGTTCGGATCGATGGGGTCCGCCACTTCAACCATGCCCTGGTGCCTCCTTATATAGCCGGATATGGGAAGCCGGCCCGCCTTGGCCAGCCCGCCCCTTCTGCCAGGAGCGAGACTTGGGGAAGCCTATGACCACCGGGCGCATGGACGAAGCATTGAAACAATCCGGGATTGAGCAGGGCTGCTGCCTGCGCGCGCAGGCCCCCGAGGCGGTGGCGCGAAAGCCCGCCAGGGCGGCGCGCTCCGGCCCGCCGGGGCGGCCGCGCCATGAATGCGGTTCGCTCGACATGCGCATCGCCAAGGATGGCAGCTGGCACTACAAGGGCAGCCCGATCGGCCGCAAGGAGCTGGTCTGCCTCTTCGCCTCCGTCCTCAAGCGCGAGCCGGATGGCAGCTACTGGCTGGAGACCCCGGCCGAGCGCGGCACGATCGAGGTGGAGGACGCCCCCTTCGTCGCCGTCGAGGTGTTCTGGCGCCGCTGCGAGGGGCGGCAATGCCTGACCTTCCGCACCAATCTGGACGAGATGGTCACGGCGGATGCCGACCACCCGATCCGCGTCGCCATCGACCCGCGCACCCGCCAGCCGCGCCCCTATGTGACGGTGCGCCCCGGGCTGGAGGCCCGCATCAACCGCGCCGTCTTCTACGAGCTGGTGGCGCTGGCCGAGCCCGAGCGGGTGCAGGGCCGCGAGGTGCTGGGCGTCTGGAGCGAGGGCATCTTCTTCCCGATCGACGAGGTGCCGGCGGTGCAGGGCGCGGCCGCCGGGTGAGCGGCGCCGCCTCCCGCCCCGCCGGGGCCGGTTTCGCGCTGGACCCGGAAGAGCTGACCCGCCGCCTCTCCGACCCGGCCCGGCTGCGCTGGCTGGCCGAGCGCGTGGCGTCCGAGGACCGCGCGCTGGGCGAGCAGCCGCTGGACAGCGCCGCCGGCCCGGCCACCCTGGGGAAGCCGTCCGCCGTGCTGGTGCCGGTGGTGCTGGGCCCGCGCCCGAGCCTGCTGCTGACGCTGCGCGCCGCGAAGCTCTCCAGCCATGCCGGGCAGGTCTCCTTCCCCGGCGGCCGCATCGAGCCGGGCGAGAACCCCGAGCAGGCGGCCCTGCGCGAGGCGGCGGAGGAGATCGGCCTGGATCCGCGCCTGCCGCGCCTGCTCGGCCGGCTGCCCGGCCATGTGACCGGCACCGGCTATCACGTGACGCCGGTGCTGGCGCTGCTGGAGCCGCCGCTGAACATCCTCCCCTCGCCGGATGAGGTGGAGCAGGCCTTCGAATACGATCTCGCCGCGCTGCTCGACCCGGCGCTGCCGGAGCGCCGCACGGCGATCTGGAAGGGCGAGCGGCGCAGCTTCTATGTCTGGCCGCATGCCACCCATTACGTCTGGGGCGCGACGGCGGCGATCATGCGCAACCTGGCCCTGCTGCTGCGGCATCCCGACGCGGCCTGAGCGCCGCCGGCGCGGTGCTGCCCGCCGGCTTGTTGCGATGCCGTTCTTGTGTTGCGCGGCCCCGCCCGGGTGAGTGTAGCCTTCCCGTGAGGTCCAGGCTCGTCCCCTGGGCCGCAGGCTCAGCCCGGCTGCCGACCCCGCCCTCGCCGATGCCGCACCGCCCGGCTCGCGGGCCGGGCCGGCGCGGCGGGCTGCGCTCCCCGACAGGACCCGCTCCTCCAGCACCCTCCCGCGCGGCATGAAAGGTGGCAACCATGACCCAGGACCCGAAGGCGCTCCCGGAAGCCTCACAGCCGGCGCAGCCCCAGCTGCCGGAGGCCCCTCTGCCCCTGGCGGAGTCCGAGCTCGACACCGTCACCGGCGGCCTGGTGGCCGTGAATTACGGCCTGATCGGCGTGCAGCTGAACAGCCAGCTCAGCCAGTCTGCCAGCAGCCTGCAATCCCAGATGGGGTCCTTGTTCAACGGCAAGGTGCCGGGCGGATCCTAGGGCCGCGCGGCCTCCCGGCGCGGGCAGGGCAGGCTGGCGGGCGGCGCTGACCTGACGGCGCGCCGGCCGCGCGCCGGCGCCATGCCCTGAGCGCCGCCGCCCCTTCGTCGCCGCCGCCTCAGCGCAGCCCGTCCCACAGCGGCAGGCCGAGCAGCGCCGCCAGCCCGATCAGCAGGAAGCAGGCGCGGCGGAAGCCGGCCTCGCTGGCCAGGCCGAACAGCCGGCTGCCCACCCAGATGCCGAAGGCATAGGGCGGCGCCACCAGCGCGGCCAGCAGCGCCGCCTGCAGCCCGAGCAGCCCGCCCGCCAGATACACCGCCGCGCTGATGGCGCCGCTGCAGGCGAAGAACAGCACCAGATTGGCGCGCACCTGCGCCGCCGGGATGGCGCCGCCCAGCCAATAGGCCACCACCGGCGGCCCGCCCAGCTGCGCCGCCCCCGAGCACAGCCCGGACGCCGCGCCGACGCCGAGCGACAGCGGCAGCGCCGGCCTTCCGCCATAGCGCCAGCCTGAGGCCAGCAGCAGCAGCATCGCCGCCGCCAGGGCGCAGATGCCCCAGCGCAGCGTCTCCGGCGGCAGATGCAGCAGCAGCCAGGCCCCGGCCGGGGCGCCGGCCAGCGCGCCGGCCGCCAGCGACAGCGCCTGGCCGCGATCCGCCCGGCGCCAGGCCGGCGGCAGCATCGGCAGGGCGGTGACATTGTCGACCAGCAGCAGCACCGGCGCCGCCAGCTGCGGCCCCAGCGCCGCGCTGGCCAGCGGGATGAAGATCAGCGCCGCGCCGAAGCCGGAAAAGCCGCGCGCCAGCCCGGCGGCCAGGGCCGCGCCCAGCGTGACCGCCAGCGCCATCGGATCGGGCAGCATCGCGATGTCCCTCGGCTCAGCGCTTCCGCTTGCGCTCGGCGCGGCGCGGCGGCGCGGGGCGGGCGCGCAGCCGGCGCAGCCCGGTCCAGGCGCGGCGATCCTGCCGCAGCGCCAGCAGGTCCTCCGCCGTGTCGATGTCGCGCAGCGTGCGCAGCAGGGCGATGCGCCGGCCGGCGAAATTGGCCAGCGTGTCGGCCAGCGCGTGCTCGCTGTCCCAGCGCACCGCGCCGAAGGGGCGGGCGGGGCGGCGCGGCGCCAGCCCGGCCAGCCAGAAGCCGCCATCCTCGGCCGGGCCGAACACCGCATCGGCGCGGCCCAGCGCGCGGAAGGCGGCGGCGATGTCGTCGGCCGTGATGCCGGGAATGTCGCTGCCGATGACCACGACACGGCCCGGATGCCGCGCGGTGCAGCGCGCCAGCCGCTGGCCGAGATCGCCCGGGCCCTGCGCCCCGCGCCGCGGGAAGCCGCGCAGCAGCCAGCCGGGCAGCCCGCCGCCGCCGATGGGCGCCAGCGCCAGGATGGTGCGCCAGCGCCGGTCCCGCCCCGGGCCGCGCGCCATCTGCGCCAGCTGCGCGCGGTGGAAGCGCAGCGCCGCCACCGGGCCGATGCCCCTGGCCAGCCGGCGCTTCACCACCCCGAGCCGCGGCGCGGCGGCGAAGATCAGCAGCGTGTCGTTCCTCATGGCCCGGCCCCTTGGGGCGCCGCGGTCTCCGCGCCCGGATCAGACATAACGGGAACGCCGGCCCCGGACCAGACCGCCGCCCGAGTCGCCCGGCCCTGGCCCGGCGCCGCCAGGGCGCTTTCGGCGTTCTTATGATGTTCTTGACTTCGCCGGGCCGCTGGCGAAAGAGTCGCGCGAACGGAAGGGGAACCCGTCAATGCCGGATGGCAGCATCCGCGCCGCCGCCACCACGCTGCTGGACGGGGCGCGCAAGGGCCGTGGCGCCACCAGCAACCCGGCCGTGCGCTTCGACCGGCTGGCGCTGGAAGCCTTCGACGATGGCTGGCAGACGCTGGAAGAGGCCTTCGGCGCGCTGCCGCCCCTGCCCACCACCCTGACGCGCGACGCCGCGCGCTCCGCCATCGCCTGGAACAGCTCCCCCGATGTCGGCTTCGACCGCGCGGTGAACCCCTATCGCGGCTGCGAGCATGGCTGCGTCTATTGCTACGCCCGGCCCAGCCACGCCTATCTCGGCCTCTCCCCCGGGCTGGATTTCGAGACCAAGCTGCAGTTCAAGCCGGAGATCGGCGCGCTGCTGGAGAAGGAGCTGCGCAAGCCCGGCTATGTGCCGCGCCCCATCGCGCTCGGCTCCAACACCGACCCCTACCAGCCGGTGGAGCGCCGACTGAAGCTGACCCGCACCGTGCTGGAGGTGCTGGAGCGCTTCGGCCACCCCGTCACCATCGTCACCAAATCGGCCGGCGTGCTGCGCGACCTCGACATCCTGCAGCGCCTGGCGGCGCGGCGGCTGGTGCGGGTCTGCCTCTCCGTCACCACCCTCGACCCGGCGCTGGCCCGCATCCTGGAGCCGCGCGCGGCAACGCCGGCCCGCCGGCTGGACGCGCTGGCCCGGCTGTCGGAGGCCGGCGTGCCCACCGCCGTGCTGGCTGCGCCGATGATCCCGGCGGTGAACGACATGGAGCTGGAGCGCATCCTGGAACGCGCCGCCAGCGCCGGCGCGACGCGCGGCGGCTACGTCCTGCTGCGCCTGCCGCTGGAGATCGCCGGCCTGTTCGAGGATTGGCTGCGCGAGCACATGCCCGACCGCGCCGACAAGGTGCTCTCCCTGGTGCGGCAGACCCGCGGCGGGCGCGTCTATGACAGCGATTTCGCCCAGCGCATGTCCGGCACCGGCCCCTATGCCGAGATGCTGGCGCGGCGCTTCCGCGTCGCGGCGCAGAGGCTGGGGCTGGGGAAGCGGGAGGGCGAGGGGCTCGATTGCTCGGCCTTCTGCCCGCCGGAGGATCTCAGCCTGCCGAAGCAGCTGGCGTTGTTCTGAAAAGCGCAGGGGGCTCTGCCCCATCGGACGCAGTGCGTCCGATCCCCGCCGGGGGGACAGGGTCCCCCCGGACCCCGCCTTCGGTTAGCGCAGATGTTCCTGCAGGCGGGGCATCAGCTCGACCAGGTTGCAGGGGCGGTGGCGGGCATCCAGCTGGAACCGAAGGATGTCGTCCCAGCCATCCTTCACCGCGCCCGAGGAACCCGGCAGCGCGAACAGGTAGGTGCCGCCCGCGACCCCGCCAATGGCGCGCGACTGCATCGTCGAGGTGCCGATCTTCTGGTAGCTCAGCATGCGGAACAGCTCGCCGAAGCCCTCGATCCGCTTCTCCAGCACCCGGTCGAAGGCCTCCGGCGTCACGTCGCGGCCGGTGATGCCGGTGCCGCCGGTGGTGATGCCGACATCCACCTCCGGGTCGGCGATCCAGCCGCGCAGCACCGCCTCGATCGCATCCACCTCGTCGCGCACGATCTGACGGCTGTGCAGCCGGTGCCCGGCGCCCTCGATCCGCTCGGCCAGCAGCGCGCCGGAGCGGTCGCTCGCCAGGTCGCGGGTGTCGGAGACGGTCAGCACCGCGATGGAGACCGGCAGGAAGCGACGCGATTCATCGATCGGCATGGCGGGAGACCTCCTGCGGCTCGGCCAGCGCCACCTGGTTGCGGCCGGCCCGCTTCGCGGCATACAGCGCCGCATCGGCCGCCGATATCATCGCCTCGGCCGCGCCGCCAGCCTCGCCGCTCCCCTCCGGCGGCAGCCCGGCGATGCCGGCGCTGAAGCTGACCCGCAGCGGCGCCGTCCCGGTCTCGAACACGGTCGCGGCGAAGCGGCTGCGGATGGCGTCGATCAGGCCGCGCGCCGCCTCGGGCGGGGTGTTCAGCAGCAGCACCGCGAACTCCTCCCCGCCATAGCGGCCGAGCAGATCGGTGCGGCGCAGCCGCCGCTGCAGGCTGCGCGCCAGGCCGCGGATCACCCGGTCGCCCATCAGATGGCCATGCGTGTCGTTGACCGACTTGAAATGGTCGAGGTCGATCAGCGCCAGGCTCAGCGTCTGCCCCTCGCGCCAGGCGCGCAGCAGCTCCAGCTCCAGCCGGTCCTTGAAGCGGGCATGGTTCAGCAGCCCGGTCAGGCTGTCCGTGTCCATCATGGCGCGCAGCGCCCGGGCGCGCTCGGCGCGCAGCCGCACCAGCGTCGCCAGCCGGTCCAGATCCACCGGCTTCGGGATGAAGTCGTCGCCGCCGAGGCGCCGCGCCAGGATCTGCCGCTGCTCATCCTGCTCGGCCGAGAGGAACAGGATCGGCAGCGACAGGCTGCGCCGGCTCTGGCGGATGATGCGCGCCAGCTCGATCCCCTCCACCCCCGGCATCTGCATGTCCATCAGCACCAGGTCGGGGTTGATGGCGGCCATGGCGTCGATCGCCTGCTCGGGGGCCGAGACGGTGGTGACCTGCATGCCCGCCTGGCGCAGCGCCAGCGCATAGGCCTCGGCCAGCAGCGAATCATCATCGACCACCAGGATCGAGGCCGGGCTCTCATGCCGCGGCCCGGCGAACTGGTCCAGCCAGTCGGCCAGCTCGTTCAGGTCGGCGGGCTTCGGCACCACCGCCTCCACGCCCGCGCGGGCGGCGGCGAGGCGGGCGGCGAAGCCGGTCTCGGCCGAGAGCAGCACCACCGGGCAGCGCGCCGCGAAATGCCGGCAGGCGATCAGCGCGTCCGGCACCGAATCATCGACCACGGCGCCGGCCAGCCGCGTGCCCTCGGGCAGCGCGCCGCCCGGCAGCACCCCGTCCGGCAGCCGCAGCACCGCATAGCCCAGATGCGCGAACAGTGTGGACAGCCCCGCCTGCCCCTCCTTCTCGGCGAAGAGGTAGAGCGGCTCGGCGGCATCCGGGGCGGGGGCGGCGGCGCCCTCGGCGGCGGCCTCGGCCGCCGGGTCGGGGCCGGCCATCCAGGCCTGGCGCACCGCCTCGATCAGCCGCTCCACCTGGCGCAGCCGGTCGGCGCGCGGCGCCGCCTCCTCGCGCAGGCCGAGCAGCAGCAGCTCCAGCGGCGCCGCGGCGGCGGAGAGGGCGGGGAAGCCGAAGGTGCCGCCGGCGCCGGCCAGCCGGTGCGCCGAGGCCGCCAGCTCGCCCAGCGTCTGCCGCGCCGGCTCGTCCCAGGGCGGCGGCATCAGCGCCGCCCAGCCCTGCTGCAGCCCGGCGACCCGCTCGCCCAGCCGCGCGACACCCTCGGCGCGCAGCCGCCGCAGTGCCTCGCGGATATCCTGCCCGGCCGCCTCAGGCATCGCGCCGCGCCCAGATCTCGCGCAGCGCCGCCGGCAGGGTCATCGGGTCGAAGGGCTTGGAGATGACGTCGAGGCTGCCGAGCGCCCGGTAGCGCGCCACCTCCTGCGGCTGCACCTTGGCGGTCATGAAGATCGCCGGCGTGGTGGCCAGGCCGGGCAGGGTGCGCAGCCTCTCGAGCGTGGTCGGCCCGTCCATGCCCGGCATCATCACGTCGAGCAGCAGCAGCTGCGGCGCGAAGCCCTCGGCGCGGGCCAGCGCCTCCTCGCCCGAGGCGCAGGCCTCCACCGTGAAGCCGCCCACCGCCTTCAGCGCGAAGCTGGCCAGGTGGCGGACATCGGCATCGTCCTCGACATACAGGATGCGCGACAGCGCGGCCTCGCTCATGCCCGGGGCTCCGTGGTGGGGTGCGACGACCGGCCATCGGGGGCCGGGGCGCCTTCGATCAGCTGCAGGATGGTGCCCTGCAGGGCCTGGTTGTCGGTGCGGCTCTTCACCAGCGCGGCGGCGACGCTGCGCGTGGTGCGCGCATCCATGTCGCTGGCCGAGAAGATCAGCACCGGCGGCGGCGGCTGCAGCGCGCGCAGCTCGTGCAGCAGGTCGAGGCCGCTGCCATCCGGCAGGCCGACATCGATCACCACCAGGGCGAAGGGACCGTCCTCGGCCAGCGCCGCGCGCGCCTCGGCCAGGCTGCGGGCGGGGACCATGCGCGCCTCGTCGCCCATCACGGCGGAGACGACGCGGCGGATATCCGGGTCATCCTCGACATGCAGCACGCAGGCCGGGCCGCCGCCGGGGCGGAGCGCGGCGCGCAGCGCCTGGCGCAGCCGCGCCGGGTCGATCGGCTTGTCCAGCCAGTCCACCACGCCGACCGCGTCGCCATTCAGCACCCGCCGCCCATGGTCGGCGGTGGCCGAGATCACCACCACCGGCAGGGCGCGGCCATCCTCGCGCCGGCGCAGCCGGCGGAACAGCGACAGCCCGTCCTCCTCCGGCAGCATCAGGTCGAGCGTCATGGCGTCGAAACGGGCGCGGTCGAGCCAGGCGAAGGCCTCGCGCGCGTCGCGCGCCACCTCGCTGTCCCAGCCATAGCCGTCCAGCATGTGGCGCAGCAGCCGGGCGATGTCGGCGTCATCCTCGACGATCAGCGCGCGGCGGCGCCCGGCCGGGCTGGCCGGCAGCGGCTGCGACAGCCGCTCCACCAGCCGCGGCAGCGAGAAGCAGAAGACGGTGCCGCCGCCCTCGGCATCCTCGAAGCCGATGCTGCCGGCATGGTGCTCGATGATCGCCTTGCTGATCGAGAGCCCGAGCCCGGTGCCGCCCTTCTGCCGCGCATCCGAGGAATCCGCCTGGGCGAAGCGCTGGAAGATGCGGTTGCGGAATTCCGGCGGGATGCCGCGGCCATGGTCGCGCACCCGGAAGATGGCATTGCCGGCATCGACGCCGAGCGACACCTCGACCACCCCGCCGCGCGGCGAGAATTTGGCGGCGTTGGACAGGAGATTGGCCAGCACCTGCTGGATGCGCTGCACATCGGCATAGACCAGCGCGTCCTCGGTGCCCTCATCCAGCTCGAAGCGCACCTCGAACTGCGCGCCATAGGCGGCGTTGGCGGCGACCGCCTGCTGCAGCAGGGCGCGGGCCGAGACCCGCTCGCGCTGGAAGTCGAGCCGGCCGCTCTCGATCTTCTCGATGTCGAGGATGTCGTTGACCAGCAGCACCAGCCGCTCGGCATTCTTGGCGGCGATGTCGAGCAGCTCGCGCACCGGCTCGGGCAGGGTGCCGGCGACGCCGCCCATCACCAGGCCGAGCGAGGCGCGGATCGAGGTCAGCGGCGTGCGCAGCTCATGGCTGACGGTGGAGACGAACTCGCTCTTCAGCGCGTCCAGCCGGTGCCGCTCGGTCACGTCGCGCAGGATGCAGACCGAGGCGCCCTCGGCCGTCGGGCCGACGGAGAGCTCGGCGGGGAAGACGGTGCCATCGGCGCGCCTGGCCTGCACCTCGCCCTGGCGCACGCCATAGCCGGGCACCAGGCTGCGGATGCGCAGGCCGGGCAGCGCCTCCTGCGGCATGCGGAATTGCTGCGCCGCGGCGGCATTGGCCAGCTGGATGCATTCATCGCCATCGACCAGCAGGATCGGGTCGCTGGCATGGTCGAGGATGGATTGCAGCCGGCTGCGCTCATCCGTCAGCTGGCGGTTGGCCTCGCCGCTGGCGCGGTTGGCCTCGGCCAGCGCGTCATAGCTGCGGGTCGAGCTGGTGAGGTAGCGGTGCAGCCCCCAGACCGCCGCCACCGCCAGGATCGCCGCCACCAGCACCAGCAGCAGCATCACCGTGCGGATCTGCTCGACCCGCGTCAGGTAGTGCTGGTTGAAGGCGGCCAGCTCCTCGCGCTCGGCCTGGATCATCGCGTCGATCTGCGCGGTCAGCCGGCTGCGGTCGCCATTCGCCTCGCGCAGCAGCATGGCGTAGTCGAGCCCGGCCGAGCGCTCCAGCCGCAGCGAGGCCTCGAGCCGCGTCACCAGCCCCTGCACGCCGCGATCCAGCGCCTCGGTGGCCTGGCGCTCCTCCTCGGTCTCCTGGGTCATGCTGCGCAGCCGCTCCAGCTGCGCCCGCAGCCGGGTGACGACGGGGCGGAACAGCGATTCCGCCTCGATCCCCGGGGTGGAGAGGGTGACGTTGCGCGCCCCCACCATCTCGAAGACGCTGTTGCGCAGCTCCAGCATCAGGGTGACGGCGCGGTGGCTGGCATCCATCGCCTCGCGCTGGGTGCGGCCGTCATTGATGACCCGCAGGGCCACGAAGCCGCCGCCCGCGAAGAGCGCCAGCAACGCCCCCGAAGCGGCATAGGTGAGGAGGCGGATTCGCAGCGAACGCGAGGCCATGGACCATCCCGGCGGTTGAGGAGGGGAGGCGGTGCGCCCCTGCACCGTGTGGCGCCCGGCGCGGTCCGGCCGGGATGGCATGACCGGGCCGGTCTTGCAACCATCGCGTGAGGCGCCGCCCCGGCTGTCGAGCGGCTGTGAAGCCCGGACCGGGAAGCGGCGCCGCGGCGGCCCCGCTTCCGCTGCTCCTGCCGCGGGCCTGGCGCCTGCGCGGCGCGGCCCCGGGGCGGTCCGCCCCGGGGCGCTCCGTCAGCGGCCGCCGCGCGGCGCGGGCATTTCCGCCACTTCCGTCAGCGCCTCGCCGAAGCGCGGGAAATTGCCCGCGGCCAGCGCGTCCAGGCTCGGCGAAGGCAGGCCAAGCCGGCTGGCATAGATCCAGGAATAGGCCAGCACGCGCTGCACGAAGGCGCGTGTCTCGCCCACCGGGATCGATTCGACGAACAGGAAGGGGTCGTCCTGGTGCCGCACATTGGGCGCCCAGCGCCCGACATTGCCGGGGCCGTTGTTGTAGGCGGCCAGCACGCGGATCAGGTCGCCATCCACCACCTCGCGCGTGGTCAGCAGGTGCAGGTAGCGCTGCGCCAGCTCGAGCGAGAAGGAGGGATCGTGCAGCCGGGCGCGCGCGGCGCCGGACAGCCCGGTCTCCTTCAGGATGTAGGCGGCCGTCGCGGGCATGATCTGCATCAGCCCGCGCGCCCCGGCGGGCGAGACGGCGCGCGGGTCGAAGCGGCTTTCCTGCAGCGCCAGGCCGTAGAGCAGGGCCGGGTCGACGCGGAAGCCGGTCATCGGCTCCAGCCGCGGCAGCGGGAAGCGGTCATAGTCGCGCGGCCGGCCGTCATTGCTCTGCGCCAGTTCCGCCACCTGGGAGGCGAGGTCGGTCAGCCCCGCCTCGCGCGCCGCGGCCAGCATGGCGCGCGACAGGCCCGGATTGCCCTGCGCCGCCGGCCAGAGCCGGCGCAGCTCGGCCTCCGCCCGGTCGCGCTGGCCGATCTGCAGCAGGGCCAGCGCCCGCCAGCCCGAGGCGGTCTCGGCCAGCGCCGCGCCCTCGGCCTCGCCGGCCACCTCGCGCTCCCAGGCGAAGCCGGGGGCGAGGCCCAGGATGCGCCGCGCGATCAGCCCGTAGAAGGTGCGCGGCTCCTGCGCCGCCTGCAGCATCCAGGGCACATAGAGCTGCGGCCGCCGGGTGCGGATGGCCGAGCGCGCGGTCCAGAAGGCCGCCGCCGCGCGCAGGGCGGGGGCGGCGCTGTCGGCGCGCGCCGCCGCCTCGAACCGGGCCAGCGCCAGATCGGCGCGGCCCATGCCCCAGGCGGCCAGGCCCGCGACATAGGCGGGGTAGGCGATGCCGGGCTCGGCCTGCGCCGCCTGGCTGGCGATGCGGTAGGCCTCCTCGTCGCGGCCGCGATGGAACAGGGCCAGCGCCACCTCGCCGCGCAGCATGGCGGCATAGGCGCCGCTGCTGCCGCGGCCGATGGCCGACAGCGCCGCCTCGGCATCGCCATTGGCGGCATGGCCGCGCACGGTGCGGTCCAGCCGCGCATCGCGCCGCAGGCTGCGGCCGACCGGCTCGCTCTCCTCCGGCACCGATTCGGCCTCGGGCGCCAGGAACTCGTCGGGCGGCGCCGGCGGGTGCGGCGCGTTGCGCGGCAGGCGCCGGCGCAGCACGCTGTGCAGATAGGCCGCGTCCGGATGGTCGGCATATTCGGCGAGCCAGGCGTAGAGCTCCGGCACCGAGGGTTCCGGCGCGCCGGGCTGGCGCCAGCGATCGGCCAGGACATGGCCGAGCAGCCGGCGATCCTCCAGCCTTTCGGTCTCCTCCTGCGCCTGGGCGAACTGGCCCTGGGCCTGCAGCAGGAAGATCCGGCGCAGCCGGGCCGCGTCGGAGGGGGCAAGGGGTTGCGGAAGTCCCGCCACGCCGGCACCGGGCCGTGGGTTGGGGACGCTCATAGCCCGCTCAAGGGGGGCGGTCTCTCCGGCCCGTTGCGCCTGGGCAGGGACCTGAACCCCCACCCAGAGCGACGCCGCGCCTCCCAGCCCAAGGGCGAGGAGGCGCGGACGCAGGGCCATGGTGCAGAACGCTCGCATGGCGAGGTCGGCGTTAAAGACCGCGAACCGACAACACAACTCCGATTTCCGGGACGAATCTCATGCGGAGACACAAACCTTACGGAAATCAGGGGTTTGCGCGCCCGGGTTGCATCAAGTCTGGTTTATTTTGTTGTCGGATCGGGCGAATTTTCGCGATCCAGGCTGCGCCGCAGCATCAGCAGGTCGGACCAGGCCTCGCGCTTGGCGGCCGGGTTGCGCAGCAGATAGGCTGGGTGCAGCGTGGGCAGGGCGGGCAGCCCGCCCGCCTCCGCCGGCAGGGCATGCCAGCGGCCGCGCAGCCGGGTGATGCCCTCCTTCGCCCGCAGCAGCGCCTTGGCCGAGGTGCCGCCCAGCATCACCACATGGCGCGGCCGGACCAGCGCGATATGGCGCAGCACCACGGGCAGGAACAGGTTGATCTCGGCATCCGTCGGCGTGCGGTTGCCGGGCGGCCGCCAGGGCAGGATGTTGGTGATGTAGAAGCCCTGGCCCGGCGTGGCGCTGCCCCGGTCCAGCCCGATGCTGGCCAGCATGCGGTCCAGCAGCTGGCCGGAGACCCCGACAAAGGGCCGGCCCAGCCGGTCCTCATCGCCGCCCGGCGCCTCGCCGATCAGCATCAGCCCGCTCTCCGGCTGGCCATCGCCGAAGACCAGGTTGGTGGCGGTGTCGCGCAGCGGCGATTCGATCCGCTCGATGGCGGCGCGCAGGCCGGCCAGGTCCGGCGCGGCGGCGGCCAGGGCGGCGGCGTTCTCGGCCGCCGGCAGGGCGAGCGGGGCCAGTGGCAGCACCGCCGCCGGCGGCCGGCGCGCGGGGCGGGGCGGCGGCGCCCCGGCCTCGGCGGCGTCCCGCGCGGCCATGGCGGGGGCGGCGGCGGCGGGGCCGGGCGGGGGCGCGGCCAGCCGGTCCAGCGGCGCCTCGGCCAGCGCCTCATCCACCCCCCAGTCCAGCTGCAGCCGCAGCGCCGCCAGCAGGGCGGCGGCCTCGGAATCGGGGCCGGGCTGGGGCGTGGCGGGGGGCGGGGGCAGCGTGCTCATCGGTGCCGCCATATCGCGGCCTGGCGGGGTTCCGCGCAACCCGCGATCGGGTTAAGCCAGCCCCGCGGGACCCAAGGGAGAACAGCAACGTGTCCGAACGCGAGAGCATGGAATTCGATGTGCTGATCGTCGGCGCCGGCCCTTCCGGCCTGGCGGCGGCGATCCGGCTGAAGCAGCTCTCGCCGGAGGCTTCGGTCTGCGTCGTCGAGAAGGGGTCCGAGGTCGGCGCGCATATCCTCTCCGGCGCGGTGCTGGAGCCGCGCGCGCTGGACGAGCTGCTGCCTGACTGGCGCGAGGACCCGCCGGAGCTGGCCACCCCCGCCAGCGAGGATGCCTTCCTGTTCCTGACGGAAAGCAAGGCCTACAAGCTGCCGACGCCGCCGCAGATGCACAATCACGGCAATTACGTGGTCAGCCTGGGCAATGTCTGCCGCTGGCTGGGGGCGAAGGCCGAGGCGCTCGGCGTCGAGATCTATCCGGGCTTCGCCGCCTCCGAGACGATCATCGAGGAGGGTGTGGTCAAGGGTGTCGTCGCCGGCGTCATGGGCATCACCCGCGAGGGCGAGGAAGGCCCGAACTACCAGCCGGGCATGGAGCTGCGCGCCCGCTACACCCTGTTCGGCGAGGGCTGCCGCGGCTCGCTGACCAAGAAGCTGGAGGCGCTCTACGGCCTGCGCGAGGGCGTGCAGCCGCAGACCTACGGCCTCGGCATCAAGGAGCTGTGGGAGATCCCGAAGGAGCGCCACGTGCCGGGCAAGATCTGGCACACCACCGGCTGGCCGCTGACCACCGACACCTATGGCGGCACCTGGATCTACATGCTGGGCGAGAATCTGGTCTCGATCGGCATGGTGGTCGGGCTCGACTATCCCAACACCTGGCTCTCGCCCTTCGACGAGATGCAGCGCTTCAAGACGCATCCGGAGATCCGCAAGATCCTGGAGGGCGGCAAGCGCATCGCCTATGGCGCCCGCGCGCTCAATGAGGGCGGCTTCCAGTCGATCCCCAAGCTGGTCTTCCCCGGCGGCGCGCTGATCGGCGACACGGCGGGCTTCCTGAACGTGCCCAAGATCAAGGGCACGCACACTTCCATGAAGTCCGGCATGCTGGCCGCCGAGGCGGCGGCGCGCGCGCTGGAAGCCGGCGAGGCGGCCGCCCCGGTGCTGGAGAGCTATCCCGAGGCGCTGCGCCAGAGCTGGGTGTGGGAGGAGCTGCAGGGCGTGCGCAACATCCGCCCCGGCTTCGCCAAATGGGGCTTCTATGGCGGCATGATCAACGCCGCGCTGGAGACCTATCTGTTCCGCGGCAAGGCGCCCTGGACCCTGGCGCACCATGCCGACCACAGCGCCACCAAGCCCGCCGACCCGGCGAAGAAGATCGCCTACCCCAAGCCGGACGGGAAGCTGACCTTCGACCGGCTCTCCTCGGTCTTCCTCTCCAACACCAACCATGAGGAAGACCAGCCGGCGCATCTGAAGCTGCGCGACCCGTCGCAGTGGAAGCCGGTGAACTGGGATGTCTACCGCTCGCCCGAGAGCCGCTACTGCCCGGCCGCCGTCTATGAGGCGGTGGGCGTGGAGGAGGGCGAGCCGCGCTTGGTGATCAACGCGCAGAACTGCGTGCACTGCAAGACCTGCGACATCAAGGACCCGAAGCAGAACATCGACTGGTGCACGCCGGAGGGCGGCGGCGGTCCGAACTATATCGGCGGGATGTAAGCGGCCTCTTCCGGGCTGCGGAGCGGGGCGGGGTGCTCGCCCCGCCCGCCGGACCGGGGCGGATGCGCCGCCCAGTCTGTCCGGCGTCAGTCTGTCCGGCGTCAGTCTGTCCGGCGTCGGTCTGTCCGGCGTCGGTCTGTCCGGCGTCGGTCTGTCAGGCGCCGGGCTGTCGCGGCCCGGCGCCCCTCAGCATGCCTCCCGGGGCCTGCGCCCCCGGGCGGCGTCCCTGGCTCAGCGCCAGGCCAGCTCGGCGATCGAGCAGGTCTCGACGCCACGGCGCTCCTGCTCGCGGCCATTCATGTAGACCACGCGCACATCCACCTGGCAGGAGCGGCCGGCCGGCAGGTCGATCCACATCTGCTGGTTGGGCTCCAGCACCGCCTGGCCCAGCCGGTCGCGGCCCCAGTTGCTGTCGGTGCTGAGCGAGACATAGAGCTCGCGCACCACCGCGCCGCTGCGGTTGACGAAGCCGAAGGACGGGTCGCCCGAGGCGCGCGCCGCGGCGCCGCCATAGACCCCGCCGCCACCGCCGCCGATCGTGGCCCCGGCACCGCCGCCACCGCCGATGGTCGCGCCCGCGCCGCCGCCGCCGCGGCCGCTGAAGGCGATGCGGCTGAGGTTGCAGGCATTCACCTGCATCCGGGTCTCTTCCTGCCCGCCCTGGTAGCGCACCCGGACATCCAGCACGCAATCGGCGGCGGAGGGGGTGACATGCACCTGCTGCCCGGGCGGCAGCACGGCATTGCCCAGGATGTCGGGGCCCCAATTGTCGAGGCGGGAGGGCGAGACATAGGCGCTCTCGATCACCTGGCCTGACTGGTTCACCAGCCAGAACCGGTTCTGCGCCGAGGCCGGTGTCGAGACGGCACAGGCCAGCATGGCCAGCATCGCGGCCAGGATGACACGCACGGTGGTTACCTCCTTTGTGTGACGGCGGCGCGCGCCCTTCGGCGGCGCAGGCTTGGCAACAATTCTGCACCCTGCGTCACCGAACGACAATTAAGCGCCGCGTTCCTGC
This sequence comes from Pseudoroseomonas cervicalis, assembly GCF_030818485.1. Lineage (NCBI taxonomy): Bacteria > Pseudomonadati > Pseudomonadota > Alphaproteobacteria > Acetobacterales > Roseomonadaceae > Roseomonas > Teichococcus cervicalis. Next base: position 2,519,882 of record NZ_JAUTAJ010000004.1, on the reverse strand, counting down.
TTGCCCCCAACGCTTCACGCTGGCGCGACGATCGGCGGCGGCGCGATCACATGACGCGGAAGCGTCGGCCTCGCCCGGTTCCGCCCTGTTGCAGCCCGGTTTCAGTCTGTCGGGCGCGTGATCGGCGCTTTGAACGGGGCGGATCGCGCTCTAGGCTTGGCGCCATGGTCATGCTCGTCTCCCCGCGCCGCCTCGCCCTGCTGGCCGCGGCGCTGCTCGCCGGCTGCGCCGCCGGCGGCGCGCCCGATGCCGCCTCCCCCGACACGCCGCGCGCGGAGAGCAGCCGCCCGCCCCGGCCCAACGCCTCGGGCGCCTATCTGGCCGGGCGCTTCGCCACCGCCGAGACCGACACCGCCGCCGCCGCCGACCAGCTGCTGGAAGCGCTGCGCCTGGCGCCGGACGAGCCGGAGGTGCTGAACCGCGCCTTCATCGCCACCGTGCTGGATGGCCGGCCCGAGGCGGTGCGCCTGGCCCGCCGCCTGCCGCAATCCGAGCTGGCGCAGATGCTGCTGGCCGGCAGCGACGCCATGGCCGGCCGCTGGGACCAGGCCGAGCGCCGGTTGCGCAACCTGCCGCGCAGCGGCGCCGCCGCCCTGCTGCAGCCGCTGCTGCTGGCCTGGGCCCAGGCCGGGCGCGGCGACACCGATGGCGCGCTGGCGACCCTGCAGCCGCTGATCCAGGGCGGGCGGCTGCGCGGCCTGGCCTCGCTGCATGCGGCGCTGATCGCCGATCTGGCCAACCGCCCGGCCGAGGCGGAGCGGCTGGCCCGCCAGTCGCTGGCCGAATCCCCCGAGGCCAATCTGCGCATGATCCAGGCGGTCGCCGGCATCCTGGAGCGCGCCGGCAAATCGGCCGAGGCGGCGCAGCTGATCGAGGCGCTGGCGGCGGTGGGCGACGAATACTCGCTGATCAGCGCGCCCGAGGCGCGGCGCCGCCTGCTGCAGAATCGCGCCGTCGCCTCGCCGGTCGAGGGCATGGCGGAGGCGGAGCTGGCGCTGGCCGGCGCGCTGCGCGGCCAGGGCGCGCCGGAGCTGAGCCTGCTGCTGGCGCGCCTCGCCCTGCGGCTGCGCCCGGATTCCACCGCCGCCCTGCTGGTCGCCGCCGATTCGCTGAATGACGAGAAGCACCCCGAAAGCGCGTTGGCGCTGCTGCGCAACGTGCCGGAGGACGATCCGCTCTCCGGCATCGTCGCGCTGCGCCGCGCCACGCTGCTCGACCGGGTGAACCGCACGGAGGAGGCGATCGCCGTGCTGCGGCGCCTGGGCGAGCGCTATCCGAGCTCGGTGCAGCCGCCGGCGCGGCTGGGCGACCTGCTGCGCTCGCGCGAGCGCTATGCCGAGGCGGTCGAGGCCTATACCCAGGCGCTGTCGCGCATCGGCCGGCCGGAGGCGGAGCCCTGGGCGCTGTACTATGTGCGCGGCATCGCGCTCGAGCGCTCCGGCCAGTGGCCGCGCGCCGAGGCGGATTTCCAGCGCGCGCTGCAGCTCGCCCCCGAGCAGCCCTATGTGCTGAACTATCTCGGCTATAGCTGGGTCGAGCACGGCACCAACCTGGCCGAGGCGCGGCGCATGCTGGAGCGCGCCATGGAACTGCGGCCGCAGGACGGCAACATCGCCGACAGCCTGGGCTGGGCGCTGTACAAGCTGGGCGACCTGCCCGGCGCCATCCGCTGGCTGGAGCGCGCGGCCGAGCTGGAATCGCGCAACAGCGTCATCAACGACCATCTGGGCGACGCCTATTGGGCGGCCGGCCGGCGGATCGAGGCGCAGTATCAGTGGCGCCGCGCCCTGACGCTGGAGCCCGAGCCGGGCGAGGCGCCGAAGATCGCCGCCAAGCTGCGCGACGGCCTGCCCGCCACCCCGGCCGCCGCCCGGCCGTGAGGCGGGCGGCGCGGCGCCCGGCGCGGGGCCGGGCATGAGCGGCGGCGCGCCGGACGCCGCCGCGGCGGGCGGCGCGCGGCTGCAGGAGGCGGCGCCGGCCAAGATCAACCTGACCCTGCAGCTGCTGGGGCGCCGCGCCGATGGCTACCATCTGCTGGACAGCCTGGTGGTGTTCGCCGGCATCGGCGACCGGCTGGGCTGGCAGCCCGGCGGGCCGCTGCGGCTGGCGGTGACGGGCCCCGAGGCGGCGGCGCTGGCCGCCGAGCCCGACAACCTGGTGCTGCGCGCCGCGCGGCTGCTGGCGGCCGAGGCGGGCTGCGCCGCCACTGGCGCGCTGGAGCTGGAGAAGCGGCTGCCGGTGGCCTCGGGCATTGGCGGCGGCTCGGCCGATGCGGCGGCCGCGCTGCGGCTGCTGAACCGCGCCTGGGGCCTGGGCTGGGGCCATGCGCGCCTGGCCGGGCTGGCGGCGCGGCTGGGGGCCGATGTGCCCTGCTGCCTGGACAGCCACGCGGCGCGGCTGGGCGGGGTGGGAGAGGTGCTGACCCCCGCGCCGCGCCTGCCCGAGGCCGGGCTGCTGCTGGCCAATCCGCGCATCCCGCTGGCCACACCTGCGGTGTTCGCGGCGCGCCAGGGCGGCTTCTCGGCGCCGTCGCATTTCCCGACCGCCTGGGCGGATGCGGCCTCCATGGCGCGCGACCTGGCCGCCTGCGGCAACGACCTGGAGGCGCCGGCGCTGTCGCTCTGCCCGGAGATCGGCGCGGTGCTGGCGGCGCTGCGCGCGCTGCCCGGCTGCCTGCTGGCGCGGATGAGCGGCTCGGGCGCCACCTGCTTCGGCCTGTTCGCGACGCCGGAGGCGGCGCATGCCGCGGCCGGCCGCCTGCCGCCCGCCTGGTGGGGCTGGGGTGGGGGCTTTACGAACGGCCCCTTCGCCGCTTATTGAGCCGCCAGGGCCCGCACGGGCCCGGCCGGCTTGCTGGGGCGTAGCCAAGCGGTAAGGCAGCGGTTTTTGGTACCGCCATTCCCAGGTTCGAATCCTGGCGCCCCAACCAGCTTTTCCCTGTGCCTGACAGCCACAACGCAAAAACCCCTCGGCCCATGGGCCTGAGGGGTTTTGCGTGGCGTGCCGCGCTGTGGCAGGAAGAGAGCCAGCGCGGGCGTGGCGAAACGGTAGACGCAGCAGACTTAAAATCTGCTTCCCCCTTGGGGAGTGCGGGTTCGAAACCCGCCGCCCGCATCCGCGCGCCGGAACCGGCGCGCGCCGCGGGCAGGCTGATCAGTCAGCCACATGCAGGCGGGGCAGACCCGCCGGCCAGTTCAGCTCCATCAGGGAGCGCGCATAAAGTCCACCCCCGACCAGGGCGGCGACGACAGTGACAAAGAGGAATTCGGACACGGGTAGACCCCTTGATCCTTTGGAGCCGCGATGCTGCGGCAGCACCGAAGATGTAGGCGCTCTAACCTTTCCGAACCTTTACCTTTTTCGCAGGTGCAGCATCGCTGGACGCATGGCTCTGCTGCCATGTGCGACTCGCATGCATGGCGCCGCCTCCCCATCTGTCATGATCGGGGCTTCGGCCCGCGCCCCGTCGCCAGTTTCCAGGCCAGGGCCAGGCGCGACGCGGCGCGCGGCGGGTCGAACAGGCGGGAGAGCGCGAAGCGCCCATGCCGCACCCGCGCCCGCCAGTCGCTGAAGGCATCGAACCCCGCCCGCCCGTGATAGCGCCCGAAGCCCGAGCCGCCGACGCCACCGAAGGGCAGGGCCGGGAAGGCGGCGTGGTCCAGGCAGCGCTCCTCGACGATGGCGCCGGCCCTGGCCCTGGCGGCGATCGCCGCGCGCTCCGCCCGGCTGGCGCCGAAGAGCGAGATCGCCAGCGGCGCCGGATGCGCCCTGAGCCAGCCCAGCACGGCGTCCAGATCCGGCACCGCGCGCAGCGCCAGCGCCGGGCCGAACAACTCTTCCGGGTGTTTGTCGGCGATCAGGGTGATGCCGCCTTGCAGCGCCGTGCCGCCCGCGGCCAGGCGCGCCTGGCGCGGCCGCTCGCGCGGCAGCACGGCGCTGTCCAGCGGGGCGGCGGCCTTGCTGCAGGCGGCGGTGAAATCGGCCTCGGAATGGCCCAGCAGCAGCACCGTGTCGGGCGCCACGCAGGTCTGCCCGGCATTCACCGCCTTGGCCGCCAGGATGGCGCGGGCGGCGCGCGGCAGATCGGCGCCGGGCAGGATGATGGCCGGGCATTTGCCGCCCAGCTCCAGCGTCAGCGGCGTCAGATGCTCGGCGGCGGCGCGCATCACCGCGCGGCCGGTGGCGGTGCCGCCGGTGAACACCAGATGGTCCCAGGGCTGCGCCGCGAATTCGGCGGCGACCCGCGCATCGCCCTGCACCACACGCGCCACGTCGCGGCCCAGCGCCTGCTCCACCAGCTCCGCCAGCAGGGAGGCGATGCGCGGCGTGTGCTCGCTCGGCTTCAGCACCACGCGGTTGCCGGCGGCGATCGCCTCGGCCAGCGGCCAGAGCGCCAGCTGCACCGGGTAGTTCCAGGGGGCCAGGATGCCGACCACCCCCTTCGGTACCGGCTCCACCCAGGCCAGCGCCGGCTGGAAGGCCAGCGGCGCCAGCACGGGGCGCGGCCGCGACCACCAGCCCAGCCAGCGCCGCGCCCGCCGCGCCGCCTGCGCCACCAGCATCACATCGGCCAGCAGCGTGTCGATGGCCGAGCGGCCCTGATAGTCGGCCTCGGCCGCCGCGACGATATCGCCGGCACGGTCGGTGACGGCCCTGGCCAGCGCCGCCAGCAGGGCGCGGCGGCGGCGGGGCGGGATCGGCGCGGCCTCGGCGCGCAGCGCGGCAAGCGCCTCGGCAGGGCGTCCGGTCATGCGGGGCGGCTCCTCAGGCCAAGGCGCGGGCGGCGCGGAGCCCGCTGCGCAGCGCGGCCTCCAGCGTCGCCGGCAGGGCAGGGTCCAGCCAATCCCCGGCCAGCGCCAGATTGGCCAGCGGGCGCGGCGGCGGCGGTGGCGGCAGGCCAGCATCATGCAGCGGCGTCGCCCGCTGCTCACGCACCAGCCGGCAGGGCGGCGGCGCCTCCGGCCAGGGGCCGGGCAGGTTGGCGGCCAGCGCCGCCTGGCGCAGCTCGGCCCAGAGGCGCGGCGCGAGGCGCTCCTGGCTCTCCTCCTGCAGGGCGAAGGCGGCGCTGATGGTGACCGAGGCCATGCCCGGCCGCAGCAGCACCCAATGCGACAGCCCGCCCAGCAGCCCGATGAAGCGCAGCCCCGGCACGCTCTCCCGCGCGAAATGCACATTCAGGATCGGCGCGTGGCGCTGCGGCACGGACAGGCCCGGCAGCAGCCGCCCCGCCTCCCAGGGCGGCAGGGCCAGGATGACGCGGTCCCGCGCGCCGAGCGGCACATCCTCGCCGCTGAAGACCAGGGTGGTGGCGCGGCCGTCGCGCTCGGCCAGGGCGCGCAGCCGGCGCCGCGGGCGGTATTCCACCCCCTGCCGCGCCAGCGCCGCCAGAGCCGGCTGCACCAGGTCGGGCCCCAGCCCGTCCCGCGCCACGAAAAGGCGGCAGGCGCCGGGCCGGGCCATGCGGCGCAGCACGGCGGCCAGGCGCGGCAGCGTGGCCTCCTGCGGCGCGGTGTTCAGCGCGGCCAGCGTCAGCGGCTCGACAAAGCCGCGCAGCAGGGCCGGATGGCGGGCGAAGGCGGCGGCGACGCTGCCGCCCCGCCCCGGCAGGGCGGCGCCCAGCAGCGCCAGCATGCCCCGGGCGGAGAGACCTTCCGGCCGCAGCGCGCGGTCGCGCCACAGGGCGGGGGAAAGCGCCACGCGGCGCAGCTGCCGCGTTGCCAGGTCGTAGACCGGCAGCGCCGCCGGCTCCGGCTCCACCCAGCGGTCGCGGGCGCCGATCGCCGCCAGGAAGCCGAGTGCGGCCGGGTTGGCCCCCAGCAGCGCATGGGTGCCGTTGTCGGTGCCGTCCGGCAGGGCGCGGGCGCGGCCGCCGGCCTGGGGGGTTGCCTCATGCAGCACCACGCGGGCGCCGCGGCGCGATGCCTCCAGCGCGGCGGCGAGGCCGGCGGCGCCGGCGCCGATCACATGCAGCAGGCCCGGCCGGGCGGCTGCGCTCACGCCGTCCAGCCGCGCAGCAGCAGGCGCAGCTTCTCGGCCCGGCCCAGCCGGTGGCGCCGGCGCGGGGCGGCGAAGCCGCGGCGGATCATGCCCTGCAGCAGCGCCTGGTAGCCCAGCAGCATCAGCCGCGCCGGCCGCAGCGCCACGCGGTGCTGCGCCGGCAGCAGGCGCGCCGCCTCCTCGAAGGCGGCCTCGGCCTGGCGGGCCAGCGCCGCGGCGACGCCCTCCAGCCGCGGGTCGGCGATGCGGGCGCGGGCCGAGCCCTCGCCGATGCCGGCCGAAGCCAGCGCGTCCTCGGGCAGGTAGATGCGGTCGCGCGCCGCGTCCTCATCGATGTCGCGCAGCACGTTGACCAGCTGGAAGGCGCGGCCGAGCGCGATGCCGAAGGGCTCGGCCTCCGCCGCGCCGAAGATGCGCACCGCCAGCGCGCCGACGCTGCCCGCCACCTGCCGGCAATAGAGGTCGAGCCCGGCGGCATCGGCGATGCGGCGGCATGGCCCGGCATCGGCCTCCATGCCGTCGATCATGGCGCGGCATTCCGACAGCGGCAGGGTGAATTCGGCGCGCGCCCAGGCCAGCTCGCGCGAGAGCGGGCAGTCCGGCACCTCCAGCTTGCGGCGCCATTCGGCCAGCGCCGCGCGCTTGTCGGCCTCCGGCATGGTGCCGTCGGCGATGTCGTCCACCGCGCGGCAGAAGGCATAGACGGCGTACAGCGCCCGCCGCGCCGGGCCGCGCGTCGCCGCCATGCCCTGGGCGAAGGAGGAGCGGGCGCGCAGCACCCGCGCCCGCACCAGCGCCGCGTCGCGGCGGAAGCCGGGGCCGGGCCGCGCCAGGGACGGGGCGGCGGCCAGGGCCGCGGCGAAGTCGCGGCGCGTCAGCGCGACGCGGCCGGCCAGCGGATCGGCGCCGCGCAGCCGCGCCAGCAGCCGCCGCGCCAGCGCCCAGGTCACCGCCGCCTCCAGCCCGAGGCGGCGCGACAGCACGCGGCGCGGCAGCAGGGCGGCGCGGTCCAGCAGCGCCTCCACCCGGTCCAGCGCCGTCTCCAGCACCGGCGCGCGCGCCTCGGGGTCGGCCAGGAAGCGCGTCTCGCCACCGGCCTCGGCCAGCCAGTCCTGCGGCAGATAGAGCCGGTCGAGCCGGCGCAGATCCTCGCCCATGTCCTGGATGTGGTTGAGGATCTGCAAGGCGATGCAGAGCGCATCGGCGCTCGCCTGCGCCTCGGCATCCACCTCGCCATGCAGGCGCAGCAGCAGCCGTCCCACCGGCACGGCGGAGCGGCGGCAGTAATCCTCGAGCGAGGCCCAGTCCGGCAGCCGCGCCAGCTCGGCATCCTGGCGGAAGGCGGAGAGCATGGTGCGCGCCTCGGCCAGCCCGTCGCCGGCCTCCTGCAGCGCGCGCGCCTCGGGCAGGGTGGTGGCGGGGTCGGCGAGCGCCGCCTCCAGCGCCTCCAGCCGCGCCAGCCGGGCGGCCGGCGGCAGCGCCGGATGGTCGGCGATGTCATCGGCCAGCCGGACGAAATGGTAGAACGAAAGGATCCGCCGCCGCAGCGGCCGGGCGATCAGCCAGGAGGCCACCGGGAAATTCTCGGTGGTCGGGCTGCGCGTCGCGGCGACCGGGGCCGGCCCGGCGGCGGGCGGCGCCGCGCCCGGGCGGCGCTGCTCCAGCTCCACCCCGCTCATGCCACCCCCGCCTTGCCATAGGCGCGGCCCTTCCAGGCCGGCGCCGGCCGGCCCAGCCAGGCGCCGAGCAGCGCCCGCCACTGGATGGCCAGCGCCACCGCGATGCCGGCCGGATGCAGCGGCACGGTCCACCAGGGCTCGCGCACCCGCCAGGTGATGGCGGCGCGCAGGCCGAGCGAGGCCAGCACCGCCAGCAGCGCCGGCAGCCTTGCCCAGCCCGGCCCGGCCAGCAGGGCGATCCAGGGCAGCAGGTGGCCGCCGCCCAGCAGCAGCGTCCAGACCGGCAGGCCGCGCGGCGTCGCCATGCCTTCGCGGGCATTCTTGGCGAAGCCGGCCCAGGCCTCGGCGAAGCTGCCATACATGCGGCAGGTGGCGAGGCTGGTGCCGTCCACCATCTCGGTGCGGCAGCCGGCGGCGCGCAGGCGGCGGGCCAGCGCCAGCCCGTCATGCAGGATGGCGGGCGCGGCCGCATGGCCGCCGGCGGCGCGATAGGCGCGCGCCTCGACCAGCACCAGCTGGCCGCAGGCGGCGGCCAGCGACGGATCGCCGGCCGAGGCGTCGCGCGGCGCGCGGCCGCCGCGCGGCAGATAGCCCTGCATGAGGAAATTGATCATCGGCACGGTCAGCGCCTCGCCCACACTGCCGATGAGCTGGCGCGGCACGGCGCTGACGAGGGCCAGCTCGCGCAGCTCGGCATGGGCTGCCATCGCCGCGGCCGCGTGCTTTTCCAGCCGCACATCGGCGTCGAGGAACAGCAGATGCGTGCCCCGCGCGGCCTCCGCCAGCAGGGCGCAGCCATGCACCTTGCCGGTCCAGCCCGGCGGCAGCGGGGGCGCGGAGAGCAGCCGCACCCGCTCATCCCGCGCCGCCCAGGCGCGCACCCGGGCGGCGGTGTCGTCGGTGCTGCCATCATCGATCACCAGCAGCTCGATGGCGACATCCTCGCTGGCCAGCGCGGCCTCCAGGCAGGCATCGATCTGCCCGGCCTCGTTGCGCGCCGGGATCAGCAGGGAGACCAGCGTGGCCGGGGGCGGGGTGCCCTCGGCGCGCTTCAGCCGGCGCAGATTGGGCAGGCCGATGCCCAGCGGCAGCGCCGCCAGTGCCAGGGCCAGCAGGGCTGCGATCATGCGCGGGCCGGCCGGCGGGTGGGGCAGGGGGGGCTCACCGCCGGCTCTCCTGGTCGTGGCGGGGGTCGAAGCGGCGTCCGGCCAGGGCGGCGCGCGCCCGCCGCCACAGATCATAGAAGCCGCCCATGCCCTCCCGCCCCTGCTGCACCACCCGGAAGCGGGAAGGGTCGCGCGCCATGGCATCCGCCGCCAGGCGGTCCATCGCCGCCTGCAGCGCGCCGGCCAGCGCCGCCTCCCGCTCTGCCCGAGGCATGGCCTGCAACGCGGCGCCTGGCAAGGGCGGGCCGAAACCCGCCAGCATCTCTGGCTTGCGCTCGCCCCAGAAGGGGTATTCCAGCGCCAGGGGCAGGAAGCTGGCCTGCGGCGCCAGCTCGGCCAGCCGGGTCAGGCCGGGGGCGATCGGCACCGGGCGCTCGCGCGGGTCGCAGAAGCGGCCGGGCGCGTTCATCCACAGCATGTCGCCATTCTGCAGCGTGCGGCTGGCGATGCGCAGGAAGGCGACCGCGCCGCGCGCGCTGTCCTGCTCCACCCCGAACACGCCGAGGCGGCGCATGAAGCCGTAGCGGGCGAGCGCCGCCGCCTCCATCGGGATGAACATGCGCTGGCCCGGGAACAGCCGGCGGGAGAGCAGCATGAAGGCCACCCCGTCCCACCAGGAGGGGTGGTTGGCATAGACCACCAGCGGCCCTGGCGGGATCTGCGGCAGGCCCCATTCCGCCACCCGCAGCGCCCGCATATGGCGCCGCGCGAAGCGGGTGAACATATAGTCGAAGAAGGCCAGATGCCGCGCCGAGTAGAGCGCGGCCGGCCGATCCGACGCGGCGTCCGGCGCCGCGCCCCTGGGCGGCGCCGGCCGTTGGGATGCCGGCCCTGCTGGCGATGGCGCGCTCATTCCGCCGCCAGCGGCACTCCGCGCGCGCCGGCCAGGCGGGCGGCCTCGCCCATGCCGCGGCCGCCGAGATCCTGGTCCAGCGAATCGGCGGCGATCCAGCCGGACATCATCACCATCGGCATGCCGGGGCCGGGATGCGCCGCGCCGCCGGCCAGGTACAGCCCCTTCACCGCGCGGGAGCGGTTGCCGGGCTTGAACGCCCCGGTCCACACCCCGTGGCTGGCCAGGCCATAGATGGCGCCGTCCAGCACCTTGTAGCGCTCATGGATGTCCTGCGGCGTCAGCGCCTGCTCGACCACGATGCGCTGCTCGATATCCTCCATCCCCGCGGTGCGCTTCAGCTTGTCGAGGATGGTCTGCCGGTAGGCGGGCAGCATCCGCGTCCAGTCCTGGCCGGGGCGCAGATGCGGCGTGTGCACCAGCACATAGAGCGCCTCGCCGCCTTCCGGCGCGACGGTGGGGTCGGTGGCCGAGGGCGCGGCCAGATAGGCGGTCGGGTCCGGCGCGGGGATGCCCTTCCGGTAGATGGCGTCGAACTCCTCCTCCGCATCGCGGGAGAAGATGAAGTCGTGATGCGCCAGATGCTCGTAGCGCCTGTTCAGCCCGAGATAGAGCACGACGCCCGAGCAGGCGGGCTCATACTTCTTCCGGCTGTACTGCGCCGCGGCGCGGCCGCCCACCAGCTCGCCATAGGTGCGGATGGCATCCATGTTGGAGATGACGGCATCGCAGGCGATGCGCTCGCCGCCCGCGGTCTTCACCGCGCGCACCGTGCCGTTCTCGACCTCGATGCCCGCCACCTCGACGCCCGTGCGCAGATCGGCGCCGAGATCGCCGGCGAGCTTCGCCAGGGCTTCCGCCACCGCGCGGGTGCCGCCCTTCGGGTACCAGACGCCCTCGCTGGCCTGCATGTCGCCAATGCCGCAGAGCACCGCCGGCGCCAGATAGGGGGAGGAGCCGACATACTGGCAGTAATGGTCCAGCATCTGCGCCAGCCGCGCATCCGGCACATGGCCGCGGATCACCTTGGCGACACTCTGCCCCATGCGCAGCGCCATCACGTCGCGCAGCGTGTCGGGGCGGAAATTGGCCTTGAAATCCAGCGTGTCGCCGATGCCCTCGACCGATTTCCAGAAGAAGAATTTTTCGGAGACGTCGTGCAGGTGGGTCGCCACCTCCTGGAAGCGGCGATAGCCGGCGCCATTGCCGGGGGCGAAGCGATCCATGCTCTCCGCCATGGTGGCGACGTCCTGCATCAGGTCGATCGCCGTGCCATCCTCGAAGAAGCAGCGCCATTGCGGGTCGAGGCGGATCAGCGGCAGATCCTGCGCCTGGTCGCGCCCGGCCTCGGCGAAGATGCGGCGCAGCACGCGCGGCATGGTCAGGATGGTCGGGCCCATGTCGAAGCGGAAGCCGCTATTGGCGCCCGCTGTGCCGGCGGGCAGGTTCAGCACCGCCGCCTTGCCGCCCAGCCAGGGATTCTTGTCGAGCAGCGTGACGCGATGCCCGCGCGCCGCCGCCACCGCGGCCGCCGACAGCCCGCCCAGGCCGCCACCGATCACCACCACATGCGAGCCGCTCATGCCACCATCTCCCTCCCGGACGCCTCGCCCGGCATGGGCAGGGCGGTCGAGATGCCGCCCAGCCCCAGATCCCGTGCCAGCAGATCGGCGCTGATCCGCGCCCCTTCATAGATCACCGGCAGGCCGCTGCCCGGATGCGTGCCGCCGCCCACCAGATACACGCCTTCCGTGTCGCCGAAGCGGTTGCCGGGGCGGAAATTCAGCATCTGCCGCAGATCATGCGCCAGGTTGAAGGTGGCGCCGAAGCCCACCGAGAATTCGTCGCGCCAGTCGAGCGGCGTCACCATGCGCTCATAGCGGATGCGGCTCTCGATCTCCGGCAGGCCCAGCGCCGCCAGCCGCCGCAGCGCCATGGCGCGGAATTCCGGTGCCTTGGCCCGCCAATCGGTGGTGCCGCGCAGATTGCCCACCGGCACCAGCAGATACAGGCTGGAATGCCCCTCCGGCGCCATGGAGGGGTCGGTCGCCACCGGGTTGTGCAGGTAGAAGGAGGGCTCGGCCGGCGCCAGCCCCGCCTCGATCTCCCGCAGGTTCCGCTGGTAATCCTCGGCCAGCAGGATGGTGTGGTGGGCCAGTTCGGGGAAACGCCCCTCGACGCCCAGATAGAGCATGAAGGTCGAGCAGGAATAGCGCGCGCCGGCGATGCGCTTGTCCGACCAGCGGCGGCGCAGCGCATCCGGGATCAGCTGCGGCGCGGCATGAGCGAAATCGGCGTTCATCACCACCGCATCGGCGGCGAAACGCTGGCCGCCCGCCTCCACCCCGGTGGCGCGGCGGCCGTCGAAGGCGATGCGCTCCACCGGCGTGTCGAGCCGGATCTCCACCCCCAGCCGCTCCGCCACCCGCGCCATCGCGGTCGCCACCGCGCCGCAGCCGCCCATTGGGTGGAACACGCCATGCTCGTATTCGAGGAAGGAGAGGATGGTGAACAGGCTGGGGCAGCGGAACGGGCTCATCCCCAGATATTTGGTCTGGAAGGAGAAGAGCAGCCGCGTGCGCGGGTCACGGAAATGCCGCTTCAGCTCGGCATCCACCGACAGATGCGGGCGCAGATGCGGCAGCGCCTTCAGCATGTCCGGGGCGAAGAGATCGGCCGCCGAGCCGAAGCCGCGCTCCAGCACCGGGCGGAAGGCGGCCAGCTTGGCGCGGTTCTGCTCCATGAAGGGGCGCAGCGCCCGCGCATCCTCGGGATCCAGCTTGGCGATCTCGGCCGCCATGCGGTCCAGATCCGGCGTCGCATCCAGCACCGGCCCGGCACCGCCACCGAAGACCAGCCGATACTGCGGATCCAGCCGCACCATCTCCACCTCGCGCCGCAGCTCGGCGCCGCAACTCGCAAAAATCTCCTCCAGGATGCGCGGATACAGGAAGAAAGTCGGGCCGAGATCGAAGCGATAGCCCTGCGGCGTGGTCAGCGTGCGGCTGCGGCCGCCGACGACACTGTCCTTCTCCAGCAGCGTCACCCGCGCCCCGCGCGCGGCCAGCAGCATGGCCGCGGCCAGGCCCCCAGGTCCGGCCCCGATCACCGCGACCTGCGCGCGCTGTGCCCGGATGGCCGGGGCCGACAGAGGTCGATTCATGCGAGGCCCGAATTCCCAATGTTATGGCAACGCATGACAGGTGCTCTCACCCCCGCCCTTGCCAAGTCCTTTTTTTCTGGCTGCCGCCGTCCTGTGGGGAAGCGGGACGCTTTTTTTCGGGCTGCCGCCGACCTGTGGGGAAGGGGGACGCTTTTTTTTCGGGCTGCCGCCGACCTGTGGGGAAGGGGGACGCTTTTTTTTCGGGCTGCCGCCGACCTGTGGGGAAGTGGGACGCTTTTTTTCCGGGCTGCCGCCGTCTTGTGGGGAAGGGGGACGTTGCAGGGGGCGTTCGGCCTGTTTGGCGGGCCGAGAGGGCGCTGGTGGTCAGGCGGTGTCACCCGGACAGGTCACAGCGCGACCCGGCGATCCACCCCGCACCCCTGGGCCGAAGTGCCCCCGGCGCAGTGCAGCCCCTCCCGTCCCGGCCCTGACCGGCAGCTGGAAGAAAACCGGCAGCTGAAAACTAGGCGGCGCGGGCGGGGGGGAGGCGGTCGCCATAGCCCTGCGGATGGGCGGCGCGCCAGGCATGGGCGGTGCGCACGATCTCCTCCAGCTCGGAATGCCGGGGGGCCCAGCCGGTCTCGGCGCGCAGCTTGGTGTTGGAGGCGACCAGCACCGCCGGGTCGCCCGGGCGGCGCGGGCCGATGCGGTGCGGCACCTTCAGGCCGGTGACGCGCTCGACCGTGTCGATCACCTCGCGCACCGAATAGCCGCTGCCATTGCCGACATTGTAGCGGGCGCTGGGCGCGCCGGCGCAGAGCCGGTCCATCACCCGCAGATGCGCATCCGCCAGGTCGGTCACATGCACATAGTCGCGCACGCAGGTGCCGTCCTTGGTGGGGTAGTCGGTGCCGAAGACGGTCAGCTCCGGCCCCAGGCCGAGCGCGGCGTTGATCGCCAGCGGGATCAGATGCGTCTCGGGGTCGTGGTCCTCGCCCAGGCGGCCCTGAGCGTCGGCGCCGGCGGCGTTGAAATAGCGCAGCGCGGCGGAGCGCAGCCCGTGCACGCGGCCCGCCCATTCCAGCCCGCGCTCGGCCATCAGCTTCGACTCGCCATAGGCGGAGGCGGGTAGCAGCGTCGCGCTCTCATCGATCGGCACGCGGTCGGGGAAGCCGAACAGCGCGGCGGTCGAGGACAGCACGAAGCGCAGGCAGCCGGCCTTGATGGCGGCATCCGCCACGTTCAGCGTGTTGGTCAGGTTCTCGGACAGGTAGCGCAGCGGGTCGCGCATGCTCTCCCCCACCAGGGAGAGGGCGGCGAAATGCAGCACCCCGTCGAATTTCCAGCCGGCGAAGACCTCCGCCACCCGGGCGCGGTCGGCCAGATCGGCCACCACCAGCTCCACCCCCTCGGGCACGGCGGCGCGGTGGCCCTGGCGCAAATCGTCGAGCACCACGACCTCGTCGCCACGCTCGACCAGGGCAAGCACGACATGGCTGCCGACATAGCCGGCCCCGCCGGTGACCAGGAAGCGTGCCATCACGGGATCCCTTGGCTGGAGAAATGCATCATCGCGCATGCTGCGCCGCAGCGCATGCGGAAATCGCCGCAGGCCTGGGCCGCATCCTACGCGCCGCGGCGGGGATTTCCGCGGCTTGCGCGGCAAGCGCCAGCGGCGCCGTTGTCAAACCGGCGTGAGACTAGAGGGCCAGTTCGACCTGCACGGGAACATGGTCGCTGGCCTGTGTCCAGCTGCGTGCGGCCTTGTGGATGTGGTGTCGGCGCAGCGCCCCGGCCAGGTCCTGGCTGACCCAGACATGGTCCAGCCGGCGGCCGCGGTCGGACGCCTCCCAGTCCCGCGCGCGGTAGGACCACCAAGTGTAGACCTTCTCCGGCGGCGGCACGAAATGGCGGATGGCGTCGTGCCAGGCGCCGGCCCGCTGCCATTCGGTCAGCGCCGCCACCTCCACCGGGGTGTGGGAGACGACGTCGAGCAGCTGCCTGTGGCTCCAGACATCGCATTCGAGCGGGGCGATGTTGAGGTCGCCCACCATCACGGCGCGCTTCGCCGGGCCGCGGGCGGCGTTCCAGGCGGTCGCCTCGGCGACGAAATCCAGCTTGTGGGCGAATTTCGGATTGGCCTCGCGGTCGGGGATGTCGCCGCCGGCGGGGACGTAGAAATCATGCAGCTCCAGCCCGCCCGGCAGGTCGAGATCGACGCCGACATGCCGGCAATCCCCCTTGGCGCACCAGTCGGGATCGTCATGGCGCAGCGCGAAGGGGATGCGGGAGAGGATGGCGGTGCCGTTATAGCCCTTCATGCCGCGCACCGCGCGATGGGCGTAGCCCAGCGCCGCCAGCGGTTCGTGCGGGAACAGCTCGTCCGGGCATTTGGTCTCCTGCAGGCAGACCACATCCGGCTCCAGCTCCTGCACCAGCCGCTGCAGCAGCGGCATGCGCAGGCGGACGGAATTGATGTTCCAGGTCAGCAGGCGAAGATTCGGCATGGCGCTACCTAAAGCGGGAGCCGCGCCGAGGGAAGCACGGATCCGGCGCAAGGCGGCCAGGCCGGCGCGGCGGCCGGCAAGCGAAATCGACAGGGGCCGCGCCGGCCGGCCCGCGCGGCGGCCCGGCCCCGCGCCGGAGGCAGGGGCCTGCGCCGGATGCAGGGCTCGCCGGGATGCGGGGCGGCCAAAAAGGCGGCGCCCGGTCTGGGGGAGACCGGGCGCCATGGGGGGGTATCATTCCTAGGGGAATGGTCGGGTGAGCCGGAGGGGAGCCGGTTCATCCACGGCTCAAGATGGCATCTCCGTGCGGAAATATAAGCATTTTCGCCCACAACTCAAAAACGTTTGAACGTAACAGATTGGCTCCAGGTGTTGCTATTCGGCCGCAAGCTGGGGCGTGGCCGCGTCCTGGGCGGCCCGGGCGGCGGAAAAGCGCCGCGCGGCGTTGCCGAAGGCCTCGAAGAGGCGGCGGGAGCGGACATCCTCGGCCCAGTCATACTCCGGATGCCATTGCACCCCGAGGGCGAAGCCGGCCGAGTCGCGCACATGGGCGGCCTCCACCGTGCCGTCCGGCGCCCAGGCTTCCGGCACCAGGCGCGGCGCGGCGCGGCAGACGGCCTGGTTGTGCAGCGAGTTCACCGGCACGGCGTCCGGCGACCAGTCGAGCCCCTGCCAGCAGCGCGCCAGCTCGGCATCCGGCAGCACCCGCACCGCATGCGCCTTGCCGGTGCGGATGCGCGGCAGCGGCTGGTCGGAGGGGGTGGAATGGTCCAGCCGCCCGGGCAGGTCCTGCACCCGCTGGTCCAGCGTGCCGCCGAGCGCCACGTTCAGCTCCTGGAAGCCGCGGCAGATGGCGAAGAGGGGCAGGCCGGCGGCCAGCGCGGCGCGGATCAGCGGCAGGGTGGTGGAATCGCGCGCCGGATCCTCCGGCGTGCCTTCCAGATGCGGCGGGCCGGCATAGAGGCCGGGCTGCACGTTGGAGCGGCTGCCGGTCAGCATCAGCCCGTCCAGCCGCGGCAGGATCTCCTGCACCACATCCTCGCCGGCGGCCGGGATCAGCAGCGGCACGCCGCCGATCGGGCCGAGCACGACCTTGATATAGTGGTCGGAGACCGCGTGGTTGGGCATGGCGAAGGCGCCGAAGGCCTTCATGCAGCAGGGGATGCCGATCAGGGGACGCATGGGCGAAACGTCGCGCCGCGAGGCGGCGCAATCAAGGCATTATTCCCGCATGTCCGTGGCGGCAGCCCTGCCCGCAGCGGGGGGCAGGGCGGCCGTATCGGCTAGCGCCCCTCGTTCTCGAAGAAGCTCGGGTCGTTGAAGGTGAAGAGGCGGCGGGGCAGGTTCATGCCGGTTTCCACCGCGTTGAGGGTGACGCGGGTCTGGCGGCCCTGGCCGTCGACCACCACCCATTGGCGCAGCTCCATGGGTTCCTCGGCGAAGATCAGGGTCAGGCTGCCTTCGGAGGGGGCGTCGCGGCGGCGGACGGTGACCTGCAGGAAGCCGCCCTGGCGCTGCACGCCGCGCACCTCGATATCGCCGCCGAAGCTGATGCGCGGGCGCAGCAGGAAGGCCAGCGGCGTGGAGGAGACGGGGACGATGCTGGGCTGGCGCAGCTCGCGGTCGTAGTAGAGGAACTGCCCGTCGGAGGCGACCAGCAGCAGGGGCTCGGGCGGGTCGTAGTCGAAGCGCATGCGGCCGGGGCGGGCGATGAAGGCGGTGCCTTCGGCCGAGCCGCCATTCTGGGCGATCTGCAGGAAGCGCGCGCGCAGGGTGGTGATGCTGTTCAGATAGGCCTCGGCGCGGGCCAGCAGCGCCTGCTGGTTCGGGACCGGGGTCTGGGCCAGGGCGGGCAGCGGCAGCAGGGCCAGGCCGGTGGCGATGAGGGTGCGACGCTTCATATCGATCTTTCGGCTGGCGTGGTGGGGCGGGGCCCTTTGCGTCTCAGCGCAAGGCCGCGCCCCGGGTTGCCTGCTGCGGATGTAATGCGCGCCCGCCCCCGCTTCCAGCGCCCCGCCTGGCCGGGAGACAGCGGCAGCCTGACAGAAAAAAGATGATGGGGGTCCGGGGGAAGAATTCATTCTTCCCCTGACTTCCCCCGGCTTCCCCCGGTGTCACATCGGCCCGCCCTTGACCGCCGAGGCGTTGAGCGAGGGGAAGCGCCGCGCATCCGGCAGCTGGTAGTGCCACCATTCCAGCCGGTAGTGATCCCAGCCCGCGGCCGTCATCAGCCCGAGCAGGAGTGCGCGGTTGCGCTGGTCCTCGATGGGCACGCCGGGGTGGCCATGGGCGCTTTCCTCCTCGGTGGCGTCGAATCCGGTGCCCATGGGCAGTTCGGCGCCGGTCGCCGCGTCGCAGAGGGTGAGGTCCACCGCTGCGCCGCGCGGATGCACGCCGCCGGCGCGCGGATCGGCGACGAAGCGCTTGTCGATGACGGCGTGCCAGAGCGCCCATTGCGCCTCCATCGGCCGGAAGGCGTCGAAGAGCTTCAGCCGCAGGCCGAGCCGTGCCGCCGCGTCGCGCGCGGCGAACAGGCGCTGCCGCGCCTCGGGCAGCAGCAGGGCGACGGGGCGGGTGTAGATCGGTCGCCCCGTCAGATTGTCGGCGGTGGCGTAGCGGAGGTCGAGCAGGACGCCATCGGCGTCGGTCACGGGCAGCAGCATGGGCCGCATCCTGCCATCGCGGCGCGGTTCCGTCGCCGGCCGTTCTGGCCTATGAGCCGCGCATGCGGATCCTGGCATTGGACGGCGCGCTGGCGCGGGCCTCGGCGGCGGTGTGGGTGGAGGGGCGCGTGGCGGCCTCCGCCCTGGCGGAGGGTGCGCGCGGCCAGGCGGTGGCGCTGCCGCCGATGGTGGCGCGGGTGCTGGCCGAGGCCGGGCTGCGCGCGACGGAGCTGGATGCGGTGGCGGCGGTGGTGGGGCCGGGCGGCTTCACCGGGCTGCGCGCGGCGCTGGCGCTGGCGCAGGGGCTGGCGCTGGCGGCGGGCTGCCCCGCGATCGGCGTCTCCACCGGCGAGGCGCTGGCCGCCGGGCTGCCGGAGGAGGTGCGCGCGGCGCGGGAGGTCTGGTCGGTCACCGACACCAAGCGCGGGCGGGTGCTGCTGGAGCGCATCGCGCCCGGCGCATGGGCGGCGCTGGCGCCGCCGGCGCCCTATGCGCTGGAGGATCTGCCGCGGCCTTCGGGCCCGGTGGCGCTGGTGGGCGATGCGGCGGCGCTGGCGGCCGAGGCGCTGCAAGGCCGCGGCGATGTGCTGCTGACCGGGGCGCTGCTGCCGGAGGCCGGCCATGTGGCGGCCGTTGCCGCGCGGCGCCTGGCGGGTGAATTGCCGCCGCGCGCGGCGCTGCCGCTCTATGTCGAGCCGCCGGCGGTGCGCCTGCCGGGCGGCGCGGCGCCGGGCTGAGGCCGCCGGTGGCGGCGCTGCGCGGCGCGGGGCTCGCCGATCTTCCCGCAATGGCGGCGCTGCACGCGGCCGCCTTCCCGCCCGCCGATCGCTGGGGGGAGGAGGCGCTGCGGCTGATGCTGGAGATGCCGGGCGCCTGCGGCCTGCTGGTGGCGGCGGCGGAGGATGCGCCGCCTTCCGGCTTCATCCTGATCCGGGTGGCGGCCGATGAGGCGGAGGTGCTGACGCTGGCGGTGCATCCGGCGGCGCGGCGCCAGGGGTTCGGCCTCGCCCTGCTGGAGACGGCGATGGCGGCCGCCCTGGCGCAGGGAGCGGAGCGCCTGTTCCTGGAGGTCTCGGTGGCGAATGCCGGGGCGCAGGCGCTCTACGCCGCCGCGGGCTTCGCCGAGGCCGGGCGGCGGCGGCGCTACTACCCGGATGGCAGCGACGCGCTGGTGCTCAGCCGGGGGCTTTGCGCAGCCTGAGGTGGGTGGTGCCGTCGGGCAGATCCTCCTGGCTCAGCACGATGTGGCCCTGCTCGGCGGCGGTGCGCGGGATATTGGTGCGCGGCTCCTCGCCCCGCAGCTGCACCAGCAGAATCTCCCCCGGCGCCATGCGGTCCAGCGCGAGGCGGGTGCGGACGAAGGTCATGGGGCAAGTCTCGGCGGTGATATCGATCGCGCGGTCGTAGAGATTTTCTTGACGGCCTGTATTGTTGGACATGATCGGTCTTTCGCGATTGCGGCCTGTTTTGCCGTTGCGGGAGAGTGTGGTCAGCCGATATGGTCGCGCAAGTCACGGCAGCACAGGCGTGCTGATTCGACCGGGCGCTATGCATGAGGTTCAGGGATGTCCGAAGAACAAGGCGGGCGTGAACTACTGGGGCTGACGGCGCAGATTGTCGCCGCGCATGTCTCGAACAATTCGGTTCCGCTGACCGATGTGCCCTCCCTGATCGAGCAGGTGCACCGCACCCTCTCGGGCCTCGGCAGCGCACCGGTGGCGGCCTCGGTGCCGGCGGAGCGGCCGCAGCCGGCCGTGCCGGTGAAGAAGTCGGTCACCGACGAGTATCTGGTGTGCCTCGAGGACGGCAAGAAGCTGAAAATGCTGAAGCGCCACCTCAAGACCGCTTATGACATGACGCCCGAGCAGTATCGCGAGCGCTGGGGCCTGCCGGCCGACTACCCGATGGTGGCGCCGAACTACGCCAAGCACCGCTCCTCCCTGGCCAAGCGGATCGGGCTCGGCACCAAGCCGCGCGGCGGCCGCCCGCGGCGCAACGCCGAGGCCTGAGGCCGGGGCCGCCTCCGCGGGCACGCCCCGCGGATGCAAGGGCGCGGCCGCCGCCGCGCCGATTCGCCCGCTCCGGCGGTGCCTTGCCTTGCCGCCCGGTTGGTGGCATGGGCGGGCCGCACCGCCGCCCGGCCTTCCGGCGGGCGGCACCCTGGCGGGCATTGGGGCAGGGCATTGGGCCGCGCGCCCGGCCATGTCATAAAGGCGCCAGGGACCCCTCCCGGCCCTTCCCGCCCTGCCCGGCGGGGCGGCCGGGCGCCCGCCTGCCATCACTCCGCCAGCTCCGTCCGGGCCGGCCCAGGAGAGCAACCGACCACCCCATGGACACGCGCACCGACACGCCCCGCCCCGCCGAAGACGACAAGCCCGATCCGCTGCGGATCGAGCGGCTCTGCGTCGAGCGCGGGCTGAAGATGACCGGGCAGCGCCGGCTGATCGCGCGCGTGCTGTCCGAGGCGGTGGACCACCCGGATGTGGAGGAGCTGTATCGGCGCGCGCTCGCGCTCGATTCCCGCGTCTCCATCGCCACCGTCTACCGCACGGTGCGGCTGCTGGAGGAGAAGGGCATCCTCGAGCGGCATGATTTCGGCGGTGGCCGCGCCCGCTACGAGGCCACCGACCATGGCCACCACTACCACCTGATCGATGTGGAATCCGGCAAGGTGATCGAGTTCTCCGACGAGCAGCACGAGGCCCTGGCCAAGGCGATCGCCGCGCGGCTGGGCTTCCAGCTGGTCGGCCACCGGCTGGAGCTGTTCGGCCGCCGCGCCGCCCCCGAGGGCACGGGCAGCGCCGGCAAGCGCGCCCCGCGCCGCCGTGGCGGTGAGACGGCATGAGCGAGGCCGGCTTCGGCGAGCTGCGCAGCGGCCCGCTCGGCGTCCGGATCGCCACCAGCGCGGCCGAGATCGACGCCGCCCAGGCGCTGCGCTACCGCGTCTTCTATGATGAGATGGGCGCGCATCCGGATGCCGAGACGGCCTCCAGCCGGCGCGACCGCGACCATTTCGACGAGGTCGCCGACCATCTCCTGGTGCTCGACCACAATCTGGGCGAGGGCGTCGAGAATGTCGTGGGCACCTACCGGCTGATCCGCAGCCAGGCGGCGGCGCGGGTGGGCGGCTTCTACTCCGCCTCGGAATACGACCTGGCGCCGCTGATCCAAAATGGCGGCAATCTGCTGGAGCTCGGCCGCTCCTGCGTCGATGTGGAATACCGCAACCGCGCCGCCATGCAGCTGCTGTGGTCGGGCATCGCGGCTTACGTCTCGGTGCATGGCATCGACCTGATGTTCGGCTGCGCCAGCCTGCACGGCACCGATCTGGACCAGCTGGCGCAGCAGCTGAGCTATCTGCACGCCAACCACCTGGCGCCCGAGCCGCTGCGCCCGCGCGCCCTGCCGGAGCGCTTCGTGCCGATGGACCGGCTGGCCCCGGACGCGGTCGACCCGCGCCAGGCGCTGGCCGAGCTGGCGCCGCTGGTGAAGGGCTATCTGCGGCTGGGCGGCTTCGTCGGCGACGGCGCGGTGATCGACACCCAGTTCAACACCACCGATGTCTGCATCGTGGTGAAGACCGACCTGGTGACGCAGAAATACTCCCGCCACTATGAGCGGCACCGCGGCGCCAAGGAGTAGCCGCGCGTAGCGCCGCAGCCCGGCCCTGGCCGCGCCGCGGGGGCCGGGCTTTCGTTGCGCACAGCACAATGTCATGGCCGCGCAATGGCAGCGTCATTGTGGTGCCGCCGAGGCTCGGCTATCGGCTGATGTCATGCAGGCCATCGCCCGTTCCCCGCTGGATGACGCCGCCCCGCGCCCCCGCCGGCGCACCAGCCCGCCGCCGCTGCGGCGCGCCCCCGGCAGCTTCGGGGAAATCCTGGGCGACAGCCCGCGCCCGGTCGCCGGGCGGCTGCGCGCCATCCGCCGCATCGCCACCGTGCTGCTCTGGACGCTGCTCTGCATCCCCGTCCAGGCGGTGCTGCTGGCCCTGCCGGGCGAGGGCAAGATCCGCTTCGCCCGGCTCTACCACGCGGTGCTGTGCCGGCTGATCGGGCTCAAGGTGGTGGTGGTCGGCCAGCCGGCGCGCGGCCGGCCGGTGATGTACCTGTCCAACCATTCCTCCTGGCTCGACATCCTGGTGCTGGGCGGCGTGCTGGAGGCGGTGTTCGTCGCCAAGGCCGAGGTCGGCACCTGGCCGGTGGTGCGCACCGTCGCGCGGCTCGGGCGCACCGTCTTCGTCAGCCGCTCCCGCGGCCGCACCGGCAGCGAGGCCGAGGCGATGCGCGAACGCCTGCGCCAGGGCGACAGCATGATCCTGTTCCCCGAAGGCACCAGCAATGACGGCACGCGCGTGCTGCCCTTCCGCTCCTCCTTCCTGGCGGTGGCGGATGCGGCGCGGCAGGTGCAGCCGGTCTCGGTGGTCTATGACCGGCTGGGCGGCCTGCCGGCCTGCCGGCGCGACCGGCCGCATTTCGCCTGGTATGGCGACATGGATATCGGCAGCCATTTCTGGCGCCTGGCGCGCCGCCCCGGCGGCCGCGCCACCGTGCTGCTGCACGAGCCGGTGGACCCGCGCGACTTCGCCAACCGCAAGGCACTGACGGCGGCGGTGGAACGCGCCGTCGCCGAGGGCGCGGCGGATCTGCGGCAGAACCGCGCGCCGCTGCCGCGCCGGGTGCAGTAAGGCAAGGCTCAGGGAAAGCGGTTCTTTTTTGGAAAAAAGAACCAAAAAACCTTTCTCAGCTTGGCGTCCCGCCCCACGGGAGAGCTGCGCCCCACCGTGACGGGAGACGCCGGCCCGCGCACCGCGTCCCGCTTCAACGGGAGACGGCGGCAGCACGAAAAAATCAATCTATGGGGGCGAGGCTTTTGATCAGGTCGAAGACGCGCTTGCGCACCGAGGGCTCGGTGATGCGGTAATAGGCGCGCACCAGCTCCAGCGTCTCGCGCTTGTGCAGCGTGTCGTCCTCGAAGCCTTCCTGCTGCTCGGCAAAGCCGCCCATGCGGGCGCGCAAGGCGGTCTGGCCGCCCATCGCATCCGGCATGTCGTCGAAGAAGAAGCCGATCGGCACGTCCAGCACGCGGGCCAGGTCGAACAGCCGGCTGGCGCCGATCCGGTTCACGCCGCGCTCGTATTTCTGCACCTGCTGGAAGGTCAGCCCCAGCGCCTCGCCCAGCTTCTCCTGGCTCATGCCCAGCAGGGTACGGCGCAGGCGGACACGGCTGCCGACATGCACGTCGATGGGGCTGGGGCGATGCTCGCGCTCGCCCTTCTCCGTCAGGTCATCGCTCGGCATCGCCGCTCCTTCGCACGGGAAGAGTGACGGAACGGCCGGGCGCGACCTCCTGCCGCAACCGCTCTGGCGTCCCCGCGGAGCTGGCACGACCCCGCTTCGCGCAATTTTCTTAAACTGGACAGTAGCAAACTGTCAACTCTTTCGAGAATTCTCATTTATGCGACAACCCCACCGGGTTTTTCCGCCGCCCCGACAGCAAGGGGAGGAGCAATGCAACCGACAGGACAAGCGCCGCCGGCAGCAGGGCCGTCACATTCCCCCATCGCGCGAAGATCCCCGGCGGAAGGGCGCCCGGCAGCGGCGCCAGCACGCTGCCGCCCTGGCCGAGGCCGAGTCGCGCCACCTGCCGCCCCTTGGCGTCGAACACCGCCGAGACGCCGGTCTGCGCCGCGCGGGCCAGCGGCAGGGCTTCCTCCACCGCGCGCAGCCGCGCCGCCGCCAGGTGCTGGAAGGGGCCGGCGGAGTAGCCGAACCAGGCGTCATTGGTGACGTTCAGCAGCCAGGCCGGGCGGTCGGCCGGGGTGACGGCGGCGGGGAAGATGACCTCGTAGCAGATCAGCGGGCTGAAGGCCGGCAGGCCGGCCGGCGCCATCGCCACCGGGCCGGGGCCGGCGGCGAAATCCACCGCCCCCTGCACCACGCGGATCGGGATCAGCCCGCGCAGCGGCATGTACTCGCCGAAGGGCACCAGATGCGCCTTGTCATAGGTGCCGAGCAGCCGCGCCTGCGCATCCACGGCCGAGAGGCTGTTGTAGAGATGGCGCAGCTGGCCCTGCGCGTCCCATTCGGCGCGCACCGAGCCCGCCAGCAGCACCGCCTGCGGCGGCAGCACCTGCGCCGCATAGCCGCGCGCCGCCTCGTCCTGCGGCAGCAGGAAGGGGCTGGCCGTCTCCGGCCAGATCACCGCCAGCGGGCGGTCGGTGGGGGCGGCGGCGGCGCCCTCCCGCGTCAGCTCCAGATAGCGGCGGAAGATCGGCCAGCGCTGGTCCTCGCGCCATTTCGCCTCCTGCTGGATGTTGCCCTGCACCAGCAGCAGGTTGACGCCGGGCGCCTCGGGCTCGGCCGTGCCATGCAGCCGCCAGGCGGAGAGCCCGCCCAGCAGCGCCAGCGCCGCGACGCCGCCGGCCATGGCGCGGCGGCCGAGCGCGGGCAGGGCGGCCAGCAGCAGCGTCGCCAGCGTCAGCCCATGCATGCCGACCAGGGCCGCGCCCTGCAGCGGCAGCGCGTCGAAGGCCCAGACGGTGCCGATGGCGTTCCAGGGGAAGCCGGTGAAGAGCAGCCCGCGCAGCCATTCCAGCAGGGTCCAGCCGCCGGCCAGCGCCAGAGCGCGCGGCCAGCCAGGCCGCGCCTGCCAGGCCAGCAGCGCCGTCAGCGCCAGATAGGCGGCCAGCGGCAGGGCGAGGCCGGGTACCGCGACCGGCACCAGCCAGCCCCAGCGCCAGGGATCGGTCAGCAGCGCGTGGCTGATCCAGTACAGCCCGGCGATGTGGTGCCCCCAGCCGAAGACGAAGCCGAGCAGCGCCGCCCGCCGCGCCGAGCCCGCGCCATCCAGCAGCGCCAGCAGGCCGGGAATGGCCAGCAGCAGCACCGGGACGAGGTAGAGCGGCGGCAGGGCGAGGGCCGAGAGCAGGCCGAGCAGGAAGGCGGCCAGCAGGGAGCGGCGGCCCGTCAGCAGCGAAAGCTTGGTCAGCAAGGGGAGGGGGGTTCCGTCGCGCGAGGGGCGGCGGGGTCCGGAAGGGGCGCGCCCTTCCGGAGCTTGCGCCGGGGGGCCAGTATCCCCCCGGAGCGGGTCCGCAGGCAAATCCCCGGGGCAGGCCCCAGGGCAGGCCCCAGGGTAGGCCCCAGGGTAGGCCCCAGGGCAGGCCCCAGGAGGGCAGGCCCCGGGGCAGCCGGCCGGCCCATCGCTCTATTCGGCGGCGGCCTGGGCGGCCGGGGCGCCGGTGCCGGTCCCGGTGCCGGGGCGGCGCACCCGCAGCCGGCGGATGCGACGCGGATCGGCCTCCAGCACACGGAATTCCAGGCCCGAGCCGTGCGAGACCAGCTCGCCCCGCGCCGGCACGCGCCCGGCCAGGGTGAAGACCAGGCCGCCCACCGTGTCGATATCCTGCTCGCGCTCCTCCTCGGTCAGCACGGCGCCGAGCTTCTGCTCGAAGGTCTCGATCGGGGTGCGGGCATCGATGTCGATCAGCCCGTCGGGCCGCTCGACGATCTGCGGCGCGGCATCCTCGTCATGCTCGTCGGAGATGTCGCCGGTGATGGTCTCGACCAGATCCTCGATGGTGACGAGGCCGTCGATGCCGCCATATTCGTCGACCACCAGCGCCAGATGCATGCGCGCCTGGCGCATCTGCAGCAGCAGGTCGAGCACGGGCACCGAGGGCACGACAAACAGCGGCTTGCGCAGCACGGCGGCCATGCTGAACGGCGCCTCGCGGCCGACGCTCGCGAAAACGTCCTTGATGTGGACCATGCCGACAATGTCGTCGAGCTGGCCGCGATAGACCGGGAAGCGGCTATGCCCCTCGCGCTGGATCAGGCGGATGGCCTGCTCCAGCGTCAGGTCTTCCGGCATGGCGACGATGTCGGCGCGCGGCACCATCACGTCATTGGCGGTCTTGCCGCGCAGCTTCAGCACGTTGCGCAGCATGGCGCGCTCCTGCGCGTCCAGCTCCGGCCGCGGCGCGCCATTGCCCGGCTCGTGGTGTTCGTGATGCTCGCGGCCCTCGACCAGGGCTTCCACCTGGTCGCGCACGCTCTCGGCGCTGCGGCGGCGCAGCAGCCCCTGGAGGCGCCAGAGCAGGCCCTCGCGTTCCTCGCGATTCGATCCGCTCACAGCACGCCTCTCCACGGGTTGGGCAGGGCCAGGCGCCGCATGATGCGGGCCTCGGCCCGCTCCATGCGGCGGGCCTCGCCGGCCTGGATGTGATCATGGCCGCCCAAATGCAGCGTGCCATGCGCGACCAGATGCGCCAGATGCGCGGCGACCCGGCGCTTCGCGGCACGGGCCTCCCGCCGCACCACGCCGAGGGCGAGGGCGATGTCGCCGAGATGGCCGAAGCCCTCGCCGGGGAAGGACAGGACGTTGGTGGGCTTGACCTTGTTGCGGTGCTCGCCGTTCAACCGCTTGACGGAGCGGTCATCGGTCAGCAGCACGGTCATGGCGCCGGCGGGCGCTCCGGGCGGCGCCTGGTCCAGGGGAAAGCCATCCTCGGCCATTTCGGCCCAGGCCGCCTCGGCGGCGCGGCGCGCCAGGCGCTCGGCCCGCGGCACGGCGGCGCGCCAGGCGGGGCTTTCGACAATCACGACCACGTCCGGACAGGCCTGCCTGGCCCGCCCGGTTCGCTTGGAGTGAGCAGGCCCGACCGCGCTAGAGCGGCCGGGCGTTCGACTTCCCGGTTCCATCATTCTCCTTCCTGCCGCGCGGGGGGAGTCCCGTCGCGGCGCCGTGCGCCCAGCGGGGGCCGGCCATAGGAGGCCCGGCCCGTGCCGCCGGCCTGCGACCCCGGATGGGTCGCCGCGGCACTCTGATCCGCCTGATTATAGGCAGCCACGATGCGCGCCACCAGCGGATGCCGCACCACATCGCCCTCGGCGAAGTGGGCCATGCCGATTCCCTCCACCCCCTGCAGGATGGACAGCGCCTCCACCAGGCCGGATTTCTGGCCCGGCGGCAGGTCCACCTGGGTGGGGTCGCCGGTGATCACCATGCGCGTGCCCTCGCCCATGCGGGTCAGGAACATTTTTATCTGCGCCGGCGTGGTGTTCTGGGCCTCGTCCAGGATGGCGTAGCAATGCGCCAGCGTCCGGCCACGCATGAAGGCCAGCGGCGCGATCTCGATCTCGCCCGAGGCGATGCGGCGCTGCACCTGGTCGGCCGGCATCATGTCGTTCAGCGCGTCATAGAGCGGGCGGAGATAGGGATCGACCTTCTCCTTCATGTCGCCCGGCAGGAAGCCCAGGCGCTCGCCGGCCTCGACCGCGGGGCGCGACAGCACGATGCGGTCCACCCGGCCGGCCAGCAGCAGGGCCACGCCCTGGGCGACCGCCAGATAGGTCTTGCCGGTGCCGGCGGGGCCGATGCCGAACACCATGTCCCGCTTGGCCAGCATGTCGATATAGGCGGCCTGGGCGTGGCTGCGCGGCGCGACCGCCCCCTTGCGGGTGCGGATCGCCGGCAGATCGGCCAGCGGCAGGCGTGGCTCGCTGCGCGATTCGCCCCGGGACTCGCCGCGCGGCTCGGGCGCGCCCTCGGCCAGGCGCAGCGCCGCCTCCACCTCCGCCATGCCGACCGGGTCGCCGCGCTCCAGCTGCCGCCACAGGATGCGCAGCGCGGCTTCCGCGATCTGCGCGCCCTCCGACGGGCCGATGATCGACAGCCGGTTGCCGCGGCTGGCCAGCCGGACACCCAATCGCTGCTCGATCCGCGCCAGGTGCCGGTCATGCTCACCGAACAGCAGCGGCAGCAGGGCATTGTCGTCGAATTGCAGGGTCACGGTGCGGGCGGCGGAGACACTCTCCGCCGGGCGGGCCATGGCGCGGGGGTCGGCGCGGAGCGCCAGGGAGGCGGGATCGCTCAAGCGGGGGTCAGCTCCTTCTCTTCCAACAGAACCGCCGAAAGGGAATTCGGATGCGCATCCGTCAGGCGCACCCGTGCGATACGGCCGGCGAGACCGGCCGGGCCGATGGCGTGGACCGGCTGCAGCCAGGGCGTGCGGCCGGCGATCTGGCCCGGATGCCGGCCCGGGCCGGTCCAGAGGATGTCCACCTCGCGGCCGACGCAGGCGCGGTTGAATTCGTCCTGCTGGCGGCGCAGCACCGCCTGCAGCTCCTGCAGGCGGGCATCCTTCTCGGCCTCGGGCACCTGGAAGGGCTGGCCGGCGGCGGGGGTGCCGGGGCGGGGCGAATATTTGAAGGAATAGGCGAGCGCAAAGCCCACCTTCTCCACCAGCTGCATGGTGGCCGCGTGGTCGGCCGCGCTCTCGCCCGGGTGGCCCACGATGAAGTCGGAGGACAGCGCCATGTCCGGCCGCGCCTCCCGCAGCCGGTCGGCGATGCGGTAGAACAGCTCGGCCTTGTGGCCGCGGTTCATGGCGGCCAGCACCTTGTCCGAGCCGCTCTGCACCGGCAGGTGCAGGAAGGGCATGAGGGCGGGGATGCGGCCATGCGCCTCGATCAGCGCGTCATCCATGTCGCGCGGATGGCTGGTGGTGTAGCGGAGGCGCGCCAGCCCATCGATCTCGGCCAGCGCATAGAGCAGGCGGGAGAGCGTCCAGGTGGAGCCGTCCGGCGCCTCGCCATGCCAGGCATTCACATTCTGGCCGAGCAGCGCGATCTCCCGCGCGCCGCCGGCGACCAGGCGACGCGCCTCGGCCAGGATGGCGGCGACAGGGCGGCTGAACTCGGCGCCCCGCGTGTAGGGCACCACGCAGAACGAACAGAACTTATCGCAGCCCTCCTGGATGGTCAGGAAGGCGATCGGGCCCTGATTGGCATTCACCTCGGGCAGCAGGTCGAATTTCTGCTCCACCGGGAAATCGGTGTCGATCTGGGCGCCGGCGGCGCGGCTGGCACGGGCCACCATCTCCGGCAGGCGGTGATAGGTCTGCGGGCCCAGCACGATGTCGACCCAGGGGGCGCGGGCGGTGATCTCGGCGCCCTCGGCCTGCGCCACGCAGCCGGCGACGGCCAGCACCATCTTCTGCCCGGCCTGTTCCTTCTCGGTCTTCAGCAGGCGCAGCCGGCCGAGATCGGAGAACACCTTCTCCGACGCCTTCTCGCGGATATGGCAGGTGTTGAGGATGACCATGTCGGCCTCCTCCGGCGTCTCGGCGGGGCCGTAGCCGAGAGGGGCCAGCACATCCGCCATGCGGGTGCTGTCATAGACATTCATCTGGCAGCCCCAGGTGCGGATGAAGAGCTTCTTCCGCGCCGGCACGGCGGCCGCGCCTTCGGGCAGGGGGGAGTCGGGAAGGGGGGAGGTCATGGAAACAGGAACCCTGGGCCAGCGACACCCGGCATCGCGCATCCGCCGGGGCCGCCCCGGCGCGGGGCGGCAGTGAGGGCGGATGTGCGGGGCGCGGGGCCTCGGGTCAAGCGACCAGGACCCCGGCGTTCCGCGAAAGGGCGGTGGCGCCTGGGCTGCTCATCGCCGGCATCGTTTCAAACCGGGGCCCCGCGCCGCAAGTGATTTCTTTCTTGCACTGCGTCACGAGACGCTCAACCGGAGGGTTCGGCGGGGCTGTGGCGCAGATGCTGCAGCAGCAGGCGGGCCGGTTCGGGCAGGGTGGCGAGGCGGCGGGCGACCAGGCGCAGCCGGCGTTCCGCCCAATCCTCCCGTAAGGCCAGCACCGCCAGGCCATGGCCCGGGCGCAGCACGGCCTCGGGCAGGATGGCCAGGCCGGCGCCGAGCGCCACCATGCGGCAGACCACTTCCGGCCCCTGGGCCTGGATGCGCAGCCGCATCGCCTGCCCCCCGCGCCGCGCATGCCCGGCCAGATGGCGCTGCAGGGCGCTGTCGCCCGCGAGCCCCACCAGGTCGCAGCCCAGCAGCTCGGCGAAGCGCAGCCCGCCCTGGCCGGCCAGGGCGTGGAAAGGGGGGGCGACCACCACCAGCCGGTCGGTGCGGAAGGGGAAGCTCTCCAGCCCGGAGAGATCGGCATGGTCGGCGGCGATGCCGAGGGGGGCGGCGCCGCTGGCCACGGCCTCGGCCACGTCGCGGCTGGGGCGTTCCTCCAGCGCCAGGTCGAGCCGCGGGTGGCGGGCCAGGAAGCGGGCCAGCAGCTCCGGCAGCCAGGCGGTGGCGGCGGCGGTGTTGGCCAGCAGCCTGACCTGCCCGCGCTGGGCCCCGGCCAGCTCGCCGCGCAGGCTGTCCAGCTGCGCCAGCACCAGCCGGGCGTGGCGCAGCAGGGCCTGGCCGGCCGGGGTGGGGGTGGCGCCGCGGCGGTGGCGGTGCAGCAGGGCGGTGCCGGCCTCGGCCTCCAGATCCCGCAGCCGGGCGCTGGCCGAGGCGAGGGCGAGGCCGGCGCGGGCGGCGCCGCCGGTGATGCTGCCGGCCTCCGCCACCGCCACGAAGAGCCGCAGATCGGCCAGGTCCAGATGCATGAGCCTTCGTCCCCCGCGAAGCCAGGCTTCAGCAGATCCAGATTGTGGGCCGCGCTGCCGGATGCGACCAAACTGACAGAAAAAAGAAGGGGGCCCGGGGGAATTCATTCCCCCGGACTTTGTGGACGATGCCCGACTGGCTGTATCTGGGTGGTGTTTTCCTGCTCGCCGGCCTGGTGAAGGGCGTGCTGGGCCTTGGCCTGCCGACGGTGGCGATGGGCTTGCTGGGCGCGGTGCTGCCCCCCGCCCAGGCGGCCGGTCTGCTGCTGCTGCCTTCGCTGGTGACGAATCTCTGGCAGCTGCTGGCCGGCCCCGGCTGGGTGGGGCTGTTGCGCCGGCTAGGCTGGATGATGCTGGCCATCCTGTTGGGAACAGCGGCGGGGGCCGGTCTGCTGGCGGGTGGCGATGCGGCGCTGGCGCGGCGGCTGCTGGGGGCGGCGCTGCTGGCCTATGCCGCGCTGGGGCTGCGGCGCCTGCCCTGGCGGGTCAGCCCGCGCGCCGAGCGCTGGCTGGGCCCGGTGGTGGGCGGGGTGACGGGGGTGGTGACCGGGGCGACGGGCGTCTTCGTGATTCCCGCCGTGCCCTATCTGGCGGCGCTCGGCCTGCCACGGGACCTGCTGGTGCAGGCGCTGGGCCTGTCCTTCACCGTCTCCACCCTGGCGCTGGGGCTGGGCCTGGCCTGGCACGGGGCGCTGCCGGGGCTGCTGCTCGGGCAGTCGCTGCTGGCGCTGGCGCCGGCGCTGGCGGGCATGGCGCTGGGCGGCTGGCTCCGGCAGCGGATCCCGCCGGAGCGCTTCCGCATCGTCTTCTTCCTCGGCCTGGCCGTGCTGGGGGCGGAGCTGCTGCTGCGCTGAAAGCGCTTCCCAGCCCGGCGCCGCGGCGCCATATGCGGCGCCATGCCCGAGCCCATCGCCCTGTATGTCCACTGGCCCTTCTGCCTGGCCAAGTGCCCCTATTGCGACTTCAACAGCCATGTGCGGGAGCGGGTGGATGCGGCGCGCTACGGCGCGGCGCTGCGGCGGGAGCTGGCCTATGAAGCCGAGCGGCTGGGCGAGCGGCGCCCGCTGGCCTCGATCTTCTTCGGCGGCGGCACGCCGAGCCTGATGCCGCCTGAGGTGGTGGCCGATGTCATCGCCGATGCCCGCCGGCTGTTCGACCCGCTGCCGGAGATCGAGATCACGCTGGAGGCGAACCCGACCAGCGTCGAGATCGCGAAGCTGGCGGCGCTGCGGCAGGCGGGGGTGAACCGCGCCAGCCTCGGCATCCAGTCGCTGCAGGACAAGGCGCTGGGCTTCCTCGGCCGCCAGCATGATGCGAAGCAGGCGGTGGCGGCGCTGGAGGCGGCGCGCGGGCTGTTCCCGCGCATCTCCTTCGACCTGATCTATGCCCGCCCCGGCCAGGGCCTCGCGGAATGGCGGGCCGAGCTGCGCCAGGCGCTGGCCCTGGCGGCGGACCATCTCTCGCTCTACCAGCTGACCATCGAGCCGGGCACACGCTTCGCGACCGAATACGCCCGCGGCGCCTTCGCCTTGCCGGAGGGGGAGGAGGCGGCGGCGCTGTACTATGCCACGGGGGAGGAGGCGGGGCGCTTCGGCCTGCTGCCCTATGAGGTCTCCAACTACGCCAGGCCCGGGGCGGAGAGCCGGCACAACCTCGCCTATTGGCGCTATGGCGATTATCTCGGCATCGGCGCGGGGGCGCATCAGCGGGTGACGCGGGACGGCATTGTGGTTGCCGCCCGCCGGCACCGGGCGCCGGAGGAATGGCTGTCGCGCGTCGAGGCGGAGGGTCATGCGGTGACGCGGGAGGAGCATCTGGCGCCGCTCGACCGCGCGCGGGAGGCGCTGCTGATGGGGCTGCGGCTGTCGGAGGGCGTCAGCCCCGCCCGGCTGCAGGCGCGCACCGGCCTGACCCTGGCCGAGGCGGTGGACCCCGCCATGCTGACCGCCTGCCTGGAGGAGGATTATCTCCGCTGGACGCCGGAGGGGAACCTCGCCACCACCTGGGAAGGGCGGCTGCGACTGGATGCGCTGCTGCCGGTGCTGTTGCGCTGAATCATGAGTGCCGAGCGGGCGCCGCGGAGCCGCCGCGGCGACCGGATCGTCCCTCATCCCGCCCTCGCCTTCAGCTCCATGAAGAACTGCGCCATGTGCCAGCCGCCGGTCCGGGCCGGCAGCAGGGCGTCGAGCGTCGCCTCGCCCAGATGGCGATAGGCTTCGAACTGACTCTCGGCGAACCACTGGTCGCCGGTGGATTCATGCGGGAAGAGCTGGTTCTGCGCGGCATAGGCGCGGATATCGGCCGGCATGTCCCGCCACCATTGCGGCTTGATGTAAAGCAGCCAGCCATCCGGCGTGCCGTCCTCGCGCAGCGGCATGTCCGGATAGTGGATGGTGCCGAGCACGAAGGGCAGGGGGCGGTCCTGGCTGACCTGGTGGCGCGCCTGCATGGGCAAGGGTGGCAGGATGATGCGCACGCCCTGGTCGATGGCGATCTTGCGCACCGCCATGCCGAGATCGGCATAACCGCATTCGGGGTCGGCCGAGGCATCGCTGACCAGGATGAAGCGGCAGCGGCGCCGGACCATCTCGTAGAGGCCGAGATTGTCGAAATGGCCGCCATCCGACAGGTAGACGAAGTCGGCCTGCGAGGAGCTGTGACCCGTCAGCTCCTGCCACAATGGCAGGAGCGCCCAGCGGGGCGAGCTTTGCCGGATGCGCGTCTTGTATCGCCCGAATTCCCTGGTGTGTTCCTGCGTTGTCTGCCCTTCATTCTGCAGGAGCGCCGGGTTCGGCAGCCAGGCGCCGAGCCGGATGTTCAGCAGGGTCAGCACCATCGCCGTGGCGGGGGAGGAGTGGTAGCCCATATTCGGGCTGACGGCGGCGCCGGACAGCGTCATCGCCGTGCCCAGGGTGATGCCGGGCGATGAATGGGCGCCATTCCAGGCGGCATCGCGTTCCTGGCCGGCATAGCCGTCGCTTCGAGCGTAGCTGCCCTCCCCGCTATGGACGGGCTTGCCCGGGCCGCCCTCCAGCGGATTGCTCCAGCCGCAGCGCAGCGGCGTGATGGTGAAGGACAGCGCCTTGCGCTCCTGCCAGGCAATTTCGTTGTCGCCCGTGACATTCAGCGCCGTGTTGATCACCGGGAAGAGCGGCTGGAAACACGGCTGGCGGCCCGCCGATGCTAAGGGGGCGCCGGCCCCGGCATGGGTCGGCCAAAGGCTGTGCAGGGGCGGGCTGTCGGCGCCATCGAATTCGGTGAAGGGCTCGGGCTGGCGCTTCGGCGCGTCCCGATCCGCCCGTGCGCTGCCGAGGAAGGCCCGCACCAGACGGTTGCGGTAAGTGGCGTGCATGGAGAAACGGTTGATGCGGATCTGCCCGGCAGCCCACGCCATGAATAAAATAATCAGCAAAATCATAGAAGCCATAACGGGGAATTCAAATCTATCCGAATGATTTCCGAAAAGTGCAAATTTTTCGAAAATAATGCCTGATATATTCCGAGAAAAATTCCTGGATGCCCGGAAGAGCCAAAGGCCCAATTGGCTCAGGCCAAGCAACAGCAAAGCCAGGAACAGATAGCTGGCCGCCACCGTCAGCCCGTCGAGCAACCGCTGGCGAAGGCTGGATGCCAGGCCGCGCTTTGCGCCACCCGTGGCGCCGCTTCGCCCCAGCCAGCCGGAGAGCAGGCCGCTGCCGGCACCGAAGGTGGCGGCGGCGGAGGACCACCAGGAGAATGCGGCGGAGGTTTGCAGCCAGGCCGGCAGCGCCAGGCAGATCAGGCTCAATGCGGCCCAGGCGAGTGGCGAGAACAGTTTCAACGCACTCAGCCTTGCCATCCATTCCCGGTCGAGATCGGGCATCAGCCCCGGCGTCTCCCCGTCGGTGTGGCGCAACCCGGCATACAGCGAGGTCAGCACTGTCTGTGCACCGACGATGCCGAGCGGCAGCAGGCTGACGGCCAGTGCCCGGTGCAGGGAGGTCGCCTCCTCTGCAAGCCACTGGTTCTTCACAAAGGTCAGCCAGAGCCAGAGCGCCAGGGCCGAGCCGCAGCAGGCGATGAGCCAGCGTCCCCAATTCTGCTGAAAATGGCGGCGGTGCGCCTCCAGCTCCAGCGCTGCCCAGGCATAGCCGATCACGCTGGCCAGCAGCAGCACAAGCGCGGCGCCGGTGGTGTGCCAGCCATCGAGATGGTTCGGGACGAGCAGAAGAGCGGATAAAATGGCGGCCCAGATCAAGCAGGGCCAGACGATACACCGCTGCAGCTGCGGCGCTGTCAAAGGCGACGCGGTTTTGCTGTTCGCCTGCTGTGGTCCGCTCTCCTGGCGGCCGCCTGCGGCGCCGGGCCTCTGCTGGGCTGGGGTGCTGCCTTGCAGCGAATAGCTCGGCAGGGCCACGCAGCTCTGCCTTACCGCCCGGACCAGCAGCGCTGCCGACGCGACCAGGATAAGGAACCAGGCCAGGTGAGGCGGACAGTAATTCCGGATCGCCCACAGAGATCGTGCGACGAGTTCGGGCAGTAGCGCGAGGACCAGGAGAGCGGGCAGCAGGATCAGCCAGATCAGCAACAGGTTGCGCAGCCACAGCGCCAGCCCGGCCATGGTGTCGGTCGAGGCCAGGCCGGTGCTGGGGGTGAGGAAATTGGTCCAGCGGCGGAGTTCGCGCAGCGGTGCGGCCTCGGGGTGGCGCAGAGGCGCGGGCGGGGCGCCCTGCAGCCGGGGTGGCTCCGGCCTGCCCAGCGCCGCCTGCACCTGCTGCACGGCCCTGAGGCGCGCGGCAGGCGGATCCTTCTCAGCCTGCGGATCGCGTTTCACCTGCTCGGCGATCCAGCGGGTCAGCCAGCCGCCAGCATAGCCTCCCCCCGAGACGGTCGAGAGATAGTGGAACTGCGCCAGCAGCCCGCGCCGCGCCAGGCCCTGGAGAACCCCGATCGAAAAGGCCGCGCTGCGGATGCCGCCCCCCGACAGGCACAGGGCGGCGGGCGCGGCGTCATACATGGCGTCCAGATAGGCGGGCCAGTCCTTCGGCGCCTCCCTGCCCCAGATCGCGGCATATTCCTCGGCCAGGGCCTTCTGGCGGTCGACATGGATGTTGTGGCCGGAGGCGTCTTCGCTGGCGCCGCCGGGCGCGGCCCCGCCGCTGATGGCAGCGTTCATGGCCGCCTCCCGGAGGGGGGCTGCCGTCCCGGCGGCGGGTCTTCGAGCCCGGCCTGCCTCTCGGCCACCCTGTGCCGGCTGGCGGCCTCCTCCTGGGTCAGCGTGATCGCGGCCTGTACGATCTGCATCAGCAGGCCCGGCCGGCCATCGGGCTGGGTGTCGCATAGGGCCCGGAAGCGGGACTGCTCCGCCGCGGCCGGGGCGCCCTCCCTCGCCGGCAACACCATGGCCGAGGTGCTGAGCGCCGTGACGCAGGCCACCAGCAGGGGCGGCAGATGCGGCACCTCCATATAGGTCTTCTGCATCGCCGCGATGTGCTGGGCCACGCTCTCCGATGGCGAGCCCGAGCGGCCGTGGATGGCACCGCCGGGCTGTACCGTAGCGCGCGCGGTGCTGCGGGTCGCCGTCTCGCGCGCCGCGCCGACGGCGCGCCGGGCGTCCTCCTCCTGCCGCTTCAGCGTGGCCACGAGGTCGATCTGGCCCTGGCGACCGGGCGCGTCCGGAGCCATCAGGTTCAGGGCGTCCTGGGCTTCCGACAGTTTCCCGCTGGCCTCGCGCAGCCGGGTCTCCGCCTGCTCCAGCGCGGCCTTGTCCACGGCCGCGCTGCCGGCCAGGGCATCGCCCTGGGCGGCCCCGCCAATGCCGGCCATGGCACGGCCGAAGGCGCCGGCGGCGGTCTCGGCGCCCAGCAGGGTGACCATGGTGTCGCCGTAGCGGGAAAGGATCAGCGCGTAGCTGATCGGCCCCACCGCGCCATTGGCATAGGCCTCGCAGGCCCGGTACAGCCCGTCGCGCAGCAGCTGGATGGTGGCCATGCGCTCGGTCAGCTGGGCCATCGCCTCGCTCCGCGCGCGCGAGGCGCTGGCCGCGGCGGCGAGGGAGGCCGGGCTCTGCCATTGCGGCGGCGTGGCGTCGAGCTGCGCCGAGGCGCTGGCCTGGTGGCTGGTGGACAGCGCCTTCGCCACATCCGGGCTCGGCTCCAGGCAGGTGATCTGTGCCGGAACGGCGGACAGGCCAGCGGCCGGTGCCTGGGCGGGGCGCGAGACGACGGCCAGGCGGGTTTCCGCCTCGGTCGCCAGGGTGGCGACATGGCCGAAATTCCGCTGATCGCAGCCGCCAAGCCACAGCAAGCCGAGGCCAGTGAGCCCAAGGGCAGCAGGCCGCATGCGCCGCATCCTTTGCGATTTCTATTCGATTTCGCAACGTATCGGCTCACGGGAAATTTTTATGTCAATAATTCGTGATTCAGAAACCTTCCGGGCGGGCCCTTGCTGGTTTCGGCATTGATAGAACATATGAGGAACATAGTTCCGGGATTGCCTGTGCCATGGATCTGCGCGCCAAGCTCGCCCTGCTGGCCGATGCCGCCAAATACGATGCCTCCTGCGCCTCCTCCGGCACCGAGAAACGCGATTCGCGGGCGGGGGGGCTCGGCAGCACCGAGGGCATGGGCATCTGCCACGCCTATGCGCCGGATGGGCGCTGCATCTCGCTGCTGAAGGTATTGCTGACCAATGCCTGCGTGTTCGACTGCGCCTATTGCATCAACCGCGCCACCTCCAACGTGCCGCGCGCCCGCTTCACGGTGGACGAGCTGGTCCGGCTGACCCTGGCCTTCTACCGGCGCAACTATATCGAGGGGCTTTTTCTCAGCTCCGGCATCATCCGCTCGCCCGACTACACGATGGAGCAGCTGGTGCGCGTCGCCCGCACACTGCGCGAGGCGCATGGCTTCCTCGGCTATATCCACCTGAAATCCATCCCCGAGGCGGCGCCGGAATTGCTGGCCGAGGCCGGGCGCTGGGCCGATAGGCTGTCGATCAATATCGAGCTGCCGCAGGAGCGCAGCCTGCAACGCCTGGCGCCGGAGAAGCGCCCGCCCGCCATCGGTGGCGCCATGCGGCTGCTGGCCAGCGGCATCGAGGAGGCGAAGGAGGCCAAGCGCAGCGCCCGCCGCGCCCAGCCGCCGCGCTTCGCCCCCGCCGGGCAATCCACCCAGATGATCGTCGGCGCCGATGACAGCGACGATCGCCGCATCCTGACCACCGGCGCCACGCTGTATGGGCGCTACAAGCTGCGGCGCGTCTACTACTCGGCCTATTCGCCGATCCCGGACGCCTCCTCCGCCCTGCCGCCGCAGGCGCCGCCCTTGCTGCGGGAGCACCGGCTGTACCAGGCCGACTGGCTGCTGCGCTTCTACGGCTTCGGCACGGAGGAGATTCTCTCGGGCGGGGAGGGCGGCATGCTGGATCTGGAGATCGATCCCAAGCTGGCCTGGGCGCTGAAGCACCGGGCGATCTTCCCGCTCGACCTCAACCGGGCGGGGCGGGAGGAATTGCTGCGGGTGCCGGGGCTCGGCGCGCGCAATGTCGACCGCATCCTGGCGGCGCGCGGGGCGGGGGCGGTCCGGCTGACGGATCTGGCGCGGCTGCGGGTGCCGCTGCGCAAGGTGGCGCCCTTCCTGCTGGCGCCGGACCACCGGCCGCCGCCGGGGCAGATCGATTCCGCCCTGCTGCGGCAGCAGCTGCGGCCGGGCAGCGCCTTCGCCGCCGCGGCGCGGCCGGCGCAGCTGGCGCTCGCCCTGTGATCCCCGTGCAACTGGACGGCCCGGCCGATGTGGCGGGGTGGCGGCGGGCGGCGCGCGGGCTGCTGGCCGCCGGCATCCGGCCCGAGGATGTGGCCTGGCGCCTGCCCGGCGAGGCGCCCGGCCTGTTCGATGGCGCGCCGCCCGCGCTGCCGGCGGCGTCCTCTCCGCTCGCCGTGCCGCGCCCGGTGCTGGAGCTGGTGGAGCGCGCCCTGCTGCATGCGGACCCGGAGCGTTTCGCGCTGGCCTATGCGCTGTTCTGGGCCGGGCGGGCGCGGCCGGCGCTGCTGCGCGATCCCACGGATGCGCGGCTGGCGCGGCTGTCGGCGATGGCGCGGGCGGTGCGGCGGGACGCGCACAAGATGCATGCCTTCCTGCGCTTCCGCGAGGTGGAGACGGAGGCCGGCCCGCGCAGCGTCGCCTGGTTCGAGCCGGAGCATCATATCGTCGAGGCGGAGGCCGGCTTCTTCCAGCGGCGTTTCGCCGCGCTGCGCTGGTCGATCCTGACGCCGCGGCGCTGTGCGCATTGGGATGGCGAGGCCGTGGTGTTCGCCCCCGGCGCCCGCCGCGAGGACGCCCCCGCCGAGGATGCGGCGGAGGATCTCTGGCGGATCTATTTCGCCAGCATCTTCAACCCGGCGCGGCTGAAGCCCGAGGCGATGAAGGCCGAGATGCCCAAGAAGTACTGGAAGAACCTGCCCGAGGCGGCGGTGATCCCGCAGCTGATGCGCGGCGCCGAGGGCCGCGTGCAGGCCATGCTCGGCCAGGAGTTCGCAGCGCCCCGCCGCCGCCAGAAGGCCCACTGAAGGCGGGGTCCGGGGGGACCCTGTCCCCCCGGATTCTTCCCTTCATTCCGCCGGCAGCCACACCTTGAAGGTGGCCCCCGCCCCTTCCTGGCTCTCGATCAGCAGCTGGCCGCGATGCCGGTTGACGATGTGCTTGACGATGGCGAGGCCGAGGCCGGTGCCGCCATCCTTGCGGTTGCGCGCCTTATCGACGCGGTAGAAGCGTTCGGTCAGGCGCGGGATGTGCTCGCGGGCGATGCCCGGCCCGTCATCGGTGACGCTGAGCACGATGCCGGGGCGCGGATTGCCGGTGCGGGCGACGCAGAGCCGCACCGTGCCGCCCTCCCGCCCATGGCGCACCGCGTTCTCCAGCAGATTGCGGATCACCTGGGCCAGCTGCTCGGCATCGGCGGGGGCGGCGGTGGCGCCCTCCTCCAGCTCGGGTGCGAGGCGGACGTCGCGGGCGGCCAGGATCGGCGCCATGGCCTCCGCCTCCCGCCGCGCCAGGGCAGCGAGGTCGACCCGCTCGGTCGGCGCCTGATGCTCGGCCAGCTCGATGCGGGAGAGGCCGAGCAGCCCCTCGATCAGCCGGCGCATGCGCTCCGACTGCTCGGCCATGATGCCGAGGAAGTGGGCCTGGGCGTCCGGGTCGTCGCGGGCCGGGCCGCGCAGCGTCTCGATGAAGCCCATGATGCTGGCCAGCGGCGTGCGCAGCTCATGGCTGGCATTGGTGACGAAATCGGCCCGCATGCGCTCCACCGCGCGCTCCCGCGTGCGGTCGGAGAGCAGCACGACCAGCCGCCCGCCATCGGCCAGCGGCGGGTCGAGCGGGATGACCTGCACCACCAGCTCGCGCGGGACGGGCACGGGCAGCACCAGATCGGCGGTCTGCCGCTGGCCCTCGGCCAGGGCGCGGTCGACGGCGCCGGCCAGCGCCGGGTGGCGCAGCAGCGCCGCGACATCGCCGGCGAGCGGCCCGGAATCGGTGGCTCGCGCGCCGAACAAGGCGCGCGCCGCGGCATTGGCGCGCAAAGCCGCGCGGTCGGCGCCGAGGACCAGCAGCGGGTCGGGCAGGGCCTCCAGGATGGCGGCGTCGGCGCGCTTCATGCGGCCGACCTCCTCGCCGCGCTCGGCCAGGCTGCGGGCCAGGCGGGCGACACCATCGGAGACCTCGGCCATGGCGGGCAGCAGGGGCTGGCGCGCCTCCGGCCATTCGCCCTGGCCCTCGGCGGCGCGCTTCAGCACGGCGGAGAGCCGGGCGAGGTTGCCGAGCCAGAGCCGGGCGACGGCGAGCGCGGCGGCGCCGGTGACCAGCAGCGCCAGCAGCAGCGGCCCGGCCTCGGCCTGGCCGGTCAGGCCCAGCAGCAGCAGCACCGCCATCGGCACGCCGCCGATCAGCGCCGCCGAACGCAGCCAGCGCCCGGTCGCCGGCCTTTCCTCATCCATGACGCGCATCCAGAGAGGGGCGGGGGGCCCCAGTGAAGGAGGAGGGGGGAAAGGAGGAGGGGGAAGGGTGGGGGAGGGCGCGGGACGCCCTCCCGCCGGATCAGTAGCCGACGCTGCCCGGCAGCTCGGCCGGGGCGACGACACCCGGCGCGGCGCCCGGGGCGATGGCGTAGACCGCCAGGCCGCGCTGCACCTGGCCGCCCGGGTTCAGCCGCAGCGCGCCATCGGCGCCGATGATGACCTCGCCCACCGGCACCTGGCCGGAGCCGTCGCGCATGGCGCGGGCGGCGATGGCGGCGGCGTCATAGGCGACGCCCACGATGCGCGCCGGCTTCTCGCCGAAGGCGGTCTCGTAGCGGCTCTCGAAGGCGCTGCGCGCCGCCGGGTCGGGCCCCGGGAACCAGGCGCCGGCGAGGGCCGCCTGCTGGCCCATGCCCTCATCCTGGCCCCACAGCGCATGGCCGGCCAGGCGCAGCGGCGGCATGGCGACCCCGGCCGCGGCGAGGCCGGCCGCCATGTCGCGCGCCCGGGCACCGCTCTCGCCCAGGATCAGCATGCCGGGGCGCTGCGCCTCGGGGCTCTCGGCGGTCAGCGCCAGCTTCTGGGCGACATCGCGG
Organism: Pseudoroseomonas cervicalis; assembly: GCF_030818485.1. Taxonomy (NCBI): domain Bacteria; kingdom Pseudomonadati; phylum Pseudomonadota; class Alphaproteobacteria; order Acetobacterales; family Roseomonadaceae; genus Roseomonas; species Teichococcus cervicalis. The sequence continues at coordinate 2,478,926 of NZ_JAUTAJ010000004.1, read as the reverse complement.
GCGACCAGGCCGGGCTGGGCGGCGCCGGGATAGAACTCGATCAGCGGCTGCGGCAGGTTCAGCTCGCTGGCCGCGCTGCGCAGCGCGCTGGCCATCTGCCGGCCGAGCGCCCCATCGGGGGCGGCGAGGGCGAAGCGCTGCACGCCCTGGGCCTGGCCGGCGGCGACCAGGCGGCGGACCTGCTGCACGGGGGTGATGCCGAGCGGCCAGACCAGCTGCGCCGCCTGGTTGGCGTCGTTGGTGAAGGGCAGGACGGGGATGCCGGCGGCGCGGGCGGGGATGGCGACGGCCGCCGTCTCCTGCGCCGTCAGGGGCCCCACCAGCACGCGGGCGCCGCCCTCGATCGCCTGGCGGGCCGCGGCGGCGGCACCGGCGGGGGTGCCGTTGGTGTCGCGCGGGACGAATTCGAAGCCGGGCGCGCCCTGCTCGAACAGCGCCAGCTGCGCCGCGTTCATCAGCGACTGGCCGAGCGCCGCGTTCTGCCCCGAGAGCGGCAGCAGCAGCCCCACCCTGGCGCGCTGCGGCACCGGCTCGGCATAGCCGCCGGCCATGGGCTGCGGGGCGTAGGAGGGGCCGGAGGCTTGCGGCGCGCAGGCCGACAGCGCCACAAGGGCAGCGATCAGCGCAGAGCCGGCCAGCGACCGCCGGGCCTTGGGGAGAGTTCCAACCAGTGCAGCCGGATGAGCCTGAAACCAACGAGACGACACGTGAAACCTCTCCTCCTCCGGGTGGGGCGCCCGGCCTGACCCTGGTGGCGACGCCGATCGGCAATCTCGGCGACCTCGCGCCGCGCGCCCTCGCCGTGCTGCGCGCGGCGGATGCGGTGCTGTGCGAGGACACCAGAGTAACCGCCCCGCTGCTGACGCGACATGGCGTTTCGGTGAGTCTTCTGCCCCTGCACGAACACAACGAGGATGCGGCGACCCCGCGCCTGATCGCGCGGATGGCGGAAGGGCAACGCTTCGCCCTGGTTTCGGATGCAGGCACGCCGCTGATGAGCGATCCCGGCTACCGGCTGGTGCGGGCGGCGATCGCCGCCGGCATCACGGTGTCCGCCGTGCCGGGGGCGAATGCGGCGGTGATGGCGCTGACGCTGTCCGGCCTGCCGCCGCACCCCTTCCTGTTCCACGGCTTCCTGCCCCCGCGCGAGGCGGCGCGGGCGGCCGAGCTGGCGCGCTTCCGCGCCATGGAGCGGGCCGGGCTGCAGGCCACGCTGATCTTCTACGAGGCGCCGCACCGCCTGGCCGAGACGCTGGCGGCGATGGCCGGGCTGCTCGGCCCCGACCGGCCGGCGGCGGTGGCGCGGGAGCTGACCAAGCGCTTCGAGGAGGTGCGGCGCGGCAGCCTGGCCGAGCTTGCCGCGCATTACGCCGAACAGCCGGCGCGCGGCGAGATCGTGCTGCTGGTGGGCCCGCCCGGCGATGCGGCGCCGGAGGCCGAGGCGGGGCTGGATGCGCAGCTGCAGGCGGCGCTGGCGGCCGGCCAGAGCCTGCGCGACGCCGCCGCCATGGTCGCCGCCGCCACCGGCCTGCCGCGCAAGCAGGTCTATGCCCGGGCGCTGGAGATGCAGCGCGGAGACACGAAGGGCGAGGGCTGAGACGCCAGGGCGGGGCGCGATCACGTTGCGGTTGGGCAACGGGCCGGGACATTTGCCGGCCTGCCGCGCTGCGGCTAGCTAGGCAGGGCAGCAGGGCGGGGGATTGAGCCGGATGAGCGGAAGCGTGCGCGCCATCGAGGTGCCGATCATCATCTTCGCCTTCGACCGCGGGCCCTATCTGCAGCGCTTCTGCCGCTCGCTGAAGGCGCAGCAGGGCGTGGCGCTGGATGAGCGGCGCATCTTCCTGCTGCAGGATGGCGCCGTCTCCCGCCGCTCCGGCGTGCGCTACGCGCAGGACGAGGCGATGGCGGAGAGCGTCACCGCCTTCCGCAGCGTCTTCCCGCAGGGGCAGGTGGTGGCAAGCCCGGAGAATCTCGGCATCGCCGGCAATATCCGCCGTGGCGAGCGCCTGGCCTTCGAGGCGCTGGACGCGCCGCTGGCCTATTTCTTCGAGGACGATCTTGAACTCGGCCCGGCCTATCTGCTGATGATGGAGCGGCTGCGCGAGGCGCTCGCCCCGCATCCGGAGGTGGCCTATTTCGCCGCCTATGGCGACCACCGCGTCACCACCCGGCCGGACCGGGTCAATCTGATGCCGCTCGACCATCACTGGGGCTTCGGGCTGCGGCGCGACGCCTGGCGGCGCATGGCCGAGTGGCTGGCCCCCTATTACGCCATCATCGACCGCACCGACTATCCGAACCGCAACCACCTGGCGGTCTATCGCTGGCTGGAGGGGCAGGAGATGGCGATCGACAAATCCTCGCAGGATGCGCTGAAGGCGCTGGCGGCGGCGCGGCTGGGCTATGCGCGGGTGATGACCGATACCTGCTTCGCCCGCTACATCGGCGAGAAGGGCGCCTCCTTCAACGAGAAGCGCTTCCGCGAGATGGGCTATGACCGGATGGTGCCGGCCGAGCGCGGCGACCTGCCGATCGAGCCGGTGGAGGCGAAGCTGCTGGGGCGCATCGTCGCGATGCACCAGGCGCATTTCCGCCGCTTCCGCGAGAAGGAGTTCCCGGGCTTCCTGGAGCGCTACGCGGCGCGCCACTGGGACATGGACCGGGTGCTGGAGCGCGAGGACGTCACCGCCCTGTACCGGCTGCTGCTGGACCGGGCGCCGGAGGGCGAGCACATCTACGAGCAGGTGGTGGGCAAGCGCAGCGTGGCCGAGATGCGCCGCACCATGCTGCGCAGCACCGAGTATCGCAGCCGGAATTTCTGAGGCCCCGCCGGCGCAGCCGGCCCTGAGTGAGTGTCGGCGCAGCCGGCCCTGAGTGAGTGTCGGCGCAGCGGGTTCTGATGGAGCACCGGCGCCGCCGGCCCGGATCGAGCGCGGCGCGGCCGGCCCCGGTTCCGCGCCGCCTCAGCCGGCGGCGGCCTCGCGCTCCTGCGCCAGCAGCAGGCTGGCGAGGCGCTCGAACTCGGCGACGCTCAGCGTCTCGGCCCGGCGCGTCGCCTCGATGCCGGCCGCCTCCAGCATCGCCTCGGGCCTGCCCAGCGTCTTGAGGGAGGAGCGCAGCATCTTGCGGCGCTGGCCGAAGGCGGCGGCGGTCACCCGCTCCAGCGCCGCCATCAGCGCCGGGTCGGGCACCTCCGGATGCGGCACCAGATGCACGATGGCCGACCACACCTTGGGCGGCGGCGAGAAGGCGCCGGGCGGCAGGCGCAGCGTCATGCGGCACTGGCAGCGCCATTGCGACAGCACCGCCAGGCGGCCGTAATGCTCCGTATCGGGTGCGGCCGTGATGCGCTCCGCCACCTCCTGCTGGAACATCAGCGTCATGCTCTCGAACAGCTCGGCGCGGTGCAGCCAGCCGATCAGGAGCGCGGTGCCGACATTGTAGGGCAGGTTGGCGACGATGCGGCGCGGCGCCGGCAGCAGCGTCGCGGCATCGATGCGCAGCGCATCGCCCTCGACGATGGAGAGCCGGCCCGGATAGGCGGCGGAGAGTTCCTCCAGCGCGGCGATGGCGCGGCGGTCCAGCTCGACGGCCGTCACATGGGCTGCCGGGCTGTCCAGCAGGGCGCGGGTCAGCCCGCCCGGGCCGGGGCCGATCTCCAGCACCTGGCGGCCCTCCAGCGGGGCGGCGATGGAGGCGATGCGGGCGCAGAGCGTGGCATCGAGCAGGAAGTGCTGGCCGAGCGCCTTGCGCGCGGCCAGCCCGTGCTTCGCGACCGTCTCGGCCAGCGAGGGAAGGATGGGCGGAATGGCCGCCTCAGCTGCGCATGTCGATCTGCGCGCGGCGGCGCAAATCGCGCTGCAGCTGGCGGGAGGCCAGCTCGATGCGGTCGCGCAGGATCTGCACCCGCGCCTGGTCGGGCGTCAGCTCGGCCAGGTTGCGGGTCTCGCGCGAGCAGACGGCGAGCACCAGGATGCCATCCGGCGTCACCAGCGGCTGGCTGGCGCGGTTCACCTGCAGGCTGGCGACGATGCTGCGCAGCTGCGGCGGCTGCATCTGCTCGAGCGGCAGCGGCCCGCCCGGATCGGCCGGGCGGCTGCTGCCGCGCGCCGCGGCCTCCACCGCCTGGCAGCTCTGCCCCTGCAGGCCGCGCGCGCGCTCCAGCACCTGGATCTGCTGCTGCGTCGGGTTCTGCGGGTCGAGCGCGCTGGTGAAGCCCAGGAAGGCCTGGCGCAGCGTCACCATGGTGGCGAGCTCGCGCCCCGTCTCGCGCTTCTGGCGCAGCGCGATGATCTGGAAGCCGCCCGGCACGCGCTGCGGGTTGGCGATGGCGCCCGGCGGCATGCGCTCCAGGATGCCGGCCACGGCGGGGTCGAATTCCTCGCCCCGCACCCAGCCCATATCGCCGCCCTGCAGCGCCGTCTGGCTCTGGCTGAACTGGGTGGCGGCGGCGGGGAAGGGCACGCCGCGGCGCAGCTGGCTGACCACATCCTCGACGAAGCGGCGCACCTCGGGCTCGGCGCCCGGATCGTCGACCGGGATGAAGATCTCCGAGACCAGGTATTCCGGCTGGCCGGTGCGCGCCTTGTGGGCGGCGACGAATTCGGCGACCTCGGCGGGCGAGATCTGCGCCTGCTGGCCGAGCTGGGCGCGCACCAGGCGGGACCAGCCGATCTGGTTGCGGATCTGGTCGAACAGGGCGCGCGGCGGGATGCCCGAGGCGCGCAGCTGCCCCACCAGTCCGCCGGGCGGCAGGCCGTTGCGCGACTCGATCTCCTTCACCGCCTCGGCCACGTCCTCATCGGGGACGGGGATGCCGCGGCGCTGCACCTCCTGCATGCGCAGCCGCTCATCGACCAGCAGGCGGGTGACCTGCGGGCGCAGCCGCTGCACCACATCGGGGGCCGGGCCCATGCCGGCATTCAGCGCGAAGAGCCGGGCGCGGCCGGCGACCTCGCCGGCGGTGACCACGTCGCCATTGACCACGGCGACGATGCTGTTGACCTGGGAGGGGGCGGCGCCGGCGGCCGGCGCGCCGCCGCGCGGCGCCTGGGCCAGCGCCGTGCCCGGCAGGGCCAGCGGCGCCATCGCCAGAGCCAGGGGCAGCGCCAGCACGCAGCCAAGGCGCGGGCCGGGGCTGGTCAGGCGGGTTCGGGCTCGGTCGGGGGCGGTGGCACGTCGCATGGCGGTTTTCCTAGGCCGTGCGGGCCGCCTCCGCCAGCCCCCAAAACCAGGGGAGGCGGCGGGGCGGCGCCGGGTCAGATCGCGCGGAAGCCGAAATCGCCCACCGTCTTGAAGGAGACGCGGAACAGCAGGACGGTGGAGGAGGGGTAGTAGTTCGCGCGGTCGCTCGGCTCCGCATAGGTGCGGGCGAAGCGGGTGTCGAAGATCAGGCACTCATCCTCATAGGTGAGGTTGACGCCGGCGGCCACGCCGCGCTCCAGCTCGAGGTCGTAGCGGCCATAGGCGCCGGTGCGCCAGTAGCGGCCGATCTGCGCCTGGACATTGCCCGACACCTCGCGCCGCTCGCGCGGCGAGATCAGCGCCGAGGAGGGCAGGGTGTAGAGATAGCCGGCGCCGACGCTGACCGGGCCGAGCCCGACCTGCGCCCGGGTCTCGACCAGCCGGGCGGAGAAGTCCTCCTTGTCCAGCCGGGCGCGGGCGGTCAGGTCCAGCCAGGGCACCGGCGAGAAGCTGGTGCGCGCCACCCAGTCGGAGGAGCGGTCCTCGAGGCCCGAGCCCTCCTCGAACACGCTCTCGTCGCTGGCGCGGAAGGAGCGGCCGACCAGCCCCTCGACCCGCCCGCCATTGGGGAACATCCAGGCGCCGCGGAAGGCGGTGTCCATGCGGGTGCCGCCCTCCTGCCGGTCGCGGCCGGGGAAGCGGTTCAGCGCGAACAGGTTGGCGTCGGTGAACTCGAAATCCAGGCTGTCCTCATTGGCGACCAGGGTCTGCCGGCCGGTGGAGGGGCCGGTGACCAGCTGCACCCGCGGCTCGATCAGCTGGGTGCCATAGGCGCCGGCGCTGCGCGTCATCGGCAGGCGCCAGTCCAGCGCCACCCGGACATTGCCATTGGCGTCGGTGGCGGTGCCGCGATTGGCGAAGTTCGGCGCGCGGTCGAGATCGTCGACCCAGCGGCTGATCACGTCGCCCTGGGCGCGGAAGGTCCAGACCTGGCCATAGGCGTCGATGCGCGGCAGCTCATAGGTGAAGCGGCTGGCGATGCGGCGGGTGTCGGTGCCCTGGTCGCGATACAGCGAGAAGGCGGAGACATCGGCCGTCATGTAGCCGCCCAGCCGGTCGCGCCGGAAGGCGTGGTCGGCATAGAGGTTGGGCAGCACCACCGGGATCTGCCCGGTATCGTCCACCTCCGACAGGCCCTGATAGGCGCGGCCATCGATGCGGGCATAGGTGTCGCTGCCCCAGAACCCCTCGAGATAGGCGTCGGAGGGCAGCTGGCGCGGCGCCGGATAGCGCCAGGCGCGCAGATAGGTCTCGCTGCTGGCGCGGTTCAGGTTGAAGCCGGTGCGCCAGTTCTCATCCAGCGCGAACTGGCCGCGGCTGAAGATATGGGCGCCGAGCCCGTCCTCGCCGCGCGAGCCGCCGCGCTGGCCGACCGAGCCGCTGGCCTCGATCTCGCCGGCATTGAAGCGGCGGCGATAGGCGAGGCCGAGCGCCGGGTCCTGCTTGGTCGACAGCGTCGGCGTCAGCGTCAGGTCCTGGGTCCCGTCGATCGCCCAGTAATAGGGCAGCTCGACGAAGCCGCCGAGGAAGCTCGATGTGCCGAAGCTCGGCGTCAGGAAGCCCGATTGCCGCGGCACCGAGGGATCCGGGTGCGACAGGTAGGGCGTGTAGAGCACCGGCACGCCGCCCAGCATCAGCGAGGCGTCGCGGTAGCGCAGCCGCTTCTCCTCCTGGTCCTGGGTCGCCAGCCGGGCGCGCAGCTGCCACAGCGGCGGCGCCTCCGGATCCTCGGCGCAGAGATCGCAGGAGGAGTAGAGCACCCGCGACATGTCGAGGATGGTGCCATTGGTGCGGCGCGCGCCATTGGCCACCAGCCGGCCATTCTGCGCCAGCCGCGCCTTCAGCCCCTCCACCACGCCGTCGCGCATATTGCCCGACAGCTCGGCGCGGTCGGCGAACAGCACCTGGCCGTCGGCCTCCAGCAGCTGGACATTGCCCTCGGCGGTCGCGATGCCGGTGTTGCGGTCGAAGGTGAAGCGGTCGGCGCGCAGGATGCGCTCATTCTGCCAGGCCTCCACCGCGCCGCTGGCGGTGACCAGGTTGCGCTCCTGGTCGTATTCCACCTGCTCGGCGGTGAAGGTGACGGGCGCGTTGTTGCCGCTCTGCGGCGTCGCCGCGGCCGGGTTGGCGCCCGGGGCCGGGGCCGGGGCCGGGGCGTCGGGCCGTGGCGGCGGCGCGGTGCGGGTCGGCGCCGAGGCCGCCGGGCGGTGCGCCGGGCTCTGCGCCGGCGCCTGCTGCAGCGGCAGCGTGGCGCCGAGCAGGGTGGCGCTGCCCAGCAGCAGGGCGCGCCAGCCGAGCGGGCGTCGGGGCCGCGAATCCGGCGGCAGCCCCGGCGCGGCGTCGCGCAGGAAGCGCAGCGCGGTGTCCCGCGCGGTCACAGGCTGGCCCGGAGTCTGACCCGGGGCGCTGCCCCGGCGCTGCCGCGCCGGGCGCTTCCCGGCTTCGCGCATGGCTCGATCCATGCCGCTTCCATAGCGGCTTCCCAGCGGCACGGCGAGAGGCTTGGCGCGGCGGCGCGATCACCCGTGCTCCAGTCCGAAAAAAGACGCCCGGGGAAGGGGATCCCCGGGCGTCTGCAGATGCCGTCTGAAAGCCGGTCCGGGCCCCCGCCCGGGCTCAGCCATCCTCGGTGTAGAGCAGCAGGGTGAGCGCCAGCAGCAGCCCGGCGACCGAGGGCGCCCAGGCCGCCAGCGCCACCGGCAGGGTGCCGGCCTGGCCGAATTCCTCGGCCACCTTGTCGAGCAGGAACAGCGCGAAGCCGGCGGCGATGCCGAGGCCGAGCATGCGCCCCACCCCGCCGCGGCGCGACTGCCGCATCGAGAAGCCGGCGGCCAGCAGCGCCATGGCGGCGGCCAGCAGCGGCAGGGAGAGCAGGGAGTGGAAGGTCAGCCGGTGCCGCACGGCGGAGAAGCCGGCGCTTTCCAGCACCGCGATGAAGCCCGGCAGCGCCCAGAAGGACAGGGTGTCGGGGCTGGCGAAGGTCTCCTCGATGCGGTCCGGCGTCAGGCTGGTGGGCAGGCGCAGCGTGGCGGCGGGCATGGGCTGGCGGTCGCGGCCGAAGCTCACCGCGTCCTGCAGCACCCAGGCGCCCTGTTCCAGCCGCGCCACCGGCGCCTCGGCCCGGCCGATCGGCCGGTCGGTGGCCGAGAGCCGCCAGAGCGAGGCGTTGCGCAGCAGGAAACCCTCCCGGCTGACCTCGGGCACCCCGGCCAGGATGGCGACGCCATCCGGCTCCACCGCGTCATCCGCCTGGCGCAGCCAGAGCTTGCCGCCGGCCAGCGAGGACAGGCCGGTGGCGTTGCGCAGATAGGTGGCGTCCAGCCGCTCGGCCCGCGCCATCATCGCCGCCGAGAGCGGCGAGACCACGGTGATGGCCAGCGTGCCCATGGCCAGCGCCACCAGCACCGGGCCCATCAGGAAGCTCCAGGCCGAGATGCCGGCGGCGCGCGCCACCACCAGCTCGGAGGAGCGCGACAGCCGCCAGAAGGCGACGATGCCGCCCAGCAGCACGGCAAACGGCAGGATCTGCAGCACCACATAGGGCAGCCGCAGCGCCGCGATGCTGGCCACCAGGGCGAAGCCGGCATCGGCGCGGGTGGCGGCGCGGCGCAGCAGCTCGATGAAGTCGAACAGCGCCACCAGGCAGGCCAGCGCCGCCACCATGGCCAGCGCCATGAAGGCGAAGCGCCGCGCGATATAGGCGGAGAGGGTGTAGGAGAAGGCCATGGCTCAGCCCGCCTCCGCCGCCGGGGGCTGCGGCCTTCCCTTGGGCCAGCCGGGCATGCCGGACAGCACCCAGGCGGCGCCCAGCGCCGGGCCCAGCGCGTGCAGCCAGATCAGCGGCACATAGCGATTGTCGCGCGCCGCCAGATTGCCGACGGCCAGGCCGAGGGCCAGCAGCGCCACCACCAGCGCGACGCCGAGCGCCGCCGGCCGCCAGTCGCCATGCCGGCGGAAGCCGCTGGCCAGCGCCACCGCCAGCCCGACCATCGCCATGGACAGCGCGGTGAAGGGGGATGAGAGGCGCTGATGCCCCTCGGCGCGGAATTTGCGGATGTCGCGCTCCGGCAGGTTCTCCGCCGGGTCGGGGTGCAGCAGCTCGGGCACGAAGCGCTCCCGCGAATCGCGGTTGCGCGACATCTCGACCGGGCTGCGCGAGGAGGAGGCGAGGTCGACGCTGTTCTCGGCGAAGGACAGCACGGAGAGCCGCGCCGGATGGGTCGCCGTCGCCGGCTCCAGCTGCTCGCGCTGGCCGTTCAGCAGGATGACGCGCGGGCCGGCCGGGGTGGAGACCAGCCGCCCCTCCTGCGCCATGATGGTCACCGGCGTGCCCGGCTCGCGCATGTCGTGCACCAGGATGCCGCGCAGCGTGCCATCCGCCTCGCGCCGGCGGGCATAGACGGTCAGGTCGTCGCCGAGCGAGGAGAACACCCCCTCCTGCAGCAGGATCGCCGCCATCTCGTTGCGGATCTCGAACTGCCAGCTGCGGAAGGCGGCGTGGCTGACCGGCACCAGCCAGAGCTGCAGGAACAGGCAGAGGCCGGTGGCCAGCGTCGCGATCATCAGCGCCGGGCGGGCCAGCTGCCAGTCCGACAGGCCGGCGGCGCGCATCACCACCAGCTCGCGGTCGCCATTCAGCCGCACATAGCTGAACAGCGTCACCACGAAGGTGGTGATCGGCAGGATCACGGCGAAGAAGCTCGGCAGCAGCAGCCCGGTCAGCTCGACGAAGACGGCGAGCGAAAGGCCCCGGTCCAGCACCAGCTCGATGAAGCGCAGGCTCTGCGTCAGCCAGACCAGGGCGGCGAGGCCGATGGTCACGGCCAGCAGCCCGATGCCGAGCTGGCGGAACAGGTAGCGATCGAGACGGGTCATGCGGTCAGGGGTCACCTCTGGCAGGCCGCGGGGGCGGCTCCGCTTGGAGGCGCCGGGCGGCGGGGCAGGCCGCGCTGCATGTAGGCCGCCCCCGCCCCCCCGCCAAGATTCTTTCGGCTCGGGGCGGCCCGCCCCGCCGCCTCAGGGCAGCCGGCCGACGAAGCCGCGCAGCGTGTCGGCCGGCACGATGCGGGTGCGCGACAGGCCGGAGGCCGCATCCTCCCGGTGGCTGACCAGGCCCAGCAGGCATTCGCCCGCCGGGCCCGAGGCCAGCACGGCGCCGCCGGATTCGCCCGGCTCCATGCGCAGCGCCAGCTCGGCATAGCCGCCATGGCGCGGATCGGCCTCGCGCATCAGCCCGGCGATCTCGGCCGGCATGTCGCGCAGCGCGGTGACCAGCCGCACGGGCTGCCCCGGCACCGGCCCCGCGGCGCAGAGCGGCAGGGAAGGCGCGCCGGCGAGCGCCGGGGCCTGCAGCAGCGCCGCATCCTGCCCGCCGCGATAGAAGGTGCCGGGCAGGCTGCCGCCCCAATCCGCCTGGCCCAGGCGCAGCAGCCGCGCCGGCTGCTCCTGCCCGTCCAGCCGCAGCCGCGGGCTGGCGCTGGCCTCGGCGCAATGGCGCAAAACCGCCTGGCTGCCATCGACCAGATGGGCGGCGGTGACGAAGGCGCCGCGCCCCAGATGCACGGCGCTGCCGGTGGCGATGCAGCCCGGCGCCCCGGCCCGCAGCAGCGCCAGGAAGGGCGCGCCGGGCGCGGTGCCCAGGGCGGGGCGGGGCAGGGGCGGGGCCGGGGCCGGGATGGGCAGCGGCGCCGGCGGCTGGGCCAGGGCCGGCGCCGGGCCGGGCAAAGGCGGGGTCGAGGGCAGCAGGCCGGGCGCGCCGCCGCAGCCGGACAGCGCCAAGGCCATGGCCAGGGCCAGGGCCAGGGTCAGCGCCGGGCGCGAGCGCACGCACAGAAGCGTCACGGCCGGGCCGCGCCTCAGCCGCGCGGCGCGGCGGCGCGGGCCAGCCGGTCGCGGATCGCGGCACCCAGCCCCGCCTCCGGGACCGGCATCGCCGCGATGCCGGTCAGGCCCAGGCGCTGCCCCTCGGCATCCAGCCAGCGCAGCCCGGCGAAGAGCCGCGCCGCCGCCTCCACCGTGTCGCCCGATTCGCTGAGCTGCCACACCGCCCCCGCGCCCGGCAGCGCCGGGCCGAAGGCCAGCAGCGCCTCCCGTGGCGAGACGCTCTCGGCCTCCAGCCGCACCGGCAGGGCGGGGGCGTAATGCGAGGCCAGCATGCCCGGCGCCGGGCGCGCCGCATCCTCGGCCAGCGCCGGGTCCGGGCGGCCGATCGGGCCGAGCATCTCCCGCAGCGCCGCCTCCGGCACGCCGCCCGGGCGCAGCAGCAGGGGGGCGGCGCCGGTCAGGTCCAGCACCGTGCTCTCGACCCCCACCGCGCAGGGCCCGCCATCCAGCACCGCGGCGATGCGGCCCGACAGCCCGTCGAGCACATGCGCGGCACTGGTGGGGGAGACGGCGCCGGAGCGGTTGGCGGAGGGCGCCACCACCGGCACCCCGGCGGCGCGCAGCAGCGCCTGCGCCAGCGGGTGCGCCGGCACCCGCACCGCCAGGCTGGGCAGCCCGGCCGCCGCCAGCTCGGAAATCCGGCTGCCCGGCGCGCGCGGCAGCACCAGGGTCAGCGGCCCCGGCCAGAAGCGGGCGGCCAGGGCGCGGGCGCGGTCATCGGCCAGCACCTCGGCGAAGGCGGCCCCGGCTTCCGGGAAATGGCTGATCAGCGGGTTGAAGCGCGGCCGGCCCTTGGCGGCATAGATCGCCGCCACCGCCGCATCGTCGCGCGCATCGGCGCCGAGGCCATAGACCGTCTCGGTCGGGAAGGCGACCAGCCGACCCGCGCGCAGCAGGGCCGCCGCCTGCTCCACCGCCTCCGGCGGCAGGGTCGCGGTCGTCTCAGCCCTCATGCGGCGCCCTGGCAGAGGAAGGGCGGATTCTCCCAGCCCGGCTTGCCATAGCCGAGCGGCGTGCCGTCGAAGCGGGCGATGCGCCCGCCGGCCGCCACCAGCACCGCCTCCGGCGCCGCCGTGTCCCATTCCATGGTGCGGCCGAAGCGCGGATAGAGATCCGCCACCCCCTCCGCCAGCCGGCAGAACTTCACCGCCGAGCCGATCTGCACGATGCGCTGCACCTTCCGCCCCTCCAGGAAGGCCGGCAGCTTCGGGTCGTCCTTGTAGTGGCGGCTGGCCATGACCACGAGGCCCTCCTCCGGCACCGGCCGCGCCTGGATGCGGCGATGCCCGGTGGCATCCTCCTTCCAGGCGCCGACACCGACGATGCCGGTGAACAGCTCGCCCGTCGCCGGCAAAGCGACGGCGCCGAGCTTCGGCACGCCGTTCTCGACCAGCCCGATATTGACCGTGAACTCGTCCCTTCCGGCGGCGAATTCGCGGGTGCCGTCCAGCGGGTCCACCAGCCAGTAGCGCGGCGCGGCGGAAAGCTGCGCGCCATCCGAGACCGCCTCCTCCGCCACCACCGGGATGTCGGGGGCGAATTGCCGCAGCCCCTCGGTGATCACCGCCTCGGCCAGGCGGTCGGCCGCGGTGACCGGGCTGTAATCCTCCTTGCGCTCGACGGCGAAGCCGGCCTGGCGGACGGTCAGGATGGCGGCGGCGGCACTGCGGGCCAGCCGCGCGGCGAGGGCAAGAAGCTCGGGATCGGTCATTTCCCCGCTCCCTTACCATATTTCTTTCTGTGCCGAGCGCCGTTGGCGCTCGGCCAGGCTTCAAGGCCGCACCGTGTCGCACCAACCTGCAGAGCCGGTTTTCTTTCATTGCCGGGACGCCGCTGGCGCCCGGCCAGGCTTCACGGCCGCCGCACAGTGCCCACCCTGTTCCGGGCCGGGGCCTTGCAACCTGCGGCCGCCGTGACAGGCTGGGGGCCAAGGCCGCATCAGCACGGGACACGCCATGACCGATTTCCTGTTCGTCAAAGCCACCCTCCCCAAATCGGGCGCCCTGGTGCTGCCGCTGGCCGAAGGCTTCTCCCTGGCGGGTCTCGCCGCCGAGGCCGATGCCGCCTGCCACGGCGCCATCGCCCGCGGGCTGGAGGCGGCGGGCTTCAAGGGCAAGAAGGGGCAGAGCTGCACCCTCTGGGCGCCGGGCGGGCATCTGTCGCGGGTGGTGGCGATCGGCCTCGGCAGCGGGGATGTCGATGCCCGCGCGGCGGAGGCGGCCGGTGGCAATGCCTGGCCGCTGATCGCCGCCGAGCCCGAGGCGGTGATCGACACCGCGGCGCTGGCGCCGGAGGCGGCGGCGGCGCTGGCCTTCGGGCTGCGGCTGCGCAGCTACCGCTTCGACCGCTACCGCACCCGCGAATCGGCCGAGGACAAGCCGAAGCTGGTGCGCCTCAGCCTGGCGACGTCGTCGCCGGAGGCGGCACGCGGCGCCTGGCAGAAGCTCTCGGCCATCGCCGATGGCGTGTTCCTCTCGCGCGACCTGGTGAGCGAGCCGGCCAATATCCTGAACCCGCCCGAGATGGCGGATCGCTGCCGGGCGCTGGAGAAGCTTGGCATCGCGGTCGAGATCCTGGGGCCGAAGGAAATGCGCAAGCTCGGCTTCGGGGCGCTGCTGGGCGTCGCCATGGGCAGCGCGCAGGAGCCGCGCATGGTGGTGATGCGCTGGAATGGCGGCGCCGAGGGCGAGGCGCCGGTCGCCTTCATCGGCAAGGGCGTGACCTTCGACACCGGCGGCATCTCGATCAAGCCGGCCGGCGGCATGGAGGACATGAAGTGGGACATGGCCGGCGCCGGCACGGTGATCGGGCTGATGGCCGCGCTGGCCGGCCGCCGCGCCAGGGCCAATGTCGTCGGGCTGGTCGGGCTGGTGGAGAACATGCCCTCCGGCACCGCGCAGCGCCCGGGCGACGTCGTCACCACCTATTCCGGCCAGACGGTGGAGGTGATCAACACCGACGCGGAAGGCCGGCTCGTGCTGGCCGATGTGCTCTGGTATGCGCGGGAGCGCTACAAGCCGCGCTTCATGGTCGACCTGGCGACGCTGACGGGGGCCATCATCATCGCGCTGGGGCATGAGCATGCCGGCATGTTCGCCAATGACGATTCGCTGGCGCAGCAGCTCGCGGCCTCGGGCGAGGCGGTGGGCGAGAAGCTGTGGCGGATGCCGCTGGGCGAGGCCTATGACAAGCAGATCAAGTCCGACATCGCCGACATGAAGAATGTCGGCGGGCGGCCGGGCGGCTCGATCACCGCGGCGCAGTTCCTGCAGCGTTTCGTCGACACCAAGGAGGGGCATGTGCCCTGGGCGCATCTGGACATCGCGGGCACGGCCTGGGCGAGCAAGGACAGCGCGACGGTGCCGAAGGGTGCGACCGCCTTCGGCGTGCGGCTGCTCGACCGCCTGGTGGCCGACCACTACGAGGGGTGATGGTTTTTTCTGATGGCGGGGTCCGGGGAGGCCCTGCCTCCCCGGCGGGGGTCCCAAAGGCGGTCTGGGGGGCAGCGCCCCCTGGCCACGCTGTGTCATGATGCGCTTGCGCCTGCGCGACCGCCTTGGCCGCAAGGCTGCGGCGCGGTTCCGTGTCCGCCCGGTGTCCGAGGGCGCGCTGCGCCGCGACGGCAACGCCCTGCTGGTCCCCGGCCCGGATTGGGAGGCGGCGGGCCGCGCCGCCGCCGATGCCCTGCCCGAGTCGGTGGATGCGCTGGTGGTCGAGGCCAGCGCGCTGCCCCCTGCCGATGCGGTGGCGCTGGCCACCGGCCTGGCGATGCGGCTGCCGCTGACGGTCCGGCTCGACCTCTGGCATGAGCAGGCAACGGCGCTGGTGCCGCTCTGGGACCGCGCCTGGGCGGTGCTGCAGGGCGTGGCCTTCGCGCGCGCGCTGGTCGAGGCGCCGGGCAATGCGCTGACGCCGAAAGCCATGGCGAAGCGGCTGAAGCGGCTGCGCGAGCATGGCATCGCCGTGCAGGTGCTGGGCCGTCGCGCGCTGCGGGCGGCGGGTTTCGGCGGGCTGCTGGCGGTGGGGCAGGGCTCGGCCCACCCGCCGCGGCTGGTGGTGCTGCGCTGGGCCGGGCGGATCGCGGCGCCGCCGGTGGTGTTCGTGGGCAAGGGGGTGACCTTCGACACGGGCGGGCTGTGCGTGAAGCCGGCCGAGGGCATGGCGGCGATGCGCGCCGACATGGCGGGTGCGGCCGCCTGCGCCGGGGCGATGCTGGCGCTGGCGCTGCGCGACAGCCCGGCCCCCGCGGCGGCGGTGCTGCCGCTGGCCGAGAATGCGATCGGTGCCGAGGCCTACCGCCCGGGCGATGTGCTGACCCTGCTCTCCGGCCGCAGTGTCGAGGTGGTGGACACCGATGCCGAAGGGCGGCTGCTGCTGGCCGATGCGCTGCATTATGCGCGGCTGGCCTTCCGCCCGGCGGCGCTGGTCGATCTGGCGACGCTGACCGGGGCGGCGGTGACGGCGCTCGGCCACCATCGCGCCGCGCTGTTCGGCAATGACCCGCCGCTGCTGGCCGCCGTGGCGGCGTCCGGGGCGGCGGTGGGGGAGCCCGCCTGGCCGCTGCCGGTGACGCAAGCGCATCGCGCGGATCTGGCCAGCGAGATCGCCGATCTGAAGCAATGCGCCAGCGGGCGCGGCCAGCCGGATGCCTGCCACGCGGCGGCCTTCCTGCAGGCGGCGCTGGAGGAGGCGCTGCCGCCCGCCCCCGCCATGCCCTGGGCGCATCTGGACATGGCCGGGCTGGCCACGCGGCCGCAGGGCGAGGGGCGGCCGGGGGCGACCGGCTATGGCGTGCGGCTGCTGGACCGGCTGGTGGCCTGCCGCTTCGAGGACCCGCACCGGCTGTGAGGCGGGGCCGCCCTTCCGGCCGGCGGGGCATCTCTGGTATCGCCCTGCCTGGTGGCGCCGCGCCCGGCGCCCGCCCCGGGACCTGTTGATGAGCGAGATCGGCTTCTACCACCTGACGCGCACGCCGCTGGAGGCCGCCCTGCCGAAGCTGCTGGGGCGGGTGCTGGCGCTTGGCGGGCGGGCGGTGGTGAAGCTCGGCGACCCGGCGCGGCTGGCCAGCCTGGATGCCTCGCTCTGGCTCTGCCAGGACCCGGACTGGTTGCCGCATGGCTCCGCCGCCACCGGCCAGGCGGAGCTGCAGCCGATCTGGCTGACGCTGCAGGACGAGGCGCCGAATGGCGCGCGCTACCTGTTCCTGGTGGATGGGGCGGAGAGCGCGCAGCCGGGCGATTTCGAACGCGTCTTCGACCTGTTCGACGGGCAGGACGAGGCGGCGGTGGCCGCCGCCCGGCGCCGCTGGTCGGCCGCCAAGGGGGCGGGCCATGTGCTGACCTATTGGCAGCAGGGCGGGCGCGGCTGGGAGAAGAAGTTCTCCACGGCCGAGGGCTGAGGGCCCCCCGGCGCCCGGCCCCGCCGCGCGGCGCTCAGACCGCCTGGCGCGCCGGGGGCTCGGGGATGTCGAGCGGCGTGTCGCAGGGCGCCTCGGCCATCGCCTCGATCGCGGCGACGCTGGCCGGGCCCAGGCGGATGCGGCATTGCAGCCCTTCCTCCGACCACAGGAAGGTGGCGCCGCCGCCCAGCTGGTGCCGCGCCAGGGTGTGGATCAGGCGGAAGCCGAAGCCGTGCCGACCGGGCTCGCCGCTGATGGCGGGGCCACCGCTCTCGCGCCAGTCCAGCGTCAGCCCGCCCTGCGGCGCGGCGGCCCAGCGCAGCTCCACCACGCCGCCGCTGCGCGACAGGGCGCCATGCTTGGCGGCGTTGGTCGACAGCTCGTGCAGGATCATCTCGACCGGCTGCACGCTGCCGGTGGCCAGCTTCACCGGCGGCCCCTGCCAGACCAGGCGCGGCCCGCTCTCGACGGCGTCATAGGTGGCCAGCTCGCGCCGCACCACGGCGGCCAGCTCCGCCCCGGCCCAGCCGCCGCCGGCCAGCAGGTCGTGGGCCCGGGCCATGGCGCAGAGCCGGCCATCCAGATTGGCGACGAACTGCGCCGGCGGCACGTCGCGCGGCGTCAGCAGCAGCAGGGAGCGCACCACGGCCATGATGTTCTTGGCGCGGTGGTCGACCTCGCGCGCCAGCAGGGCGGCGCGCTCCTCGGCCAGGCGGTGCTCGGTGCTGTCCAGCAGCACGCCATCCCACACCACCGAGCCATCCGGCAGCGGGTGCACGCTGGCCATGCTGCGCAGCCAGAGGCGGCGGCCATCGGCGGTCCGCACATCGCCCTCCAGCGCCAGCGGCGTCAGGGTGGTGGCGGAGTGCAGCAGCGCCGCCTCGGCGCGGGCGCGGGTCTCGGGCGTCAGGGCGCGCAGCAGGGAATGCCGGGCGGAGCTGCCGCTGGGCTCGCCCAGCAGGGTGTTGATGCCCTCGCTGATATAGGTGCAGCTGAGCCGGCCGCAGGGGCTGCGCACCAGCCGGTAGAGCGCGCCGGGCAGGTTGGCGGCGATGTCGGTCAGGCGGCGCTCGGCCTCGCGCTCGGCCAGGGCGCGGGCCAGGCGCTGCTGCGCGGCGCGGCCCTGCCGGGTCCAGCGGGCCAGGGCGAGGGCCAGGATGGTGCTGAGCGACAGCGCCATGGCCGCGGTCAGCGCCAGGCGGGAGGGATGCCAGGGCGGCGCTGTCGGATCCGGCAGGGCGGGGCCGGCCAGGCCGGAGGGCGGGCCGGCGGCGATCTCGGCAGCAGGGGCCGGGGCCGGCAGGGCAGGGGGCGCCGGGTCAGGGCGCGCCGCGGCAGGCAGCGCCGGGGCCGGGGCCGGGGCTGGGGCGGGCAGGGGCGCGGTGGCGGCCGCGGGCGTGACCATCGAGGCAAGGGCGGTGGCGAGGCCCGGCCCGCCCGACTCCACCGGCTTGCCCTTGCCCGGCGCGGCCTCGGCCAGCGCCTCCGCGGCCCGCTCCAGGACGGGCAGGATCACTGCCTCCGCCAGGGGCGGGCCGGCCAGGGCGGTCTCGCCGGCCGGATCATGCTCCGGCGCCGGCAGGGCGGCGCCGGCGGCGGGCAGGGCCAGCGCCAGCAGGCTGGGCAACAGCAGGCTGGGCAGCAGCAGGGGCAGCACGCGCGGCAGAGCCATGTCCTTCGACCCCGGAAGTGGCATCACGAAAAGTTTATAACTGGTTAGGCGCGGACCCTCCAGGAATTTTTCAACTTATCGGCGTGGCGGTGGCGCGCTTTCAGCCCTGCGCCGGCGGCGGCGGGGTGTTGCCCCAGGGCTCCGCCGCGCCGCCCTGCCAGACGGCATGCGGCCGGCGCCAGGCCACCGGGTCGCGCATCGCCGCCACCAGCGAGGCGGCCATCACCTCCAGCAGCTTCTCGCCCTTCTCCACCGTGGCGGCGCGCGGGTCGCCGATCACCCCGGTGGCCGGCGCCCGCTCGGCGAAGGACCAGAAGCGGTGCAGCCCCTCCGGCGTGGGCAAAGCGGGGTCGGAGAGCGAATGGGCGATCTGCTCCCGCCGCACCAGCTCGGGCGCCAGATGCATCACCAGGCTGGTCTCCGCCTCGCAGGCATGCTGCACGCCCGGCTGGGTGTCGAGCAGCGCGGCGATGCCCGGCATGTCCAGGCGGAACACGGTGCCGGCCACCACCGGCATGGCGAATTCGGCGCAGAGCTCGCGCGCCGCCACCGCCAGCGGGTCGATATTGCCGCCATGGCTGTTCACCAGGAACAGCCGGCCGAAGCCCTGCGCCTTCAGCGAGCGGCAGACGCCGCGCAGCACCCGGTGCATCGTGTCGTAGTCGAGGCTGATGGTGCCGCCGAAGGGCAGATGATGCTCGGACAGGCCGAGCCACATCGGCGGCAGCACCACCGACGGCACATCGCTGGCCAGGGCGGCGGCGCGCAGGCAGGCGGAATGGCCGATCAGGCTGTCGGTCCAGACCGGCAGATGCGGCCCGTGCTGCTCCAGCGAGGCGACCGGCAGCAGCACCAGCGCGTTGCGCGCGGCCAGCGCGCGCAGCTCCGGCGCGGTCAGCCTCTCCCAGCGATGGTCGGCATTCTGTGGCATCGGCCCGGCTCCCTGTCCCTGTGGCGCCGGCATGCTCGGCCTTCGCGCGTGGCAGGCCAAGGGGGGGAGGGTCGGCGCCCGGCCGGGATGCCGGTTGCGTGATCGGGCCGCACAAAGCGGCTTGCCAAGCTCTCCGGGGCAGATATAGGCAACGGAGTGTACCGGTGTCTGTCGCGCGCGAATTCCTAAGCGGGGATTAAAAAAATTAGACCAGAGCCTGGCCTGCTTTCGCGCGTGTATAAGGCCCTCCGCCGCCCTTCGTGCCGGCGATTTCGTTGTTCTCCACCGCAGCGGGGTTTCGTGCCGGGTCAGAAATGACTTGGCCCTGGGCTTCTGTTATGTCCCGCGCCGCGGGGGCGTTTCGGAGAATGGTCTCCCAGAGCGCTTCCCTTCCAGGCCATTGAGATGAATCAGGGAAACGAGACCATGGACGAGGCGAGCCGGCAGAGTTCCGGGCTGGAATGGATGACCGCCCCGGGGCTGGAGCCCAGCCTGTGGCACCCGGAACGCCTGGTCTGGCCGAATTCCTGGGTCGCCCATATCCCCTTCGCCTTCTGGCTGGTGCAGCGGCTGCGGCCGGAGCGGCTGGTCGAGCTCGGCGTGCATTCGGGCAATTCCTACGCCGCCTTCTGCCAGGCGGTGCGCCATCTCGGCCTGCCCACCCGCTGCTACGGCGTCGACACCTGGGCCGGCGACCCGCATGCCGGCTTCTACAGCGAGGAGATCTTCGAGGATCTCTCGCGCTGGCATGACGCGCGCTACGCCGATTTCTCCCGCCTGGTGCGCGCCACCTTCGACGAGGCGGCGACGCATTTCGCCCCCGGCTCGGTCGACCTGCTGCATATCGACGGCATGCACAGCTACGAGGCGGTGAAGCACGATTTCGACACCTGGAAGCCGCTGCTGTCGCGCCGCGCCATCGTGCTGTTCCACGACACCAATGTGCGCGAGCGCGATTTCGGCGTCTGGCGCTTCTGGGCCGAGCTGTCGGCCGAATACCCGGCCTTCGAATTCCTGCACGGCCATGGCCTGGGCGTCGCCGCCATCGGCCCGGACATGCCCGAGGCGCTGCGCCCGCTCTTCGAGACGGCGCGCACGCCGGAAGGCCTCGGCCTGATCCGCAACCGCTTCGCCCGGCTGGGCGAGCCGCTGATGCGCGACATCCTGCTCAACGCCTCGCGCCAGACGCTGCAGGAGTCTGAGCAGGGCCGGCAGGCGGCGCAGCAGGCGAAGGCGGCCGCCGAGACCGCCTTCCAGCAGGCCGAGGCCGAGCGCACGGCGCTGGCCGCGCGGCTGGCGGCGGCGGAGGAAGCCGCGCATCGCAGCCAGGCGGCGCTGCAGGCGCAGCAGCAGGTCTCCCAGCAGGCCGAGCAGCAATCGGCCGAGGCGCTGGAGACCATGCTGGCCGCCGAGCGCTCCCAGGCCGCGCTGCTGCAGCACCGCCTGGCCGAGACCGAGCAGGCCCTGGCCGAAGCCGCGGCGCGGCGCGAGGCGGCGCAGGCGCAGCTCGACACCGTGCTGCACTCGACCAGCTGGCGCGCCACCGCGCAGCTGCGCAACAGCCTCAGCCGGCATCCGGTGCTGCGCCGGATGCTGCGCCGCAGCGCCCGGCTGGCCTGGTGGATCGTCACCCTGCAGGCGCCGCGCCGGCTGCGCGAATACTGGCAGATCCGCCGCACCGGCCGGCCGCTGGCCGCCCCCGCCGGCGCCGCCCCGGCCGCCGAGGCGCCGCCCGCCCCGCTGCCCCAGGCCGGCCCCACCGTGCCGGTGAAGCTGCGGCCCGAGCCGCTGGCCGCCGGCCCCCGCCCGGCGGCGCCCGCCGCGCCGCGCGGCACGCTGCTCTGCCTCAGCCATGTGGCGCCCTATCCGCCGCGCGCCGGCAATGAGTACCGCATCCACCGCATGCTGAGCTGGCTGCGCGAGGAAGGCTGGCGCGTCGTGCTGCTCTACTGCCCGCTGCCGGGCGAGGAGCCGTCGGAGGAGGCGCTGGGGCGGCTCGCCTCCGACTATGCCGATCTGGTGCTGGTCGGCCGCGACGGGCGGCTGCGCCACCAGCTTTCCGACCCGCGGGCGGAGCAGGCGCTGCAGGCGCTGGAGGGGCGCAGCAGCGCCGATTTCGCGGCGCGTCTGGACGAGGAATCGCCCGGCGAGGCGGCGCGGCTGCTCGGCCTGGTGCGGGTGTTCAGCCCCGACCCGCTGGTCGAGACGCTGCTGGCGCTGGAGGCCGCGCTGCAGCCGCGCGCCGTGCTGGCCAACTACATCTTCATGACGCGCGGCCTGCCGCTGCTGCGCGACGGCGTGCTGAAGATCGTCGACACGCATGACGTGTTCTCGACCAAGGCGGAGAAGGTCTCGGCCTTCGGCATCCGCGACGACCTGGCGATGAACGGGGCGGAGGAGGGGGCGCTGCTGCGCCGCGCCGACATCGTGCTCGGCATCCAGCCGGAGGAGAGCGAGACGCTGCGCCGCATCGCCCCGGGCGTCGAGGTGCTGACCATCGGCGTCGACATGCCGATGCCGGCCGAGCCGCCGGTGGTCGAGGCGCCGGTGCTGCTGCTGGTCGCCTCCGGCAACGCCATGAACGTCAAGGGGCTGCAGGATTTCCTGCGCTTCGCCTGGCCGCGCATCCGCGCCGCCATGCCCGGGGCGCGGCTCGACGTGGTGGGCTCGGTGGGCGATGCGCTGCCCGGCGAGGTCGAGGGGGTGCGCCGCCTCGGCCGCGTCGACGACCTGGCGGCCGCCTATGCCGCGGCGCGGCTGGTCATCAACCCCGCCGTCGCCGGCACGGGCCTGAAGATCAAGACGCTGGAGGCGCTGGCGCATCTCAAGCCCATCGTGCTCTGGCCGAGCGGCGTCGACGGCATCAGCCCGGAGCTGCGCGGCTACTGCACCCTGGCGAAGGATTGGTACGCCTTCGGCGAGGCGGCGATCCGCCTGCTGGGCGAGGCGGCGCCGGATGCGGCGCTGCGCCGCGACCGCGCCCGCATCGCCGAACTGCTCTCCGCCGACGCCGCCTATGGCCCGCTGCGCCAGGCCCTCGAAGCCTCCCCCGTCCGGCCGGCGCCCGCCGCCGCCCCGGCCGGATAAGACCACGGACATGACGATGCTGCTGCCTGATGCCTTCGACCTGTTCCTGGACCTGTCGGAGGAGGTGCTGAAGCCCGATGCGCTGGAGGCGCATCTCGACCTGCTGCGCGACCGCGCCGGGCTGCTGCGGCCGGGGGCGCGCCTGTTCCTGCTGCCGCCGCGCGGCGTGGCGGCGGCGGCGCGGCCGGGGCTGGTGGCGCTGTCCGGCAGCGCCGGCACCGCGCTCGGCACCGCGCTGCTGGCCGCCGGCGGCGCCGGCCGGGCGCTGGTGCTGCTGCAGGGCGCCTGGCTGCCGGGCAATGAGGCGGTGGCGGCGCTGCTGCCGCTGGCCGGGCTGGACCCGATGATCGGCAGCCTGCAGCCGCGCTTCCAGGCGCCGCAGGATGACCGGGTGCTGGGCCTGCCCGCGGCCGGCGGCGCCGGCCCGATGCTGCCGCGCGCCGCCCTGCCGCTGCTGCCCGAGACGCTGCTGACGGCCGAGCTGCCGGCGCCGCTGCTGGTGCTGCCGCGCCACGCCGTGCTGGCCGCCGGCGCGCCGCCGGACGCGCCGCTGCGCGGCGCGCTGCTGGCGCTGCTGGCCGGGCTGCGCCGCAAGGGCTTCCGCAACCTGGTGAGCAACCGCGTCGCCGTCGAATGCCCGCTGCCGGCGGCGGCCATCTACCCGGCGCCCGACAGCCTGGCCGGCCCCGCCGCCGCCTGGGGGCCGGATATCCGCCGCGGCCGCGCCTGGCTGGCGCAGCTTCCCGAGCGGCGGCTGGAGGAGCTGCTGGCCGGCGCCTTCACCCCCGCCGGGCAGCAGCGCATCCTGCTCGACGCGCGCGGCCTGGCGCCGATCCACAATGGCACCGCCCAGGCGATCCTGGGCTTCCTCGACGGCTTCGCCCGGCTGCCGCGCGCCGGCATCGAGTTCCATGTGGTGGCGATGCGCGAGGCCGCGGGCTTCCACGGGCTGGAGCGGCGGCTCTCCGGCCTGCAGCTGCATTACGACCGCCCCGCCGGCGCCTATCTCGCCGCCGTGCTGCTGAACCAGCCCTGGGACCCGCAGCGCCTGCGCGAGCTGCACCAGAGCGCCTTCCTGCTCGGCTTCAACATCCTCGACAGCATCGCCTGGGATGTCGTCTATGCCGCGGGCGACGGGCTGGACCAGGTCTGGCGCTGGACCGCTGCGCTGTCCGACATGCTGTTCTTCAACTCGGCCTTCACCCGCGATCGCTTCCGCTTCCGCTTCCGCGTGGCGGCCGACATGCCCCTGGTGGTGACGCATCACAGCATGGCCCCGGCCGAGCTGAACCTGGCCGAGCCCGGCCCCTCCCGCTTCGCCGAGCCCTATCTGCTGGTGGTCGGCAATGATTACGACCACAAGGACACGGCGGCGACGGTGGCGCGGCTGGCGGATGCCTTCCCCTACACCCGCATCGTCACCATCGGCGCCAGCGCCACGCGCAATCCGCGCGTCACCGCCATGCCGAGCGGCTTCCTCGACGCCGCCGAGATCGTCGCGCTCGAGGCGCATGCGGAGGCCGTCATCTTCCCCTCCTTCTACGAGGGCTTCGGCCTGCCGGTGGTGCAGGGGCTGGCGCGCGGCCGCACCGTCATCACCCGCCACTCGCCGCTCTGGGAGGAGATCATCGGCCTGGCCGACCTGCCCGGCAGCCTGGTCTGCTATGGCTGCGACACCACGCTGATCGAGGCGGTGGGCCGCGCCCTGCATGGCGAGCCGCCGAAGGGCCTGCCGCGCCGCCCGGAGGGTTCGCCGCCGCCGCCCGACTGGGCGGAATGCGCCGACCGCATCGTCCGGCAGATCGAGGCCAGCCTGCTGCCCGGCGCGCGCCAGGCCTGGTATGAGCGGGACCTCGTCCTCACCCCCCTGGCCGGCTGAGGACAGCACCGATGACGCTTCGTATCGCCACGCTCTTCATCCGCCATGGCGTGGAGAAATACACCGATTCGCTGGAGGCCCTGCTGGAGCAGCAGGCCCGCAGCCTGGCCGGCACCGAGCGCGAGGTGCTGGTGATCGACAACGCCCTGCCGGAGACGCATCGCGAGGCGTTGCAGCCGGGGGTGACGCTGATCGGCGGCGCCAACACCCATTGGGAATTCTCCGCCTGGGACAGCGGCCTCGCCCATTACGGCGCCGGGCTGCGGCGCTTCGACCTGGTGCAGCTGGTCACCTCGGCCTATCGCGAGCTGTACAATGACTACATCCCGCTCTGCGACACGGCGCTGCTGACGGCGCTGCGCGGGCGGTCGCTGGCGCTCGGCCATATCGACCAGTATGGCGCGCCGGTGACGCTGATGGGGCGGCGCTCGCAGAGCTGGATCCGCACCTCCTACCTGTTCCTGCCGCCCGCGGAGCTGATGCTGCTGGGCTCGCTGGTGTCGCTGCGCGACCCGGCGCCCTTCTTCACCGACGACCCGGCGAACCCGTTCCGCGACGACGCGCCGCTGGACAGGGAGTACCAGCAGAACATCCTGGGCTGGCTGACCGGCGCCGGCACCGGCCAGGGCACCGCCTGGCATTCGCGCTTCGACCTGACGGCCGAGACGCTGCCGCGCTTCCGCGCCAAGACCATGGCGATCCTGAACGAGCACGCGCTGACCATCCGGCTGCGCGCCCAGGGCTGCGCCACGCTGGACCCGACCTGGGCGGCGCGGCAGCTGCGCGCCGGCACGCCGCTGGCCGGCCGGGCGCTGCCGCACTGGCAGGAACAGCTGGCGCGCCGCTTCGGCTGAGCCCGGGGCCCGGCCCGGGGCGGGCACCCGCCGCAGCAGCCTGCCGGTTTGGCGGGGTGTGGAGGGGGGCCGCCGGGCGCCCCTGCCCCTCGGGAGCCGTCCGGCCAGCAGCCCGGAAGCGCGGCCCGCCGGCCGCTAGAGCTGCGCCTCCAGCGGGAAATAGCGGATGGCGCGGGCCATCAGCCGGCGGCTCCAGGAGGCATCGGGCTCGGCATGCACCGTGCCGGTCTCGTCGGTCCAGGACAGGCGGCGCAGCCGGCCGAGGCCGAGGCGGTAGGAGCGGCAGGGATCGGTCAGCCGCTCCGCCTCCTGCCGCAGCTGCGCGCCGAGCGCCGCGTGGCGGGCGAAGGCGCCCATCTCGGTGTTCAGATTGGCCGAGCGCGGGTCGAGGTTGAAGGAACCCACGAACACCGCCTGCCCATCCACCAGCATCGCCTTGGTGTGCAGGCTGGCGCCGCGCGAGCCGAACACGCCGCTGCCATGGTCGCCGCTGCGCTTCAGCTCGTAGAGCCGCACGCCGAAGCGCAGCAGGTGCTTGCGGTAGCGGGCATAGCCGCTGTGCACCGCGACCACGTCGGTCGCCGCCAGCGAATTGGTGATCACCGTCACCGCCACGCCGCGGCGGCGCAGCTGGCCGATCAGCCGCAGCCCGTGCCGGCCGGGCACAAAATAGGGCGAGATCAGCACCGCCTCGCGCTCGGCGCCGCGCAGCAGCGCCTCGACGGCCGGGGCCATGCCGCCGCCAATGCCGCGGCCCTGCGCCTTGGCCGGCGGGTCGGCCAGCACGCGCACCTCGCCCTCCGCCGGCAGCAGGGCGCGGCCGGGGTCGAGCAGCGCCGAGCGGCGCGCGGCGAGCGCCTGCAGATAGGGCCGCGCCTTGTCGGAATCCGGCATCGCCTCCAGCTCGGCGCGGAAATCCTCCAGCGCCTCGGGCGAGATGCCGGCGACCTTCCGGAACTGTTCCACCGGCCGGGCCAGGCTGCTGGCCCAATAGGCGCCGAAGGCATCCTGCGCCTGGCGCGCCGCCTGACCGGCGATCAGCATGTCGAGGTCGCGGAAGTTGAAATCGCCGGCGGCGTCAAAATAGGCATCGGCGATGTTGCGGCCGCCGACCAGCGCCAGGCGGCCATCGGCCACCCAGTTCTTGTTGTGCATGCGGTGGTTCAGGTGCCAGCCGCCCAGGGCGAATTCCACGCCGAGGCCAAACTGGCCGAGCCAGCGCAGCCGCGCCGTGTTGAACAGCTTCACCTCGATGCGCGGATGCGCCGCCAGCAGGGTGATGCGCCATTCGGCGCCCAGGGCGTAGCTGTCATCCAGCAGCATGCGCACCCGCACGCCGCGATCGGCGGCGCGCAGCACCTCGCGCGCCAGCAGCCCGCCGGTGATGTCGTCCGACCAGCGGTAATATTGCAGGTCCAGGGTGCGGCCGGCGGCGCGGGCCGTCGCGGCGCGCAGCATGAAGCCTTCCAGCCCGTCGCTGACCAGGGCCAGGCCGGTCTCGGCGCCCTCGGGCAGCGAATCGGCCCAGGCATCGGCGGTGGAGGGCAGCGGGGCGGCGCCGGCCAGCACGGGGGCCATCAGCGGGACCTCCGGCGGCGGGGGAAGCGGGGGGGCATCGCGCAGCGCTTCCGGGGCGATCGGCGCGGTCATGCCGCGACCGACACGCCGGGGCCGAGCGCCTGGGCCGGGGCCAGGCTGAGCCGGGCCTTCAGCGGCAGATGGTCGGAGGCGATGCGCGCCAGCGGGGTGTCATGGACCTGCACATCCCGGACAACGCCCTGCGGCCAGCCAAGGATGCGGTCGAGCGCGAAGACGGGCATGCGCGAGGGGAAGCTGGCCGGGCCGAAGCCGATGGTGGGCCCGAAGAAGGGCTCCAGCGCGCGCAGCGAGGAGCGCCGGCCCGGCCGCCATTCGTTCAGGTCGCCCATCATCAGCGTCGGCATGGCCGGGCCGGCGGCGATCGCCTCCAGGATGGCGGCGCCCTGGCGGGCGCGGCAGCGGCGCAGCAGGCCGAAATGCGCGGCGACGACCCGCAGCCTGCCCGAGGGCAGCTCCAGCTCGACGATCACGGCACCCCGCGGCTCCGCCCCCGGCAGGGCCAGGCGCTGCACCGAAAGCGGCGTGCCCTGCCGCACCAGCAGCGCGTTGCCGTGCCAGCCATGCCCGTCCGGCAGGCGGGAGACGGGCACCAGGCTGAGCCCGATCTCGCCCAGCGCGTCGGTGTCGAGCAGGCCGATGCGGCGGCCGAAGCGGCGATCGGCCTCCTGCACCGCGACCAGGTCGGGCGCCATCTCGGCGATGACGCGGGCGATGCGCGAGGGGTCGAAGCGGCGGTCGAGGCCGACGCATTTGTGCACATTGTAGGAGGCGACGGTGATCGGCGCGGTGCTGGCGGGGGCGGGCGCGATGGCGGGCAGGGCGGGAATGCCATGCGCCTGCCGCAGCCCGGCCAGCCCCGCTTCCTGCCGCTGCGGGCTGCTCATGCGCTGGTGGTCCGGTTGCTCATCGGTGCTGCCCTCCGCCTGGTGGAATGGCGGCAGCGTGGCACCGCCTGGGGAAAAACCTAGGAAGCGCAGCCATGGTTTCCAAGCCTGTTGCACCGCACCGGACGGGGCGCTGCCCTGCCGGCGGGGCGACCCTGCCCCAGCCCGGTTGAGGCTTTCTGAACGGAAGGCGGGGTCCGGGGTGGCCCTGCCACCCCGGCGGGGGTGCAGGGGGCGGAGCCCCCTGTCTCAAAGCCCGAGCAGCGACCGGGCGTAGTCCCGCGCCGAGAAGGGCCGCAGATCCGCCGCCTTCTCACCGACGCCGACGGCATGCACCGGCAGGCCGAATTCCTGGGCCAGCGCCACGACGATGCCGCCCTTGGCCGAGCCGTCCAGCTTGGTAACGACCAGCCCGGTGACATTCACCATCTCGGCGAAGACCTTGCATTGCTGGGTGGCGTTCTGGCCGGTGGTGGCGTCCAGCACCAGCAGCACGGAATGCGGCGCGGTCGGGTCGACGCGCTGCATGACGCGCACCACCTTGCGCAGCTCCTCCATCAGCGCGCCCTTGTTGTGCAGGCGGCCGGCGGTGTCGACCAGCAGGATCTCGGTGCCGTCCTCCTGCGCCGCCTTCAGCGCGTCGAAGGCCAGGCCGGCGGCATCCGCCCCCTGCTTCGCCGGGGCATGCACCTGGGCGCCGGTGCGGTTGCCCCAGATCTGCAGCTGCTCCACCGCGGCGGCGCGGAAGGTGTCGCCGGCGACGAAGGCCACCTTCTTCCCCTGCTCGCCGAATTGCTGGCCGAGCTTGGCGATGGTGGTGGTCTTGCCGGTGCCGTTGACGCCGACCACCAGCACGACATGCGGGCGCTTCGCGGCATCGATCTCCAGCGGCTTCGCCACGGGGGCCAGGATGGCGGCGATCTCCTCGGCCAGCGCCTCCTTCACCTCGAGGTCGGAGACCTCCTTGCCGAAGCGGGTCTTGCGGAAGCGCTCGACGATGCGCTGCGACGCGGCGACGCCGAGATCGGCGGTGATCAGCGCCTCCTCCAGCTCCTCCAGCGCCGCCTCGTCCAGCTTGCGCCTGGTGAACAGGCCGGTGAGGCCATCGGTCAGCCGCGCGGTGGAGCGCGACAGGCCGGCCTTCAGCCGGGCGAAGAAGCCGCCGCGCGGCGCTTCCTCGGCCTCCGCCTCGGGGGCATCGGCAGCAGGGCTAGGCGCCAGGGCGATCGGCGGCGCGGCGAAGGGCTGCGGGGCGGGCGCCTCGGCGCGCGGAGCGGGGGGTGGCGGCGGCACCTCCAGCGGCCGCTCCGGCGGCAGCTCGGGCGGGGCGGCCGGGGGCAGTTCCGGCGGCGGCACCGGGATGCCGTCCGGGCGGCCCGGCACCGGCATCTCGGGCGGGGAGGGCTGCCAGCCCGGCGGCGCCTCCGGCAGGCCGGGGCGCGGCGCGGGGGCGGGGGGCGGGGTCTCGGGCGGCACCGGCGGCGGTTCGGGCTGCTCGGCGGGCGGCAGCTCGGGCGGCGGGGGCGGCGCCATGGGCGGGGTCAGCGGCGGCTGCTCGGGCAGGCGCGGCGGCAGATCGCCCGGGCCAGGCTGGGCCGGTGCAGGCTGGGCCGGTGCAGGCTGGGCCGGCGCGGGCTGGGCCGGCGCGGGCTCGGGCGGTGCCTCCTCCTCCTCGGCCTCGGGCGGCTGCCAGGAGGCGGGCGGATGCTCGGCATTGTCGCCGCGCGGCGGGGTGGCGGCGTGCTCCGGCCGCGGCTCGGGCGCCAGGCGGTCCCCGGCCTCCTCCAGCGCGTCGGAGCGGGTCTCGGGCGGCGCCACCGTCTCGGGCGGCAGATGCGGCGGCGGCGGCGGCTCGGGCGCCGGGCTGCGCGTCTCGGCCGGGGCCGGGGCGTTGGCGGCGGGGCTCAGCGCGGCGGGGGGCGGGGCCGGCTCGGGCTCCGGCTCGGATGCCGGTGCCGGTTCCGGCGCGGGCGGGGCCAGGGCCTCGGCCGGGCTCTCGGCGGCCGGGGTCTCCTCGGCGGGCCGCTCCTTCTCGCGGCCGGTCAGCCGGGCCCAGAGATCACGCAGCGCCATGGTCAGGCCACCCGCGCCAGCAGGCCGTCGGCGCTGGCCGCATGCGGGCGTAGCCGCAGCAGCGCGCCGTGCAGGGCGTCAGGCTCCAGCCCGGCGGGCAGCTCCACCCGGACCGGGCAGAAATGCTCGGTATGGCCTCGGTCGCGGCGTTCCAGCAGCACGGTTTCCTCCTGCCCCAGACGGGATTCGTAGAAGCGCCGCGCGGCGGCGGCGCCGGCCTCGCGCAGCCGGGTCGCGCGTTCGCGCCGCAGCGGCACCGGCAGTTGCGGCATGCGGGCGGCGGGGGTGCCCGGCCGTTCCGAATAAGGGAAGACGTGCAGGAAATGCAGCCCCGCCTCCTCCACCATCTCCAGCATGCGGGTGAAATGCGCCTCGGTCTCGGTCGGGAAGCCGGCGATCAGATCGGCGCCGAAGGCGATGCCGGGCCGCAACGCGCGGGCGCGGCGGGCGCAGGCCAGGGCGTCGGCGCGGCTGTGGCGGCGCTTCATGCGCTTCAGCATCACATCGTCGCCATGCTGCAGCGAGAGATGCAGATGCGGCATCAGCCGGGGCTCCTCGGCGATCAGCCGCCAGAGATCCTCGTCGATCTCCACCGGGTCGAGCGAGGAGAGGCGCAGCCGCTGCAGTTCCGGCAGCAGCGCCAGCAGCCGCCGCACCAGCTGGCCCAGCGTCGGCCGGCCCGGCAAATCGGGGCCGTAGCTGGTGATGTCGACGCCGGTCAGCACCAGCTCATTGTAGCCGCGCGCGACCAGGGCGCGCGCCTGCTCCACCACCGCGCCCATGGGGACGGAACGCGAGGGGCCGCGGCCATAGGGGATGACGCAGAAGGTGCAGCGATGGTCGCAGCCCTGCTGCACCTGGACGAAGGCGCGGGCGCGGCCGGCGAAATCGGTCACCAGATGCGCCGCCGTCTCGGTCGCCGCCATGATGTCGGTGACCGGGGCGGGGATGACCCCGGGCGCCCAGGCCTCCGGCTTCAGCTTGTCGGCATTGCCGATCACGCGGGTGACACCAGGCAGAGCGGCCCATGAACTGGGAGAAATCTGCGCGGCGCAGCCGGTGACCAGGATCGGCACCCCCGGCTGCTCGCGATGCGCGCGGCGGATCGCCTTGCGCGCCTGGCGCTCGGCCTCGGCGGTGACGGCGCAGGTGTTGACCAGCACGGCGTCGCGATGCCCGGCGCGCAGCGCCAGCGCCCGCATCGCCGTGCTCTCATAGGTGTTCAGCCGGCAGCCGAAGCTCAGCACGCGGACCGGGCCATCCTCCAGCCCGCCCCCCGGCGATTCCTCCTCCCCGCCGCCTTGCTGCGCGCCGGGGCCCGGCGCCAGGATCTCCGGAACCGGGGTCTCAGGCGCGGGACGCGCCGCGCTCATGCCGGGAAGGAATCGGGGTCGAACTGGCCGAGAAAGGCGGTGGCCACCGGCCCGCCCATCAGCACGTGATTGTCCGAGACCCGCCATTCCAGCTCCAGCGTGCCGCCGGGCAGGTCGATGCGGGCGCGCCGGCTGGCCAGGCCGCGCCGATGCGCGTTCACCAGCGTGGCGCAGGCACCGGAGCCGCAGGCCAGCGTCGGCCCCGCGCCGCGCTCCCAGATGGCCAGCCGGATATGCTCGGGCGAGACTACCTCGGCGAAGCCGATATTGGCGCGCTGCGGCAGCAGCGGGTGGTGCTCGGCCACCGGCCCCAGCGCCTGCCAGTCCAGCCCGTCCAGCGACTCGACAAAGAAGGTGGCGTGCGGATTGCCCATCGAGCAGGCGGCCGGGTCGGCCACCGCGCCGAGATCGATCGGCAGATGGGTGGTGTCCATCGCCTCGGCCAGCGGCACCTCCTGCCAGGCGAGCGAAGGCGGGCCCATATCGGCGCGGATGGTGCCGTCCGCCAGCCGCTCGCAGGGCAGGTCGCCGCGCACCGTGCGCACCACCACCTGGTCGCGGCCGGTCTCGGCCATCAGCAGCCAGGCGATGCAGCGCGTGGCATTGCCGCAGGCCTCGGCCTCCGACCCGTCCGGGTTGTGGATGCGCATGAAGACATCGGCGCCCGCCTCGGGGGTCTCCAGCGTGATGAACTGGTCGCAGCCGATCCCCCGGTGCCGGTCCGACAGGGCGGCGATGCGGGTCGGGCTCAGCTTCAGCGGGGCGGGGCGGGCATCGACCACGATGAAGTCGTTGCCCAGACCGTGCATCTTCCGGAACGGGATCATGCAGCAGGATATGCCCCGTTGTGCGACGCAAATGAAGGGGCGCGCGCATGCGCGGGCGCCGTGCCTGCCGCGCCCCAAGGCCGTGCTTGGAACCGACCTGCATCAGGGCGCGCGGCAGGGCCGCGCCGGGGCAGGGCGAATGAGCCTTGCCGTCGCGGCGCGACTCCCGCTATAGGCGCGCTCCTTCCCGCGCGTCCGGGCCTGTAGGGCATGCCCGGCCGCGGTTTCGTGCCCGCCTCCTTCCGGGGCGGGGACCTCGATGACCAGGAGACCGAAATGCCCAAGATGAAGACGAAGTCGAGCGTCAAGAAGCGCTTCACGCTGACGGCGACCGGCAAGGTGAAGGCTGGCGCCGGCAACAAGCGCCACATGCTGACCGCCAAGACGAACAAGATGAAGCGGCAGAACCGCGGCACCTTCGTGCTGGAGAAGCAGGATGGTGACACGGTGAAGCAGTGGATGCCGTACGGTTCGGCCCGGTAAGACAGAGGATCTGAACCCATGGCTCGTGTTAAGCGCGGCGTTGCCGCCCATGCCCGCCACAAGAAGGTCCTGAAGCTCGCCAAGGGCTATGTGGGCCGTTCCTCCAAGGCCTATCGCCCCGCGCTGGAGCGCGTCGAGAAGGCCCTGCAATACGCCTATCGCGACCGTCGCGTTAAGAAGCGTGAGTTCCGCGGCCTGTGGATCCAGCGCATCAACGCGGCCGTGCGCGAGCATGGCCTGACCTACTCGAAGTTCATCGCCGGCCTGAAGGCCGCGAACATCGAGCTGGACCGCAAGGTGCTGGCCACCATCGCCTTCGATGACGCCGCTGCCTTTGGCGCCCTGGTCGAGAAGGCCAAGGCGGCGCTGCCGGCTTCGGCCGAGGCGTAATGTCTGCGCCCCCTGGTGCGAACCAGGGGGATGACGGATAGAACGAGCCGCCGCCGCCCTGGGTCACCAGGGCGTCCGGCGGCTTTTTTCGTATCGATCGCCGATACGGTCTGCCACGGACGGGACGAACCGATGACGGATGACCTCGCCACCCTGCAGGCGGAGACCGAGGCCGCGCTGGCCCAGGCCGCCGATCTGCGCGCGCTGGATGCGGTGCGGGTGGGCGTGCTGGGCAAGAACGGCCAGCTGACCGCCCTGCTGAAGGGTCTGGGCGGCGTGCCCGCCGAGGCGCGCAAGGAGCGCGGCGCCGCGCTGAACCGGCTGAAGACCGCGCTGGAAGGCGCCATCGAGGCGCGCCGTGTCGCCCTCGACGCCGCCGCGCTCGAGGCCCGCCTGGCCGCCGAGCGGCTGGATGTGACGCTGCCGCCGCGCCCCTTCCCCCCCGCCGGGCCCGAGCAGGGCGCCATCCACCCGATCGCCCGCACGGTCGAGGAGATCGTGGCGATCTTCGGCGCCATGGGCTTCGCCCTGGCCGAGGGGCCGGATATCGAAGGCGACTGGTACAATTTCAGCGCGCTGAACATCCCGAGCCACCACCCGGCGCGGCAGGACCACGACACCTTCTACCTGCCCGCCCGCCCCGGCGCGAACGAGGCGCGCCCGGTGCTGCGCACCCACACCAGCCCGGTGCAGATCCGCACCATGCTGGACCAGCCGCCGCCGATCCGCGTCATCGTGCCCGGCCGCACCTGGCGCGCCGACCATGACGCGACGCACAGCCCGATGTTCCACCAGGTGGAGGGGCTGGTGATCGACCGCGGCATCACCCTCGGCCATCTGAAGGGCTGCCTGATCGATTTTCTCCGCGCCTTCTTCGGCATCTCCGACCTGCCGGTGCGCTTCCGCTCCTCCTACTTCCCCTTCACCGAGCCCTCCATGGAGGTCGATATCGGCTGGAACCGGAAGACCGGCGAGCTCGGCCGCGGCGGCGACTGGCTGGAGATCCTGGGCAGCGGCATGGTCCACCCGAAGGTGCTGGCCAATTGCGGCATCGACCCGCGCGAGTGGCAGGGCTTCGCCTTCGGCATGGGCATCGAGCGCATCACCATGCTGAAGCACGGCATCCCGGATCTGCGCCCCTTCTATGAGAGCGATGTCCGCTGGCTGCGCCATTACGGCGCGCCCGTGCTCTCCCCCGCCACCCTGGCCGAAGGGGTCTGAGCAATGAAGTTCTCTGTCAGCTGGCTGAAGCAGCATCTCGAGACCGAGGCGAGCCTCGACCAGATCACCACCGCGCTGAACACCATCGGCCTGGAGGTCGAGGGCGTCGAGGATCGCGGCGCGGCGCTGGCGCCCTTCCGCATCGCCCATGTCATCGAGGCGGTGCAGCACCCGAATGCCGACCGCCTGCGCGCCTGCAAGGTGGATGTCGGCGATGGCGTGATCCGTTCCGTCGTCTGCGGCGCGCCGAATGCGCGCACCGGCATGAAGGCCGTGCTCGGCCTGCCCGGCGCGGTTGTCCCCGCCAACGGCATGGTGCTGAAAGTGGGAGAAATCCGCGGCGTGAAGAGCGAGGGCATGCTGTGCTCCGCCCGCGAGCTCGGCCTCGGCGACGACCATGAGGGTATCCTGGACCTGCCCGAGGACGCGCCGGTGGGCGAGGTCTATGCGCGCTGGGCCGGGCTGGACGATCCGGTGGTCGAGATCTCGGTCACGCCGAACCGGGGCGATGCGCTGTCGATCCGCGGCATCGCGCGCGACCTGGCGGCCGCGGGCCTCGGCACACTGAAGCCCTTCGCCCCGGCGAAGGTCGAGGGTGTGTATCCCTCGCCGCTGCGCTGGGTGCTGCAGGATGCGGAAAGCTGCCCCTGGGTGGTCGGCCGCGCCGTGCGCGGGGTGAAGAACGGCCCCTCGCCGAAATGGCTGCAGGACCGGCTGGTCTCGATCGGGCTGCGCCCGATCAACGCGCTGGTCGATATCACCAATTTCTTCACCTATGACCTCGGCCGTCCCCTGCACGTCTTCGACGTGGCGAAGGTGAAGGGCAGCGAGCTGTTCCTGCGCCGTGGCCGCGACGGCGAAAAATTCCTGGCGCTGAACGGCAAGGACGTGGCCGTGACGCCGGAGGATCTGGTGATCGCCGATGCCGAGGCGGTCGAGAGCCTGGCCGGCATCATGGGCGGCGAGCATTCCGGCTCCGACGAGGCGACCCGCGAGGTCTTCATCGAATGCGCGCTGTTCGACCCGGTGCGCATCGCGCTCTCGGGCCGGCGGCACGACCTCCGCTCCGACGCCCGCGCCCGCTTCGAGCGCGGTATCGACCCGGCGCTGCTGCCGACGGCGCTGGATGCGGCCACCGCCATGGTCATCGAACTCTGCGGCGGCGAGCCCTCCGAAGTGACCGAGGCCGGGGCCGAGCCTGCCTGGCAGCGCCAGGCCAGCCTGCGCTTCGCCCGCATCGCCGGGCTTGGCGGCAGCGATCTGTCCGCCGATGAGGCGGTCGCCATCCTGGAGCGGCTGGGCTTCGGCGTGGTGGCGCGGGATGCGGAGAAGGTCACGGTTTCCGTCCCCTCCTGGCGCAACGACATCGCTTCCCCCGGCGCGCTGGCGCAGGGCCCTGGCCTGTCGCCCGAGCGTGCCCAGGCCGCCGCCGAGGGCTGCGCGGTGATCGAGCCGGAATGCGATCTGCTGGAGGAGGTGCTGCGCATCCCCGGGCTGGACCGCATCCCGCCGGTGTCGCTGCCGGTGGCCTCCCCGGTGCCGCGCCCGGCGCTGACGCCGAAGCAGGCGCGGGCCAGCCTGGCGCGGCGCGTCATGGCGGCGCGCGGCATGCTGGATTGCGTCTCCTTCGGCTTCCTGGACAGCGTGACCGCCGCCCGCTTCGGCGAGACCCCGGCCATGCTGCGCCTCGACAATCCGATCGCCGCCGATCTGGACCAGATGCGCCCGACGCCGCTGGCCAGCCTGGCGCAGGCGGCGGCACGCAACGCGGCGCGCGGCTATCCGGATGTGGCGCTGTCCGAGCTGGGCGCCGCCTATCTGGACGCCTCGCCCGAGGGGCAGAAGGCGGTCGCCGCCGGGCTGCGCCTGGGCGAGACGCCGCGCCACTGGGCCGAGCCGGCGCGGGCCGTCGATGCGATGGACGCCAAGGGCGATGCGCTGGCGGTGCTGGCGGCGCTCGGCGTGCCGATGGCGGCGCTGACGGTCACGGCGGACGCGCCGGGGCATTACCACCCCGGCCGCTCGGGCGTGGTGCGGCAGGGGCCGAAGACGGTGCTGGCCCATTTCGGCGAGCTGCATCCGAAGCTGCGCGAGGAACTCGGTTTGGCCGGGGCCGCGGCGGGGTTCGAGGTGTTCCTGGACGCCGTGCCCGAGCCCAAGCGCAAGAAGAAGGCGGTGCCCGATCTGCCGGCCTTCCAGCCGCTGAAGCGCGATTTCGCCTTCCTGGTCGATGCCGGCGTGCCGGCGGAGAACCTGGTCCGCGCCGCGCGCGGCGCCGAGCGGGCGCTGATCGTCGATGTGGCGCTGTTCGACCGCTATGCGGGCGAGAAGCTGCCGGAGGGCAAGGTGTCGCTGGCGCTGGAGGTGACGCTGCAGCCGCGCGAGGCCAGCCTGACGGATGCGGAGATCGAGGCGGTGGGCGCCAGGATCGTCGCCGCCGTGGCCAAGGCGACCGGCGCCACGCTGCGCTGATTGAGGGGGCTTTGCCCCCTCAAACACCCCCAGCAGGGGACAGGGTCCCCTGCACCCGCCTTCAGTTGGGTCCCGACAAATGGGTTTCCAAAGGCCTCAGGCCTTTGGTGGGGAGAGTTTGAGAGGGGCAAAGCCCCTCTCAAGAACCCGCGCCCGGCCTTCAGCGCCGCCCGAACAGCTTTTCCAGCTCGGCCTTGCCCATGCGCAGCCAGGTCGGCCGCCCGTGGGAGCAGGTGGAGGCGCGCGGTGTCGCCTCCATCTGGCGCAGCAGGGCGCTCATCTCGGCCGGGTTGAGGCGGCGCCCGGCGCGGATCGAGCCATGGCATGCCAGCCTTGCGATGGCCGCGTCCAGCCGGCGTTCCAGCGCCGTGCTTTCCTCCCATTCGGCAAGTTCCGCGCAGAGGTCGCGCAGCAGCGGCGCCGGGTCGGGATTGCCGAGCAGGGCGGGCAGCGAGCGCACCAGCAGCGTCGCCGCGCCGAAATCCTCGATCTCCAGGCCGAGCCGGGCCAGGGTCGGCGCCGCTTCCAGCAGGCGGGCGGCGTCGGTGGCGGGCAGTTCGACCACGGCCGGGATCAGCAAAGGCTGGGTGCGCACCCCGCCCTCCAGCAGCTGGGTCTTCAGCTGCTCATGGGTCAGCCGCTCATGCGCCGCGTGCTGGTCGACCAGCACCAGGGCGCCATCGGGCGCCTCGGCCAGGATGTAGGTCTCCAGCAGCTGCGCCACCGGGCGGCCGAGCGGACCTTCCTCCTCCGGCGAGGGCAGCGGCGCCTGGAGCGGGGGTTCGGGGCGCGGGCGGGGGGCGGGCAGGCGCAGGCCGGGCTGCCAGGAGAAGCCATGCATCCGCGGCTCGCCCGGCGGCGGCGCGGTCTCGGCGAAGCCGGGGAAGGGGGCGGGGTCGTCGCCTGGCGGCGCGGCCCAGGACCCGGCGGGCTCGCCGGCCATGGGGCCGGCGGGGCCCGGCCAGCCGCGGCCCGCCACCGGCCAGGCCGGGCCCTCCTCCTCATTCTCGTCCCTTGGCGTGGCGGTGGGGGAATCGGCGGCGCCGATGGCCAGCGCCCGGCGCAGCGCCGAGATCAGCGCGCCGCGCACCGCGGCGGCGTCGCGGAAGCGCAGCTCGGTCTTCATCGGGTGGACATTCACATCCACCAGCTCGGGCGGCAGCTCCAGGAACAGGGCGGCGACCGGGTGGCGGCCGGGGGCGATCAGGTCGCGATAGGCGACGCGCAGCGCCGCGCGCAGCAGCTGGTCGCGCACCGGGCGGCGATTGACCACCAGATGCTGCTCCGCCGCCGTGGCGCGGGTCAGGGTCGGCAGGCCAGCGAAGCCCTGCAGGGCCAGCTCCTCCCGCCCGCCGGAGACGGGCACGGCGGCGCGGGCGAAATCCGGGCCGAGCAGCGCCTGCAGCCGGGTGCGGCGGTCGCCGGCGGCCAGGTTCAGCACCGTCCGCCCCTCGACCTCCATGCGGAAGCCGACCTCGGGCCAGGCGAGCGCCAGGCGCTTCACCGCCTCCACCGCATGGCCGGATTCGGTGGCCGGCGTCTTGAGGAATTTGCGCCGCGCCGGGGTGGCATAGAACAGGTCGCGCACCTCGACACGGGTGCCGGGCGCGCCGGCGGCGGGGCGGATCTCGCTCTTGGCGCCGCCCTCGACATCGATGCGGAAGGCCTCGCCACCCGGCACGCGGCTGGTCAGGGTCAGCCGCGCGACCGCGCCGATCGAGGGCAGCGCCTCGCCGCGGAAGCCCAGCGTCGCGATGCGGAACAGCGCCGCCTCCTCCGGCAGCTTGGAGGTGGCGTGGCGCTCGATGCACAGCGCCAGATCGGCCGGGCTCATGCCCTGGCCGTCATCCTCGACCAGGATGCGGCCGACACCGCCGCCCTCCAGCGCCACGACGATCTGGGTGGCGCCGGCATCCAGCGCGTTCTCCACCAGCTCCTTCACCGCGGCGGCGGGGCGCTCGACCACCTCGCCGGCCGCGATGCGGTCGGCGGTGGTGGCGGAAAGCAGGCGGATGCGGTCCATGCCCAGGATGTAGCGCCGCCCCCCCCGGTTTCGCCAGGGGAGGGGGGCGGCAAGCGCCTCAGTCGGCGGCGGCGTATTGCAGGTCGCGGATGCGGGTGATGAGGCCGGCGGTGGAGGGGTCGTGGCGGCCGATCTGCCCCTCCGGCTCCAGCTCCGGCAGGATCGACTTGGCCAGCTGCTTGCCCAGCTCGACGCCCCATTGGTCGAAGGCGTCGATGTCCCACAGCGCGCCCAGGCAGAACACCTTGTGCTCATACAGCGCCACCAGCGCGCCGAGCGAGGCGGGGTCGAGCTTGTCGAGCAGCAGGGTGGTGCTGGGCCGGTCGCCCGGGAACAGGCGGTGCGGCAGGAGGCGGCGGATCTCCGCCTCGGCCACGCCGGCGGCGCGCATCTCCTGCTCCACCTCCTCGGTCGAGCGGCCGCGCAGCAGCGCCTCGGCCTGGGCCAGGCCGTTGGAGAGCAGCAGGCGGTGATTCTCGGCAAAGGGATGGTCGGGATTGGCGACCAGCACGAAATCCGCCGGCACCGGGGTGGTGCCCTGGTGCAGCAGCTGCATGAAGGAATGCTGCGCGTTGGTGCCGGGCTCGCCGAAGATCACCGGGCCGGTCTCGCGCGCCACCTTGTGGCCGTCCAGCGTCACGCTCTTGCCCAGGCTCTCCATCTCCAGCTGCTGGAGATGGGCGGGGAAGCGGGAGAGGCGGTGGTCATAGGGCAGGATGGCCTGGCTGCGCAGGCCGAGCCCGTTGACATGCCAGATGGTGGTCAGCGCCAGCAGCAGCGGCAGGTTGCGCTCCGGCGGCGCGGTCAGGAAATGCTCGTCCATGGCGCGCGCGCCGGCCAGCAGGTTGGAGAAGGCGGTCCAGCCGCAGGACAGCGCGATGGACAGCCCGATCGCCGACCAGAGCGAGAAGCGGCCGCCGACCCAGTCATGGAAGCCAAAGACGCGCTCCGGCGCCACGCCGAAGGCGGCCGTCGCCTCATGGTTGGTGGACAGCGCCACCAGATGGCGGCGGGCGCCCATCTCGCCCAGATTCTGCTCCAGCCAGCCGCGCACGATGCGCGCATTGGCCATGGTCTCGGCGGTGGTGAAGGTCTTCGACGCGATCAGCACCAGGGTGCGGTGCGGGTTCAGCCGCGGCCGGATCGCCTCCCAATTGTGCGCATCGGCATTGGCCAGATAGAGCGGCCGCATCGGCGAGCGGGCGTTCCACAGCGCCCGGCCGATCATGTAGGGGCCGAGATCGGAGCCGCCGATGCCGATATTGATGACATCGGTGAAGGTCTCGCCCGTCGCGCCGCGGATCTCGCCGCGATGGATGGCGCGGGTGAAGCGCTTCATCGCCGCCAGCGTCTCGTCCACCGAGGCCGAGGCATCCTCGGTGCCGCCCTCCGGCAGCCGCGCGCGATAGCCGGCGCCGCGCGGCGCGCGCAGCGCCATGTGCAGCACGGCGCGCTTCTCGGTGGTGTTGACGATCTCGCCCGCCGCCATGGCGTCGCGCCGCGGCAGCACGTCGCAGGCCTGGGCCAGCTCCAGCAGCCCGGCCATCGCCTGGTCGTCGATCGAGGTCTTGGAGAGGTCGAGCAGGATGCCGCAGGCCTCGCGGTGGAACCGCTCGAAACGCTGCGGATCGGCGGCGAACAGGGCACGGATCGCCCCCGCCCCCGGCCGGCGCGCCAGTTCCTCGACCCGGCTCCAGGCCGTCTCGCGCGCTGTGGTCATCCCGTCATCCCCCTCACGGCGTGTGCGCCGCAGGCTAGAGGCCCTGCCGCAAACGGCAAGGCCCCCGGCGGCGGGGACGGATCACGGCCCGGCCAGCAGCCGGGCGGCGCCGCGACCCCCGGCCGGCCCCAGGGTCCCGGCCGGCGGGCGGCGCGCCGCCCGGGCTCAGAGACCTTCGGGCTGCCCTGCGACAGTGATCGAAAGCTGGTCGGGAACGAGCAGCCGCGCCGCGAGTTTCGCCGCCGCCGGCTGCGTCACCGCGGCCAGCCGGGCGGGCCGCTTCTCCAGCCAGTCCAGCGGGCGGCCATTGCGCCGCATCGCCAGCAGCGTCGCCGCGATGCGGCGGCTGTCGGTGAATTGCAGCGGCTGGCTGCCGGTCATGTAGGCGACGGCCTCCTCCATCTCGGCCGCCTCCGGCCCGGCATCGGCCATGCGCTTCCATTCCTCGCGCAGCAGCGCCAGCGCCTCGCCCACCCGGGCATTGGCGGTGGCGAAGCCGCCCACCAGCACGCTCTGCGCGAAGATGCTGTCGAGCCCCGCCGAGATGCCATAGGTCAGGCCGCGCGCCTCGCGGATCGAGCGGGTCAGGCGGGCGGTGAAGCCGCCGCCGGAGAGGATGCGCAGCACGATCTGCGCCGTCTCCCAATCCGGGTCGTTCAGCGGGATGCCCTGCTGGCCGAACAGGATGGTCGATTGCGAGGCCGCCACCGGCACCACCTGGGTGCCGAAGCGGCGGAATTCCGGCAGGGGCGGCGCTGGCGGCACCGCGCCCTCGGGCAGGGCGCCGAACAGCTCGGGCAGCAGCCGGGCGAGGCCGGCGGCGTCGATGGCCCCCGACGCCGCGACCAGCAGGCCGGGGCCGCGATGCAGCGGGCGGGCGAGCGCGGCGCGCAGCTGCTCGACGGTCAGCGCGGCCAGGCTCTCCTCGGTGCCGGCGGCGGGGCGGCCGGCCGGGTGGTCGGGATAGGCCTCGGCCCAGAAGGCGCGGGCGGCGCGGCCGCGCGGCCCTTCCAGCGCCTGCCGGGCACGGGCGATGGCCTGCGCCCGCAGCCGCGCCACATCGGGCTCGGCCAGGCGCGGCGCGGTCATCGCCAGCCGCGCCAGCCGCACCGCCTCCGGCAGGGCCGGGGCCAGGGCGCGCAGGCTGCCGCTGAAACTGTCGCGGTCGGCGCCGAAATCCAGGCCGATGCCCTCGTCGCGCAGCGCGTCGGCGAAGGCCAGCGCGTCCAGATCGCCGGCGCCCTCGGTCAGCAGCGCGGCGGCGAGCGCCGAGGCGCCCTCCTGCCCGGCGGGGTCCAGCGCGGCGCCGCCCGGCCAGGACCAGGCCAGGCTGACCACGGGGACCGAATGATCCTCGGCCAGCCAGGCGGTGAAGCCGCCCCCCTCGACCACCTGGATCGGCAGGGAGAAGCCGCTGGTCCCGGCGGCCTGCGGGGTGGGGGCGCTGCCGCTCATGCCGCGCCCTCCGGCAGCAGCCAGCCGCTCATCGCCGGGCGGGCCAGCACATGGCGGGCGGCGGCCTCCACCTGGGTGCGGGTGACGGCGCGGATGCGCGCCGGCCAGTATTCGATGCTCTCCAGCGGCATGCCATTGGCCAGCGCGCTGCCCAGGATGCGCGGCGCGGTGCCCAGGCTGTCGAGCGCCAGCAGCGTGCCGGCGGTGAGCTGGCGGCTGGAGCGCGCCACCTCGGCCTCGGTCACGCCCTGGTCGAGCAGGCGGGTGATCTCGGCCGTGACGGCGGCCTCGATCGCGGCGGTCGAGGCCTCGCGCCGCGGCGTCACATAGATTTCCAGATTGCCGATGCCGATGGCGTCGCCGTCATAGGCGCAGCCGGCGGAGACGGCGAGGCCGGCCTCCACCAGCGCCCTGTGCAGGCGCGAGCCCTGGCCGCCGCCGAGCAGGTGGGAGAGCACCTCCAGCGGGTCGCAATGCCGCGCCGCCTCGCCGCCGGCGGGGAGCGACGGGGCGATCCAGCCGCGCAGGAACACCGCCTCGCGCACGCTCGGGTCGCGCTGCACCAGCCGGTCATCCTGCGGCACGGAGGGGGCGGGGGCCCGCTCGCGCCGCGCCTTGTCATAGGGGGCCGGGCGGCCCTGGATGCCGCCGTAATCCTGCTCGGCCAGCTTCGCGAGTTCCTCGCGGGCGATCGCGCCGGTGACCACCAGCGTGGCATTGGCCGGGGTGTAGTAGCGGCGGTAGAATTCCAGCATGTCGTCGCGCGACAGCGCTGCGATCTCGTCGGGCCAGCCGATCAGCGGCCGGCCGCGCCAGTGCTGGCGGCCCCAGAAGGCGGCGTCCCAGGCCTCGCGGAAGCGGCCGCGCGGCGTGCTCTCGGTGC
Source organism: Pseudoroseomonas cervicalis (assembly GCF_030818485.1). Taxonomy (NCBI): domain Bacteria; kingdom Pseudomonadati; phylum Pseudomonadota; class Alphaproteobacteria; order Acetobacterales; family Roseomonadaceae; genus Roseomonas; species Teichococcus cervicalis. The sequence goes on along the minus strand of NZ_JAUTAJ010000004.1, from coordinate 2,436,575 downwards.
GCTGGCGGCGCTCCTCCTGCACCACCTGGCGCTCGGCCTCGATCTCGTCGGCGGGGAACAGGGCGGTGGCCATGCGGTCCGCCTCCATGCCCGCCACCAGCGCCAGCCGCGTGGCCTCCACATGCTGGTGATAGGCGGTGACATCGCGCGAGGTGAAGGCATTGTCCTGCCCGCCCTCCCGCGCCACGCGGCGCGAGAACACGCCCGAGGGGACGTTCCGGCTGCCCTTGAACATCATGTGCTCGAGGAAATGGGCCAGGCCCGACCTGCCCTCCGGATCCTCGCCGGCGCCGGCGCTGTAGAAGACGTAATGCGCCACGACCGGGGCGCGCCGGTTCTCGGCATGCAGCACGGTCAGCCCGTTGGGCAGGGTCCATTGGCTGGCGCCGAAGAGCGGGCGCTCGCCCGGCGGCGGGGCGAAGCGCGGCGGCGGCGGGGCGGCGGGCGCGCTCTGGGCCGCCGCGCCGGGCGGCAGCAGGGCAAGCGCGGGAAGGGCGGCGGCGGCGCCGAGCGCGGCGCGGCGGGTGAGCGCGGACATGCCGTCCTCACATGGGTCGGCGGGCAGGGCAGCGCCAGGGAAAAAACCGGCCATGGCGGAGACGTCAGCCGGGGAGGGGGCCAGGGGGGCCAGCAATGCCGGCGCGGCTGCCCGCGCGGCTGCCGGCGCCTGTGCCGGGCCGGGCCCGGCCTCCGGCGGCGCGTCGGCGGGACAGTGCGGTGGCGGGGCCTCCGCCACCTCCCCGGCCGGGCAGGGGGGCGCCGCCGCGCCTTGCGGGGCGGCGCCGCTCGGCAGGGCGCTCAGAACAGCCCCTGGAACAGGCCCTGGCGGCGGCGCTGGATGATCGGCGTCTCGCCATCCTCCACGCTGCGGCCGAGGGCGGCATTCTCGCGCAGGCGCTGCGCCTCGCGCTGCGGGTCGAGGGCGGTGCCCGGCGGCGGGGTCTCGCGCCAGAACATCAGCCGGTCGACCACGGAGCGGTCGGGCTGCTCCAGCCGCGTGCTCTCCTCATCCACCCGCGAGCGGATGTCGGGGGAGGCGCCGCCGCCGGCCTGGGCCAGCAGCGCGCTCTCGCCGCGCGAGGGGGCGGAGGCGGCGCCCACGCCGAAGGCGGCGCCGGGGGCCAGCACCGCCTCGCCGGCGGCGCGGCCGCGCAGCTCCTGCGGGCGCGGCGCGCCGGGGCGCGGCGCCGGCAGGTTGCCGAGCGTCGGCGGCAGGGAGAGCGGCGCGCGGGTGACCACGCTGAACTCGTCCGGCGCGTCGCGGGTGAAGCCCAGCGTGCGCGCCGTGTCGCCGCCGCAGCCGGCGAGCAGCAGCGTGCAGGCCATCGGCAGGAGCGCGGCGCGGGCCGGGATGCGGAAGGGAAGCTGCCTCATGGCGATTCCTTAGCCGTGGCGCGTGGCCGGAACAAGGCATCGCCGATCAGCGCCACCACGCCGAGGACGATGGCCGCATCGGCCAGGTTGAAGACGTACCAGTGGAAACTGCCCACCCAGGCATCGGCGAAATCGACCACCGCGCCGAAGCGGAGGCGGTCGATGACATTGCCGATGGCCCCGCCGACGATGCCGCCGAGCGCCAGGGTGGTCAGCCGGTTCTCGGCCCGGGCCATCCAGCGCAGCAGCACGGCGCAGACGATCAGGGCCAGGCCGGCCAGCATCAGCCGGTGCGGCAGGGTGTCGCCGGCCAGCAGGCCGAAGGTGACGCCGCGATTCCACACCATGGTCAGGTCGAAGCCGGCGACGCCGAGATCGAGCAGCTTCACCTGGCGGATCTCCGGCAGGCGCAGCACCTCCAGGATCCACCATTTGCTCAGCTGGTCCGCCACCAGCAGCGCGGCGGCGAAGGGCAGGCCGAGCCGCAGCGGCGTGCTCATGCGGCGGCGCCTTCCACCACCGCCTCGCAGCGGCGGCACAGCGTCGGATGGGCGGCCGAGGCGCCGACCTCGGGCAGCACGCGCCAGCAGCGCTCGCATTTCTGGCCCGGGGCCAGGTCGGTGGCCACCCCCCCCTCGGCGGCGCCGAGCGCCACCTCGGAGACGATCAGCACCTCCTCCCATAGCTCGGGCGGCAGCAGCGAGGCCGCGTCGCTATCGGCGGCGAAGGTCACGCGGGCCTGCAGCGAGGCGCCGATGCGCCCCTCCTTGCGGTCCTGCTCCAGGAGCTGGGTGGCGCCGCGGCGCGCCTCGCGCACCCGCTCCCACTTGGCGGCCAGCGCGGCGTCGCGCCACTCGGCCGGCATCTCCGGGAAGAGCTGCAGATGCACCGAGCCATCCTCGGAGGGGAAGCGGGCCAGCCAGGCCTCCTCGGCGGTGAAGGGCATCACCGGCGCCAGCCACGTGGTCAGGCAGCGATGCAGCGCGTCCAGCACGGTGCGGGCGGCGCGGCGGCGCGGGCTGTCCGCCGCGTCGCAATAGAGGCTGTCCTTGCGGATGTCGAAATAGAAGGCCGAGAGGTCGGTGGCGCAGAAGGCGTGCAGCTCGGGATAGACGCCGTTCCAGTCGTAATCGGCCACCGCCTTGCGCATCCGGGCGTCGAGCTCGGTCAGCCGGTGCAACACCCAGCGCTCCAGCTCCGGCAGCTCGGCATAGGGGAGCTTCTCGGTCTCCGCGAAGCCCTCCAGGCTGCCCAGCAGCCAGCGCAGCGTGTTGCGGATGCGCCGGTACAGCTCCGCCTGCTGCGCCAGGATGTTCTTGCCGATGCGCAGATCGTCGGCGGTGTCGGAATTCATCACCCAGAGGCGCAGGATGTCGGCGCCATACTGCTTGGTCACCTCCTGCGGCGCGGTGACATTGCCGAGCGACTTCGACATTTTGCGGCCGGTCTCATCCAGCACGAAGCCATGGGTGAGGATCGCCTTGAAGGGGGCGTGGCCATTGGCGCCGACGCTCTCCAGCAGCGAGGAATGGAACCAGCCGCGATGCTGGTCCGAGCCCTCGAGGTAGAGATCGGCCGGCACCGGCAGGCCACGGTCGCGCAGCACGAAGGCATGGGTCGAGCCGGATTCGAACCAGACATCGACGATGTCCATCACCTGCTCGTAATCGTCCGGGTTCCGCCCATTGCCCAGGAAGCGGGCGGCGGCGCCGGGCTTGTACCAGGCATCCGCCCCTTCCTCGGCGAAGGCGGCGCAGACCCGGTCCAGCACCGCCTGGTCGCGCAGCACCTCGCCGGTCTTCTTCTCGACGAAGACGGCGATCGGCACGCCCCAGGCGCGCTGGCGGCTGATGCACCAGTCCGGCCGTGCCGCCACCATGGAGCCGATGCGGTTGCGGCCCATATCGGGGACGAAATGCGTCTCGGCGATGGCCTGGAGCGACTTGGCGCGGATCTGGTTGGCATCGTCCATGGCGATGAACCATTGCGGCGTCGCCCGGTAGATCACCGGCTTCTTCGAGCGCCAGCTATGCGGGTAGCTGTGGGTGATGAAGCCCTTCCCCAGCAGCAGCCCGGTGGCCTGCAGCGCCGCCCAGACCGCCTCATGCGCCTTGAACACATGCAGGCCCACGAAGCCCGGGGTCTGCACCGTGTAGGTGCCGTCATCGCCCACGCATTCCGGCACGGCGATGCCATGCGCGCGGGCGAGGTTGAAATCCTCCTCGCCATGCGCCGGGGCGATGTGCACCAGGCCGGTGCCGGCCTCGGTGGTGACGTAGTCGCCGGCCAGCAGCGGCACCTGGAACTGGTAGCCCTCGCCGGCACCCTCCCAGGCGCGCAGCGGGTGGGCGGCCAGCGCCCCCTCCAGCTCGGTGCCCTTGAAGATGCGGGCGACGCGGAAGCGGGCCAGCCCCACCTCCTTGGCGAAGGCGCCGAGCAGCGCCTCGGCCACGATCAGGCGCTGGCCGGGACGCGGCAGGGCGCCTTCCTCGGCGGCCTCGACCTCGACCAGCGCGTAGTCGATCTCCGCCCCATAGGCCATGGCGCGGTTGGCCGGGATGGTCCAGGGGGTGGTGGTCCAGATCACCGCCAGCGCGCCGGCCAGGTCGCCGGCCGCGCTGGCCGGCGCCGCCAGGATGGGGAAGCCGGTGTAGAGGATGGCCGATTTGTGGTCGTGATACTCGACCTCGGCCTCGGCGAGCGCGGTCTTCTCGACCGGGCTCCACATCACCGGGCGCAGGCCGCGGTAGAGGGAGCCGTTCATCAGGAACTTGCCGATCTCGCCGGCGATCGCCGCCTCGGAGGGGAAGTCCATGGTGGCGTAGCGGCCGGTCCAGTCGCCGGCGACGCCGAGGCGCTTGAACTCCTCGCGCTGCACATCCAGCCAATGCGCGGCATAGGCGCGGCATTCGGCGCGGAATTCCAGCACCGGCACCGCATCCTTGTCCCGCCCGCCCTGGTACTTGCCCTTGGGGTTGCGGTACTCCTCCTCGACCTTCCACTCGATCGGCAGGCCGTGGCAGTCCCAGCCGGGGATGTAGTTGGCGTCCCGCCCGCTCATCTGTGCGGCGCGGTTGACGACGTCCTTCAGCACCTTGTTCAGGGCGTGGCCGATATGCAGCGCGCCATTGGCGTAGGGCGGGCCGTCATGCAGCACGAATTTCTCCCGGCCCGCGGACTGGGCGCGCAGCCGGTCCCACAGCCCGATCTTCTCCCAGCGCTCCAGCCAGCCGGGCTCGCGCTTCGGCAGGTCGCCGCGCATCGGGAAGGGGGTCTGGGGCAGGAAAACGGTGCCGCGATAGTCGCGGCCGGAAGCGTCGGTCATCGGGAGGTCCACATGCCGCCAGGATGGGCGGGCTTCAGGGCATGGAGAAGGCGGCGCGCATCGGGCAACCCGGCCCTCGCCAGGGGAGCTGGTCGAGAACCGGGCCGCTAATTCGCGCCGCCAGCAGGAATGCCTGCGGCCGAGGCTGCATCCGGGACATGGCGGGGTTTTGCGGCGCGTCCGGGCACGGGTCAAGCCGCTTGGCCATGCGGCCGCGGCCCAGGCGCCGGTCAAACCGCCGCGCCGCAGGGTCGCGGCCCAGGTAGCGCTCAAACTGCCGGGCCGCAGGGTCGCGGCCCAGGCACCGGTTAAACCGCCGGGCCACGTTCGCGGCCCAGGCACCGGTCAAGCTGCCGGGCCGCGTTCGCGGCCCAGGCACCGATCAAGCTGCCGGCCCGCCGCTAGCGCCAGAGCCCCTTCGCCGCCAGCCAGTCCTGCACCAGCGCCGCCACCTGGTCCGAATTGCGGTCCATCATGACCATGTGGCTGTTGCCGGTGATGCCGCGTTCCGGCAGGTCCACCACCTCCACGCTGCCGCCCGCCTGGCGCACCGCCTCGGCGAAGCGCAGCCCATTGGCGCGGATCGCCGGCCAGCGCGAATCCTGGGCGATGTGGTCGCCATAGACCATCAGCACCGGGATGTCCTTCAGCGCCGCCAGCTTGGCCGGGTCGCCCACCGTGGCGGGCTCCACCAGCACCAGGGCGCGCACCTTGTCCGGCCGTTCCTGCGCCGCGCGCCAGCCGAACAGCCCGGCCTGGCTGTGCGCCACCACCACGCTCGGCCCCACCCGGTCGAGCAGCGCCAGATAGGCCTCCAGCGTCAGCCCGTCCGTCGTGGTGAAGCGCGGCACGTTCTGGCGGATGAAGTTCAGATAGCTCTCCCGGTCGGCGGGGAACTGGCTGCCGGGCAGCAGCTCGCCCCGGGCGTAGCTGCCGGGGCCGGGGCCGATGCGGAAACGCTCCCACGGGTTGGAGACCGGGTTGACCACCGCCACCCCGCCGGTCTGCTCCGGGATCATGCCCCAGCCGGCGCGGCCACGCTCCACCGCATCCGAGACATAGACGGGCCAGCCGCGGCGCAGGAAGAAATGCTGCCAGCCCTCGCGGCCATCCGGCGTCGTCTCCCAGCTCACCCCGGTCAGGCCGCCGCCATGCCACAGCAGCAGCGGCACCTGGCCGCGCGGCGCGGCCGGGATCATGTACTGCGCATACATGCCGCCCATCAGATAGGTGCCGTTGGGGTCGATCCGCGTCGGCACCCCGCCGGGGGAGAACAGCATCTCCCGCACCGGCTGGCCGGTAACCTCGACGCTCCGGCCGCCGACATGGAAGCTGCCCCAGCGCTCCAGCGCCAGCGGTTCGGCCGCGGCGCCGCCGCCGAGCCCCAGGGCCAGCATCGCGGCCAGAATCCTTGCGCGCATCCTGTCTCATCCTCCCCCGCGCGCCATCTGCCGGGCACTGCGGTGGAGGGCAGCACACACCCGCGCCAGGGCGGTGGCAAGACGGGAGCGTGGCGGGGAGAGGCAGAAGCGAAAAAGGCCTCGGAAGGGTTCTTTTTTGGAAAAAAGAACCAAAAAACTTTTGTCCGTTTGGCGCGCGCTGGTGGCGAGGCGGGCGCCCCGCCTAGACCGCCAGCAGGCGCCGCGCCTCGGCGGCATCGGCGCCGATCTGCGCCACCAGCTCGGGCAGGCCCGCGAATTTGCGCTCCGGCCGCAGGAAATGCCGCAGCGCCACGCTGACCTCCTGGCCATAGAGATCGCCGGCATAGTCGAAGAGATGCGCCTCCACCCGGCTCTCGCTGCCGCCGACGGTCGGGCGCAGCCCGATATTGGCGACGCCCGGCACCGTGGCGCCATCGGCCAGCCGCACCTCCACCGCATAGACGCCGCGCGCCGGCTCCAGATGCCGCCCCAGCGGCACATTGGCGGTGGGGAAGCCGATGCTGCGGCCGCGCTTGTCGCCATGGCTCACCACGCCGGCGATGGCCCAGGGGCGGCCCAGCGCCGCCGCCGCGCGCTCCGGATAGCCATCCTGCAGCGCCCGGCGAATGCGGGAGGAGGAGATCGGCCCCGCCTCATCCGCCACCGGCGGCACCACGGTCAGCCCGATGCCCAGCGCCTCGGCCCGCGCGGCGAGGAAGCCGACATCGCCGCCGCGCCGGTGGCCGAAGGCGAAATCGGCGCCGCAGGCCAGATGCTTCGCCCCCAGGCCGCGATGCAGCACCTCGGTGACGAAATCCTCGGCCGGCATGGCGGCCAGCGCCGCGTCGAAGGGCAGGGCGATGACCAGGTCGGCCCCCGCCGCCCCCAGCGCCGCCGCCTTGGCGGCCGACAGCGTCAGGCGGAAGGGCGGGTCGTCGGGGCGGAAATGCTCGCGGGGATGCGGCTCGAAGGTCAGCGCGGCCAGCTTCAGCTCCGGCCGCCCGGCATGGGCGGCGCGCAGCACGGCGCGGTGGCCGAGATGCACGCCGTCAAAATTGCCCAGCGCCAGGGTGGCGCCGCACGCCGCCTCGGGCAGGCCGCGCCAATCGCTGTGCAGCACCGGCGTCGGGGTCACCGCCCCTCCTTCTCCACCCATTTCTCGACCTCGACCGGAGTGAAGCCGGCCAGCGCGTCCAGCGCCGCCTCGGGCGTCGCGGCGAAGCCGACCATGGCGCGGTGCTTGGCGTGCAGGAACCCCTCGCCCACCATGTGGTCGAGCACGCCGGCCAGGCGCTGCCAGTAGCCCTCGGTGTCGAGGAAGGCGAGCCCCTTGTCGTGGATGCCGAGCTGCGTCCAGGTGAAGGCCTCCACCGCCTCCTCCAGCGTGCCGATGCCGCCGGGCAGCACGACGAAGCCGTCCGAGAGGTCGGCCATCATCGCCTTGCGCTCATGCATGGTGGCGACGACCCGCAGCTCGGTGATGGCGCCATGGCCGACCTCGCGCCGCATCAGCGTCTCGGGGATGATGCCGATCACCTCGGCGCCGTCGCGCATGGCGGCGTCGGCCACGATGCCCATCAGCCCGACATGCCCGCCGCCATAGACCAGGCCAAGGCCGCGCGCGGCGATGGCGCGGCCCATGGCGCGCGCCGCCTCGGCATAGGCGGGGTTGTTGCCGGGGTTGGAACCGCAGAACACACAGACACGCTTCATCGACACGGACCCCGGGGATCTGGCGCGGCCAGGAAGCGGCCGGCCCCGCCCTCGGGCTTAGCCGCGCGGCGGGGGAGGGACAAGCGGGACCGGCGCCATCGGCCCTGGCCCGTCCTGGGCGCCCCCCCCCGTTCCCTGCCGCCCGGTGGACAAGCGCCGCCCCCGGGGCGACAACCCGACGCGTCCGGATCGACCCTGCGATCGCGCCAAAGAAGGAATCTTGCCCATGCCCGTCACCCAACTCGGCAGCAGCGAAACCCTGCTGGAGGAGCTGCGCGGCTGGGTCGAGCATGAGACGCCGACCACCGACGCCGCCGCCATCAACGGGCTGATGGACAAGGCCGAGGCCGAACTCCGCGCCGTCGGCGCCCGCATCGAGCGCATCCCCGGCCGCGACGGCTATGGCGACCAGCTGGTGGCCCGCACCCCCGGCCAGGGCCGCCCCGTGCTGGTGGCCGGCCATCTCGACACGGTGTGGGACCACGGCACCCTGGCCAAGACCATCCCCTTCCGCCTGGAAGGCGAGAAGGCCTATGGCCCCGGCATCTACGACATGAAGGCGGGCAGCTTCTTCGCCTTCCACTCGGTGCGCGAGGTCCTGCGGCAGAAGACCGCGACGCGCGCGCCCATCACCCTGCTGCTGACCTCGGATGAGGAGGTGGGCAGCCCGACCAGCCGCGCTTTGATCGAGCGCGAGGCGGCCGGCGCCTGCGCCGTGCTGATCCCCGAGCCCGCCGGCGGGCCGCAGAAATGCTGCGTCACCGCGCGCAAGGGTGTCGGCCGCTTCACCGTGAAGGTGACGGGGCAGAGTGCGCATGCCGGCGGCAACTGGCAGGACGGTGCGAGTGCCATCGTCACCCTGGCGCGGCTGATCACCCAGATCCACGCGCTGGTCGACCTGCCCGGCGGCACCACGACGAATTGCGCGCCGATCTGGGGCGGCACCCGCCCCAACGTGATCCCGAACGAGGCCGGCTGCGAGGTGGATTTCCGCGTCGCCACCGCCGAGGACGGGGCGCGCATCGAGGCCGCCATCCTCGCCATGGCCGGGCCGCAGCCCGAGGGCACGAAGGTCGCCATCACCGGCGGCATGAACCGCCCGCCGATGGAGGAGGGGCCGGGCAATCTGGCGCTCTACGCCCGGGCGAAGGAGATCGCGGCGAAGCTCGGCTACGATTTGCCGAAGCAGCATCGCGGCGGCGGCTCGGACGGCAATTTCACCGCGGCGCTGGGTGTGCCGACGCTGGACGGCCTCGGCTGTTCCGGCGCCGGCGCGCATGCCGAGTTCGAGCACATCCTGTGGCCGGAGCTGGCGGCGCGCTGCGGCACGCTGTGCGAGCTCTTGGAGACGCTGGGGGATTGAGCCGGCCGGGGGTGCCCGGGCTTCCCGTCTCCGCGAGGGACTATCCCGCCACCCCCGCCCGCGCGCTAGAACGGGGCTGAGCGGGCCCGCCCCGCTGCCGCGCGGCGCGGCTTCCAGCGCCGCCTGACGGCCGGCCCGCGCGGGGCGGGCGCCGCCGGCCCCCGCCCCGCGGAGCGCGCGCATGGCCGAGGCCAGCCACCTCGCCCCCCTTCTGCAACCCATGCTGTTCCTGGGCGCCGCCGTGCTCGCCGTGCCGCTGGCCAAGCGGCTCGGCCTCGGCTCGGTGCTCGGCTACATCGCCGGCGGCATCGTCATCGGCCCGTCGGGACTCGGCCTGTTCGCCGACGACCCGGCCCGGCTCTCCGGCATCGCCGAGCTCGGCGTCGTGCTGCTGCTCTTCATCATCGGGCTGGAGCTCAATCTCGGCCGGCTCTGGGCCTTGCGGCGCGACATTTTCGGCCTGGGCACCGCGCAGGTGCTGGGCTGCGGCCTGGTGCTGGCGCTGCTGCCCTGGGCGGCCGGCGAGACCTTCCGCGCCAGCCTGGTGGCGGGGCTGGGCCTCGCCCTCTCCTCCACCGCCCTGGTGATGCCGCTGCTGGAGGAGCGGGGCGAGCTGGAGACGCCGCATGGCCGCACCGCCTTCGCCATCCTGCTGCTGCAGGACCTGGCCATCGTGCCGCTGCTGGCCCTCGTCGCCTTCCTCTCGCCGCGGGCGGTGGCGGCGGCGCATCCGGCCTGGGTGTCGGTGGCGCTGGGGGTGGGCGCCGTCGCCGTGGTGGTGCTGGCCGGGCGCTACCTGCTGAACCCGTTCTTCGCCCTGCTGGCCCGCTCCGGCGCGCGCGAGATCATGACGGCCGCCGCCCTGCTGGTGGTGCTGGGCGCCGCCGCGGTGATGGCGCTGGCCGGGCTGTCCATGGCGATGGGCGCCTTCCTGGCCGGGCTGCTGCTGGCCGAATCGAATTACCGGCACGAGCTGGAGGCGGATATCGAGCCCTTCCGCGGCCTGCTGCTCGGCCTGTTCTTCCTCACCGTCGGCATGGGGCTCGACCTGCGGCTGGTGCTGGCGCAGGCGCCGCTGCTGCTGCTGGGGACGCTGCTGCTGGTCGGGCTGAAGGCGCTGGCCACGCATCTGCTGGCGCGCGGCTTCGGCCACAAGCCGGCGACCGCGCTCCGCAACGCGCTGCTGCTCTCCCAGGCCGGCGAGTTCGGCTTCGTGCTCTACGCCACCGCCGTGGCGGCCGGGGTGATGCGGCCGGAGCTGGCCTCGCTGCTGGTGGCGATGGTCGTGTTGTCGATGGCGGTGACGCCGCCGCTGCTGCGCCTGGGGCCGGTGATCCTGCAGCGCTGCGGCCGCCCGATGCCGGCGGAGGAGGATTTCTCCGATGCCCGGGGCGATGTGCTGCTGGTGGGTTTCGGCCGCTTCGGCCAGCTGGTCTCCCAGGTGCTGCTGCGCCAGGGCTGTTCGCTGACCCTGCTCGACAATGACGTGCACCGCATCCAGGAGGCGGCGCGCTTCGGCGCCCGGGTGCATTATGGCGACGGCACCCGGCTCGAGGTGCTGCGCGCCGCCGGCGCCGGGCGGGCGCGGCTGATCCTGGTCTGCACCGACCGGCGCGAGGCCACCGACCGCATCGTCGGCGTGGTGCAGGAGGCCTTTCCCGGCACGCCCTGCCTGGCGCGCGCCTATGACCGCGTGCACGCGCTGGCGCTGATGCGCCAGGGCGTCGAGCGCCCGGTGCGCGAGACGGTGGAATCCGCCCTGCTGCTGGGGCGGGAGGCGCTGCTGGCGCTCGGCCTGCCGCGCGAGGAGGCGGAGGCGGTGGAGCAGCAGGTGCGCCAGCGCGACCGCGACCGGCTGGCGGCGGCGCAGGCTTTGGGCGGGCTGCAGGCGACGCCCGAGCCGCTGACCCCGCCGCGCCCGCGCCGGGCGCCGGGGGGCGCGCCGGAGGAGGTGCCGGCCGGGGCCGATTGAGGCCGGCCGCCCCGCCTCAGGCGCGCGCCGTCAGAACTCCACCGTGGCGCTGATCAGCTCATGGTCGCTCAGCGCCACGCCGTCCGGGCCAAGGGCGGCGGTCATGCGCGGCGCGCTCAGCCGGCAGCCCCGGGCGCAGAGCCAGTCCAGCTGCCGCGGCTTGCCCTCGCTCCACAGGCTGGGGCGCGTGCTGATCTGCGGCAGGTTGCCGGACCAGTCATAGCCGCGCGAACGGGCCAGGCCGAACAGCGCCTCCCCAGGGTCGTCCTGCCCGCCGGGGCCGACCGGGGTGTTCAAATCGCCGCCCAGCACCACCGGCAGGCCGCCGGCCAGATCGTCCAGCTCGTCGAGCAGCGCCGCCATCTGCCGCGCCCGCCCGGCGACATCGGTGTCGCTTTCCAGATGCACGCCGCAGCCGACGAATTCCTGCTCGCCATGGCGGAAGATGGCGGCCAGCGCCATGCGCGCGCCGATCCGCTGCTGCCCGCCGCGCGGCGAGACGAACCAGTCGGCCTCCGCCGGCAGGCGGATCAGCCGGACATCGCGGAAGGGCAGGGCGGAGAGGAAGCCATTGCCATGGAAGCCCAGCGCGTTGCCCGGCGGGTTGTCGGGGAATTCGACCGGGGCCGGCATGGTGGCGAGTTCCAGGAACTCGACGCCATAGGCGTAGCGCTGGCCCAGCGCCTCGGCCAGCAGGCGGGTGACGTGGCGCTGGCCGGTGCGGTGGCAGCCCTGGTCCAGCTCGGTCAGCAGGGAGAGGGACGCGCCCTCCCGCCGCAGCAGCGCCGCGCTCTCGGCCGGGAACAGCCCGCGCTCCAGGTTCCAGGCGGCGATGCGCAAGGGACCCGTCGGGGCGGGGCTGGCAGAGACGCCGCCCAGCTCGATCTGGCCGAAGGCGGGCAGGGCGGCCAGCGCCGCGTCATGCGCGGCCCTGCTCGCCGGCCCGTCCCGCAGCGCCTGGCGCTCGGCTTCGGGGATCTCGGACAGGCACAGCGTGGTGTCGGTGATCGGCATGGCGCCTGGCATGTCATGCGGCCCCGCGTCGGGGCAAGGGCGGGCGGGGCCGTGGCGCCGCGGCCAGCGGCCGGTTCAGCCGCCCATCAGCCTGTGGAACACCGACACCGCGGCGGCGAGCCGGTCCAGATGCACGCATTCGCGCGGCGAATGCGCCGTGTCCATCACATCGGGGCCGAGGATCAGGCAGGGCGCGATCTCCTGCAGCTCGCTGGCATCGGTGCCGAAGGGTCGGGTCTCGGCGGCATGGCCGGTGGCGGCCGCGGCGGCGCGCACCAGCGGATGGTCGGCCGGCATCTCGGGCGGGCGGCCCTGGCGCAGGATGGTGAGCTGGAGCCCGGCGCGCTGCGCCGCCGCCTCCACCGCCGCGACCACCGGGCTCGGATCGATGCTGCGGCTGTAGCGGAACTTGATGCGCGCGGTGGCCTTCGGCACCGTCACATTCACCGCCGCGCCATGATTGTCGAGGACCAGGTTGAAGTCGGAGAAGGGCGGCGCATAGGCCGCGTCATGCAGCGATTCGTCGCTGCGCAGCCGCTCGGCCAGCGCCTTCATCTCGGCGAGATAGGGGATCAGCGCCCAGTTGGCGTTGCGCCCGGTGCCCAGCGAGGAATGCGCCTGCACCCCCTCCGCCACCGCGATGAAGTCGATATTGCTGCGATGCCCGCGCACCGGCAGCATGCCCGTGGGCTCCGCCACGACGATGCCGGCGAGACCCGCCTGACGGGCCAGCGCCGAACGGTCGGCGATGGCGCGGGCGCCCTGCTTGGTCGTCTCCTCATCGGTGGTGATCAGCAGCGTCGCCGGACGATGCGCCGGCAGGGTTTTGGCCGCGATGATGCAGGCGGCGAGCGGCCCCTTCATGTCGACGGCGCCCAGCCCGTGCAGCACGCCCCCGTCATCGACGCGGCCCGCGAAGGGGTCCTCGGTCCAGCCGGTGTCGGGCACCGTGTCCATATGGCCGGACAGGGCGATGCCGCCCGTGGAGGCGCCCCCCACCGCCGGGCGATGCGCCACGATCACCTGCTTCGCCACCCCGGCCGAGTCCGTGTAGTCCAGCCGCTCCAGTTGGAAGCCGTCCAGCTCGGCGGCGATGCGGTCGGCGACCGCCCGGTTGGAGACGAAGCTGCGGCTGTCCAGGCGGACCAGGTCGGTGGCGAGGCGGGCGATGGCGTCGGTGCAGGGCATGGCTCCGGGGTATCTTGCCGCGCTGGCCTCGGCAAGCCAGGGTGGCGCGCCATGCATCACCCCGCCTATCTCGACCCCCGCTCCGGCCGTACCTGGCCGCTCTCCGAGCCGCGCTGGTGCGGGCCGGAGGGGCAGCCTTTGCTGCTGACCGACCTGCCCGGCATCGGCCGCGCCGACATCGCCGCCGGTGAGCGCAGCCTGTGGCGCTACGCCGCGGCGCTGCCCTTCCTGCCCGATGCGCGCATCAGCCTGGGCGAGGGCTGCACGCCGCTGCTGGCGCAGGAATGGGCCGGCGCGCCGGTGCGCTTCAAATGCGAATGGTTCATGCCGAGCGGCAGCTTCAAGGATCGCGGCGCCTCGGTGATGCTCTCCCTGCTGCGCCACCAGGGCATCGAGGCGGTGCTGGAGGACAGTTCCGGCAATGGCGGCGCCGCCATCGCCACCTATGCGGCGGCCGGCGGCATGCGGGCGAAGATCATGGTCCCGGCCTCCACCAGCCCGGCCAAGACGGTGCAGTCGCGCAGCCTCGGCGCCGAGATCACCCTGGTGCCGGGCAGCCGCCAGGATTGCGCCGACGCGGCCGAGGCGGAAGCCGCGAACATCTTCTATGCCAGCCACAACTGGCACCCCTTCTTCCTGCAGGGCACCAAGACGCTGGCCTATGAGCTGTGGGAGGACTTAGGCTTCCGCGCGCCGGACAATGTCATCATCCCCTGCGGCGCCGGCTCCAACGTGCTGGGCTGCGCCATCGGCTTCGGCGAGCTGCTGCGGGCGGGGCAGATCCGCCGCCTGCCGCGGCTGTTCGCGGCGCAGCCGGAGAATTGCGGCCCGATCGCCCGCGAATGGCTGGGCGAGGATGCGGCCGAGCCGATGCCCACCATCGCCGAGGGCACCGCGATCGCCCGCCCGATCCGCCGGGCCGAGGTGCTGCGCGCCCTGCGCGACAGCCAGGGTGGCGCCGTGCTGCTGAGCGAGAGCGAGATCGCCCGCGCCACGCGGGGGCTGGCCGAGCGCGGCCTCTATGTCGAGCCGACCTGCGCCCAGGCGGCGGCCGCCTTCGCCCGGCTGCTGGAAAGCGGCGAGATCCGCGAGGGCGAGACCAGCGTGGTGGTGCTGACCGGCTCCGGCCTGAAGGCGACGCAGCGCCATGCCGAGCTGGCCGGGCTGACGCTGGGCTGAGGGCGGGGCGGGGCCTCGCCCCGCCCGGCTGCGCCCGCGGCGCGGGCGGATTTGCTTTTCCCTGCCCGCGCCTGGAATATCCGCGACCCATGGGCGACTTCCTCGCCCGAAGGCCGCCCCGCCCCATGCGTATCCCCGATCTCGACCTCGATCTGCTGCGCTGCTTCGTGCAGGTGGCCGAGCGTGGCGGCTTCACCGCCGGCGCCGCAGCACTCGGCCTGACGCAATCCGCCGTCAGCCTGAAGGTGAAGCGGCTGGAGGAGCTGCTGCAGAAGCGCGTCTTCGAGCGCACCAGCCGCAGCGTGGCGCTGACGCGGGAGGGCGAGACGCTGCTCGCCTATGCCCGCCGCATGCTGGCGCTGAATGATGAGGCGGTGCGCCGGCTGGTGGCGCCGCCGGTGCGCGGGCGGCTGCGGCTTGGCGTCGCCGACCATTTCGTGCCGCGCAACCTGGCGCCGATCCTGGCCCGCTTCGCCCGTTCCTTCCCCGAGCTGCGGCTGGAGATCGAGGTCGGCCGCAGCCACGAGCTGCGCGCGGCGCAGGAGCGCGGCGCGCTCGACCTGGTGCTGGGCAAGCGCCGCGATGGCGAGACCGAGGGCCACCCGATCTGGACCGAGACCATCGTCTGGGTGGCGCCGCCGGGCTGGGAGGCGCCGACCGGCCGGCCGCTGCCGGTGGCCATGCTGCCGCAGGGCTGCATGTTCCGCGACCGCGCGCTCGCCGCGCTGGCCCGCGCCGGGATGGGGTTCGAGGTGGTCTATACCTCGGCCAGCCTGCTGGGCGTCGCCGCCGCCGCCCAGGCGGGGCTGGCGGCCACCGTGCTCGGCCGCTCCGGCCTGCCGGCCGGGCTGGTCGAGCATCCCGGCCTGCCGCCGCTGGGGGTGGCCGAGATGGCGGTGTTCGGCGACGCCACCGGCCAGACCCAGCTGGTCGAGCCGCTGATCGAGCTGATCCGCGACAGCATCGCCGGTGGTTGAGGGGGCTTTGCCCCCTCAAGCACCCCAGCAGGGGACAGGGTCCCCTGCACCCGCCATCAGTGGGGTCCCAACTGATGGGTTTCCAAAGGCCTCAGGCCTTTGGTGGGGAGTGAGAGGGGCAAAGCCCCTCTCAAGAGCGCCCCCGCCGGTGTTTGACAGGCCGCCAGGCCGGGCGCAGCTTTTCGCCTCTGCGAGAGGACCCCTGCCCATGCTTCCCGTCGGCACCGAAGCCGCCCCGCCGCCCAGCAAGGATTGGCGCATCATCGGCCTGATCGGCACCGGGCATTTCCTGTCGCATTTCTACATGCTCTGCCTGGCGCCGCTCTTCCCGCTCTGGAAGGAGGAGTTCGGCGTCTCCTATTTCGAGCTCGGCCTGTCGGTGGCGCTGATGGGCGCGGTGACCGCGGTGCTGCAGACGCCCGTGGGCTTTCTGGTCGACCGCCAGGGGGCGCGGCGCTACCTGGTGGGCGGCACGCTGCTGATGGCGCTGTCGATCTCCGCCATGGCGTTCGCGCCCAATTACTGGGTCATCCTGGGCCTGGCCGTGCTGTCAGGCCTCGGCAATTCCGTCATCCACCCGGCCGACTACGCCATCCTTGCGGGCAGCATCAACAAGGCGCGCATGGGCCGCGCCTTCGCCATGCACACCTTCACCGGCAATCTGGGCTTCGCGCTGGCCCCGCCGGTGATCCTGGCGCTGACCGCGCTGCTCGGCTGGCGCTCCGCCCTGCTGATGGTGGGGCTGATCGGCGTTCCGGTGGTGGGCGCCATCCTGCTGCAGAGCCGCGTGCTCTCCGACCAGCCGAAGCCCCGCGGCAAGACGGCCGAGGATGGCGTGCGCGCCCTGATGACCCGGCCGATGCTGCTGTTCTTCGCCTTCTTCCTGCTTTCCGCCATGGCGGGCTCCGGCATGCAGAGCTACGTCATCGCCGTGCTCGACCAGCTCTGGGCCATCCCGCCCGCCCAGGGCGCCTGGTCGCTCACCGGCTACATGGCCGGCGCCACCGCGGGCGTGCTGGTGGGCGGCTGGTTCGCCGACCGCTCGCGCCGCCACGGCACCTTCGTCGTTGGCCTCACCCTGGTCGCGGTGGCGCTGATCCTGCTGCTCGGCCTGCTGCCGCTGCCCTGGTTCGCCATGGCGCTGCTGGCCCTCGGCGCGGGCCTGGCGCTGGGTGCCAGCCGCACCCCGCGCGACGTCATGGTGAAGGACGCGGCGCCGCCGGGGCAGATCGGCAAGGTGTTCGGCTTCATCTCCTCCGGCCTGCCGCTGGGCGGCACGCTGACGCCGGTCTTCGGCCTGCTGCTGGATGCCGGGCTCGCCCATTGGGTGCTGCCGCTGGTGGCCGGCGTGCTGGCGCTGTCGCTGCTCTGCATGGGCAGCGCGCGCGGCAGCGCCCGCGCCGGCGGGCCGCAGCCGCAGCCGGCGGAATAGCCTGGCCCCGCCATGCCGAGCCTCGGCTTCCTGCTGGAAGCGCTGAACTGGACCGGATCGGCCACCTTCGCCGCCTCGGGCGCGCTGGTGGCCTCCCGCAAGCAGATGGACCCGGTGGGCTTCGTGCTGATCGCCGCCACCACCGCCTTTGGCGGCGGCACGGTGCGCGACCTGCTGCTGGGCCGCCCCGTCGCCTGGCTGAACACGCCGGGCCTGGTGCTGATGGCGGCCCTCGTCGCCCTGGTGCTGTTCTTCACCGCGCACCGGCTGGAACGCCGCTTCACCGCGCTGCTCTGGGCGGATGCGGTGGGCATGGCCGTCTTCGCCGTCAGCGGCGCGGAAGCCGCGCTCTCCGCCGGCGCCAGCCCCTGGGCGGCGATCCTGTTCGGCATGATGACGGCCACCTTCGGCGGCGCGCTGCGCGACGTCATCTGCGGCGAGCTGCCGCTGATCCTGCGCAAGGAGATCTATGCCACCGCCGCCGCCGCCGGCGCCGCCCTGTTCGTGGCGCTGACGCTGCTGGGCATGGAGCGCGGCCCCGCCGTGCTGGCCGGCATGGCGCTGGGCTTCGCCATCCGCGCCGCGGCGCTGCAACGCGGCTGGTCGCTGCCGGCCTACAAGCCGCGGCCGGGGCGGGATTATCCGGATTGAGGCGCAGGGTTTGAAGAAAGACGCCTGAATGAAAAAAGGCCGGGGGAATGAATTCCCCCGGACCCCCATCTTGTTTCTGTCAGCTGCCGGTCAGGGCCGGGACGGGATCGCTACCCTCAAAGCAGCCACTCCGGCCCAGCGCCGTGTCCCGCTTCTGAACAGGACAGCGGCAGCCTGACAAAAGTTAAATCTCGTCGTCGAAGCCGGTGTCGTCGGCGAAGGCGTCGTCGGCGAAGCCGGACTGGTCATCGGCCGGGAAGGCGTCCTGCGGCGCGGCGCCCGGATCGGTCCAGGGGCTGCTGGCGGGCACCGCTTCCTGGGCGAAATCGCCGACCGCGCCGGCGGCATTGGCCGCCTCGCTCGCCATGGCGGCGCCGCCGCCCGAGAAGGCGCTCATCAGCATGTTGCCGAGCACCATGCCACCGGCGACGCCGGCCGCGGTGGTCAGCGCGGTGCCGAGGAAGCCCGGGCCGCTGCGCTGCTGCATCATGCCGGGCGGCACCTGCTGCGGCGGCTGCATCGGCTGCGGCCGCGGCGACATCGGCACCGGGCGCTGCGCGCCGCCACCGAACATGCCGCCGAACAGGCCGCCACGGCTCTGCTGCGCGGCCTCGGCCTGGCGCTGGGTGTTCTCCAGCTGCCACTCCAGCTCCTGGATACGGTTCTGCGCCTGGACCAGCGCGTGCTCCTGCACGAAGGCGGTCTGGGTCAGGCGGTAGCGCGCCTCGGGATAGCGGGTGAACAGCTCGGAGATCAGCCGGTCCGCCTCAGGATCGACCGGCGGCAGCGGCGGGCGGGACTGGGTGGCCGGCACGCTGCTGCCACCCCAGGGCGAAGCCGCCGGCTGCGGGGCGCTGACCCCGGCCATGCGCTCCACGAAGGCGGTAATGATGCGGCGTTCTTCTTCGGTCATGTCGGATCCCCGATGGGGCCTTTCCCAGAACGGTTGCGTCCCGCACCCCGCCGATTCGCTGCGACCGGGCGCGAGCATCGCATCTGGCTCAGCCCTGGCCCGCTTTCAAGCGGAGATGAAAATCCGGACATGTTTTGTCACGGATCCCGCCGCCAGGATCGGTCACGATAGGGTTCAGGCCCCCTGGGACAGGCCGAGCCGCCCCCATTCGATCACCGGGCAGCGATCCATCACCGCGACCAGCCCGGCTTCGCGGGCGCGCTCCGCCGCCGCGGTGTCGATGACGCCGAGCTGCATCCACACGGCGCGGGCGCCGAGGCGGATGGCCTCGTCCACCACCGCGCCGGCCTCCTCGCTGCGGCGGAAGATGTCGACCAGGTCGAGCGGCGCCGCGGCCTCCAGGCTGGCGGCGACCGGGCTGCCATGCAGCCGCTGCCCGGCCAGGCCCGGATTGACCGGCGTGACATCGAAGCCGCGCCCGACCAGGAAGCCGGTGACACCATTGGATGGCCGCGCCGGATTGGCCGAGGCGCCGACCACGGCGATGCGGCGCGTGTCCAGCAGCAGCTTGCGGATCTGGTCGTCGCTGAGGCCGTCGATCGGCATGGCGGTCATTCCTGGCGGGGCGCGCCCGGCGCGGCCGGGGGCGTGGAGGGAGAAGGGGCGGGCGCCGCCGGGGCGGCGTCCGGCGCGGGCCGGGGCGTGGCCGGCCGGGCCGGGGCCTGGTCCGGGCCGGGCAGGGCCGGGGTTTCGCCCTCGGCCGCGGGCTCGCGATAGAGGATGCGCAGCGTGTCGGGCTCCACCGTCAGCGTGTAGTGGCGGCCATCGCCGGCGCGGGCGCGCTGGACCTTCCAGAACCCCTCCTCGCCGCTGATGGCGCCGAACTCGGTATAGCCGAGATTGCGCAAGGCGGCGCCGAGGCGGTTGCGCGCCTCCGGCTCCGGGGCGTCCAGGGCCGCGGCGGGGGTGCCCAGCAGCAGCAGGGCGAGGGCGATACGGGTGATCATCGCCGAGCCCAACGCGCGGCGCCGCCGCGGGTTGAGCGCGGGCGTGGCGAAGGGCGCCGGGCCACCCGCCATGCCGGCGGCAGGGGGCGCGGGGCCGGCCGGCTGGCCATCCCGCGCCCGCCTGCCATCAGTAGAGGACGACGCCGCGGATGCTCTCGCCCCGCGTCATCAGGTCGAAGCCCTCATTGATCTTCTCGAGCGGCATGGTGTGGGTGATCAGCTCGTCGATGTTGATCTTCCCGTCCATGTACCAGTCGACGATCTTCGGCACGTCGGTGCGGCCGCGCGCGCCGCCGAAGGCCGAGCCGATCCAGCGCCGGCCGGTGACCAGCTGGAAGGGCCGGGTCGAGATCTCCTGCCCCGCCGCCGCGACGCCGATGATGGTCGAGACGCCCCAGCCCTTGTGGCAGCATTCCAGCGCCTGGCGCATCAGCGTGGTGTTGCCGACGCATTCGAAGGAATAGTCGGCGCCGCCCTTGGTCAGCTCGACCAGGTGGCCGACCAGGTCGCCCTGCACCTCCTTCGGGTTGACGAAATGCGTCATGCCGAAGCGGCGGGCCATCGCCTCGCGCTCGGGGTTGATGTCGACGCCGACGATCATGTTGGCGCCGACCATCTTGGCGCCCTGGATGACGTTCAGCCCGATGCCGCCGAGCCCGAACACCACGACATTGGCGCCCGCCTCCACCTTGGCGGTGAACAGCACGGCGCCGAGGCCGGTGGTCACGCCGCAGCCGATGTAGCAGACCTTGTCGAAGGGCGCGTCTTCCCGGATTTTTGCGAGAGCGATCTCAGGCACCACCGTGTGGTTCGCGAAGGTGCTGGTGCCCATGTAGTGGTGGATGGGCTTGCCGTTGCAGGAGAAGCGGCTGGTGCCGTCCGGCATCTGGCCGCGGCCCTGCGTCACGCGGATCTTCTGGCACAGATTGGTCTTCTGGCTGAGGCAGTAGTCGCATTCGCGGCATTCCGGCGTGTAGAGCGGAATGACATGGTCGCCCTTGCGCAGCGACTTCACCCCCGGGCCGACATCGACGACGATGCCGGCGCCCTCATGGCCCAGGATGCTCGGAAAGATGCCCTCCGGATCGGCGCCGGAGAGGGTGTATTTGTCGGTGTGGCACAGGCCGGTGGCCTTGATCTCCACCAGCACCTCGCCCTCGCGCGGGCCTTCCAGATCGACCTCCTCGATCGACAGCGGCTTGCCGGCTTCCCAGGCGACGGCGGCGCGGGTCTTCATGGGGTGTTCTCCTCGGCCAGGGGAAAGATCAGGGTACGGGTATCGCGCGTGTCCTCGCACGTCTTGTTCCGGCGAGGAAGGTGGTCATCTTTTCCGGTATGCGAATCCCCTTTCTCGACCGCCGCCCGCGCGTGGCGCTGGTGCGGCTTTCCGGGCTGATCGCGGCGCGCGGCGGCGGAATCGGCCCCGCCGGGCTCAGCCTGGAGGGCGTGGCCCCCGTGCTGGAGCGCGCCTTCGCCCTGAAGCGGCTGGCCGGCGTGGTGCTGGTCATCAACTCGCCCGGCGGCTCGCCGGTGCAGTCCAGCCTGATCGCCGCCCGCATCCGCGCTTTGGCCGAGGAGAAGAAGGTCCCGGTCATCGCCTGCGTCGAGGATGCGGCGGCCTCGGGCGGCTACTGGCTGGCCTGCGCGGCGGATGAGATCGTCGCCGACCCCTCCAGCATCGTGGGCTCGATCGGCGTCATCTCGGCGAGCTTCGGGCTGGAGGAGCTGGCGGCCAAGCTCGGCGTCGAGCGGCGGCTGACCACGGCGGGCGGGCAGAAATCCTTCCTCGACCCGTTCCGCCCGGTGGAGCCCTGGCAGCAGGCGCGGCTGGAGGAGCTGCTCGCCGCGCTGCACGAGGAGTTCAAGGCCTGGGTGCGCGGCCGCCGCGCCGCCCATCTGGCGGCGCCGGAGGAGGCACTGTTCAATGGCCGCTTCTGGACGGGGCGGGAGGCGCTGCCGCTCGGCCTGATTGACCGGCTGGGCGATGCGCAATCCGAGATCCGTCGCCGCTTCGGTGAGAAGACCCCGGTCATCCCCTTCGGCCCGAAACGCCCGCCCTTGCCCATGCGCCTGCTGCGCGGGGCGATGGCGGTGGTGGAGGAGCGGATGGCCTGGGGGAGTATAGGATTGTAAAAATTAAGGGTTCTTTTTTGAAAAAAAGAACCAAAAAACTTTTGTTCATTGGCGTCCCGCTTATGGCCTGAAGCGGGACGCCAAACTGAAAAAGTCTTTTTGCTTCTTTTTCTTCAGAAAAAGAAGATTCTTGAATGACACAGGAAAAACCCATGCCGCTTGATCCCCGCCTCGACCGCTTGGCCGAGATTGCTGTCCATGTCGGTCTCGGCGGGCTGAAGCCCGGGCAGGAGCTGGTGATGACCGCCTCGGTGGAGGCGCTGCCGCTGGTGCGGCGCATCACCGAGCATGCCTACAAGGCCGGTGCCTCGCTGGTGACGACGCTGTTCTCCGACGATGAATGCAGCCTGGCGCGCTACCGCTTCGCCGCCGATGGCAGCTTCGACGTTGCCCCGGGCTGGATGTTCGAGGGCATGGCGGCCGCCTTCCGCGGCGGCGCCGCGCGGCTGGCCGTGGTGGGGGAGGACCCGAACCTGCTGGCCGGCCAGGATGCCGAGAAGGTGGCGCGCGCCAACCGCGCCCGCTCCCAGGCCTATCGCCCGGCGCTGGAGCTGATCACCGCCTCGGCCATCAACTGGACGCTGGTGCCCTTCGCCTCCGCCGCCTGGGCCCGCGCCGTCTTCCCCGACGCCACACCGGACCAGGCGGTCGAGAAGCTGTGGAACGCGCTCTACGCCAGCACGCGCGTCGACCAGCCCGACCCGAAGGCCGCCTGGGCGGCGCACAACGCGGCGCTGATGACCCGCCGCCGCATGCTGAACGAGAAGCGCTTCCGCGCCCTGCATTTCTCCGGCCCCGGCACCGATCTGACGGTGGGGCTGGCCGACAACCACGCCTGGATGGGCGGCTCCTCCAAGGCGGCGAACGGCATCACCGGCAACCCGAACATCCCGACCGAGGAGGTGTTCACCACCCCGCATGCCGGCATGACGGAGGGCACCGTCTCCGCCACCAAGCCGCTGGCGCATCAGGGCACGCTGATCCGCGACATCCGCGTGCGCTTTGCGGAGGGCAAGATCGTCGAGGCGCAGGCCAGCGCCGGTGACGCGGTGCTGCAGAAGATGATCTCGACCGATGAGGGCGCCCGCCGCCTGGGCGAGGTCGCGCTGGTGCCGCATTCCTCGCCGATCTCGCAGAGTGGGCTGCTCTTCTTCAACACGCTGTTCGACGAGAACGCGGCCAGCCACATCGCCCTCGGCCAGGCCTACAAGAAGTGCTTCACCGATTCCGAGAGCATGAGCGACGCCGACTTCGCCGCGCGCGGCGGCAATTCCAGCCTGATCCATGTGGACTGGATGATCGGCTCGGCCGAAGTGGATGTGGACGGCATCCGCTTCGATGGCGGGCGGGAGCCGGTGATGCGCAGGGGGGAGTGGGTTTAAGCCAGGAAAAAGTCAGGGGCTCTGCCCCTGACCCCGCCGGGGTGGCAGGGCCACCCCGGACCCCGCCTTCAGTTCAGGATGCGCTGCACGAACAGCGCGGGCTGGCCATAGCAATCCTGGTGGTTCAGCGGGCGGGCCACGCCGTCGCGCTCCACCAGGAAGCTCGGGAAGCCGCCGGCGCCGATGCGCTGCATCAGCCCGCGCGTCGTCTCGATGTGACGGTCCACCGGCGCGGCTTCCAGCGCCGGCAGGAATTCCGCCGGCGCCACGCCCAGGCCCTCGGCCAGCCGCGCCAGCACCGGCGTCTCGATCACAGCCTGCCCCTCGACATAATGCGCGCGCTGGATGGCGCGCAGCATCGGCAGGGCCTGCGCCTCCGGCACCGCCAGCAGGGCGGCGATGATGGGGCGGGAGTGGAAGCGCGTCGCCGGGTCCTGCAGCAGCCCCTGGAGATAGGCCTCGCCGAAGGGCTGGCCGGTCATCGCCGCGATGCGCGCATCCGCCTGCGCGATCATCGCGCGCTTGGCCGGCGGCAAGGCGGTCGGGCTGTGCCACAGCCCGCCGCCATGCAGCCGCACCGGGATGCCCGCCGCCGCCGCGGCCTCCACCAGGGGGGAGGCCGCGTAGCACCAGCCGCAGAGCGGGTCGTGGATGTAGTGCAGAACGGGCATCAATAGCCCACGGTGAAGCGGCGCCGGATGTGCTTCGGCTGCTCGATCTCGTCGGCCAGCGCGATGGCGTAATCCTCGAAGGAGATCCGGCTGTCGCCCTTCGCATCCACCAGCAGCTGGTCGGTGCCGAGGCGGAACTGCCCGGTGCGCTCGCCCGGCACGAACCAGGCGGAGGGGGAGAGGAAGGTCCAGTCCAGCGCCTCCTCCCGCTTCAGCCGGTCGAGGAAGGCGCCGCCGGCGCGGGCCTCCTGCAGATAGGCGGTGGGGAAATCGGGGGTGTCGAACAGCTTCACGCCCGGCGCCACCTCCAGGCTGCCGGCGCCGCCCACCACCAGGTAGCGCGCGACCCCCGCCTGCTTCACCGCGGCGATCAGCTTCTCCGGGTCGCTCACCGAGAAATGGATGCTGCTGACCACCGCGTCATGCCCCGCCAGCAGTGGCGCCAGCGCGGCCGGGTCCGCGGCGTCGCCCGCCTGGGCGGTGACGCCAGGCAGCGAGGCGATCTTGCCCGGGTCGCGGGCGATGGCGGTGACCTGATGGCCGCGGGCGGAGAGCTCGGCCAGGATGCGGCTGCCGGCCTGGCCGGAGGCGCCGATGAGAGCGATGCGCATGGCGTGGTGTCCTGAAGGGTGGTATCTGATGGAAACCAGATATGCGACATCCGCCCGGATGTGGAAGAAGGCACTTTCGGCCTATCTGGTAGGGCCAAGGTAACCGACCCGGAGGCGCGCCATGCAGAATGGCGATCTGTTCGACCCCAACTGCCCGACGCGCTTGGTGCTGGACCGCATCGCCGACAAATGGACGGTGATGCTGCTGCTGTTGCTGGTGCGCGGCGGGCCGCAGCGTTTCAGCGCGCTGCGGCGGGCCACGGGCATCACCCAGAAGGTGCTGTCCCAGGCGCTGCGCCGGCTGGAGCGGGATGGCTTCGTCAGCCGCCAGGTCTTCCCGACCGTGCCGGTGACGGTGGAATACGCCATCACCCCGCTGGGTGCCGATCTGGCGCGGGCGCTGGACACGCTGCGCGACTGGGCGGAGGCGCGGATCGGCGCCGTGCTGGCGGCGCAGCGGCGCTATGACGCGGCGGTGCCGGAGCTGGCAGCAGAGTAGGAGAAGGGTTCTTTTTTGAAAAAAAGAACCAAAAAACTTCTGTCAGTGGGCGTCCCGCTGATGGCCTGATGCGGGACACCAAACTGAAAGAAGTCTTTTTGCTTCTTTTTCTTCAGAAAAAGAAGAACTTAACCCCCAACCTGCGCAATCCAGTCCTGCAGGTTGTAGTAGTTGGACACCCGCGCGATCTTGCCGTCCCGCACCTCGAAGAAGGCGCCGGCGGGCAGGATGTATTCCTGGCCCTTGGCCTCGGGCAGGCCGGCATCGGTGGCCAGGTAGGCGCCATGCACGGTGAACTCGGCGGCGGCGCGGCGGCCATTCTCGCCCACCATCACCACCATGTCGCGCAGCTGCTCACGGTAATGCGCATTCATCCGCAGCATGAAGGCGCGGAAGGCCGCGATGCCGGTCTCGCGCGAGCCCTGGTTGATGTCATGGGCCACATCCTCGGTCAGCAGGGCCAGCATCGCCTCGACATCGCCGGCGTTGAACGCGGCGTAGTAGGAGCGGATCAGCGTCTCGGTGGCAGCCATGTGCTCGGGGCCCTTCCTTGCCGGGGGGTGGGGCGGGTCTTATGGTGCGGCGCATAACACGGCCGCAAGCCCAAGACATCATGACCGAGACGCTGCAGACCTCCGGACTCCCCACCCAGAAGCCCGGGAAGCCCCTCAGCTTCCAGGACATCATCCTGACCCTGCACCGCTTCTGGAGCGCGCAGGGCTGCGTGATTTTGCAGCCCTACGACATGGAAATGGGCGCCGGCACCTTCCACCCGGCGACGACGCTGCGCGCGCTGGGGCCGAAGGACTGGAAGGCGGCCTATGTGCAGCCCTCCCGCCGCCCGGCCGATGGCCGCTATGGCGAGAACCCGAACCGGCTGCAGCACTACTACCAGTACCAGGTGATCCTGAAGCCGAGCCCGGCCGACCCGCAGGCGCTGCTGATCGAGAGCTACAAGGCGCTCGGCATCGACCCGGCCCTGCATGACATCCGCTTCGTCGAGGATGACTGGGAGAGCCCGACGCTGGGCGCCTGGGGCCTGGGCTGGGAGGTCTGGTGCGACGGCATGGAGGTGACGCAGTTCACCTATTTCCAGCAGGTCGGCGGCATCCCGGTGGAGAAGCCCTGCGCCGAGCTGACCTATGGGCTGGAGCGCCTGGCCATGTACATCCAGGGCGTCGAGAACGTCTACGACCTGGATTTCAACGGCCAGGGCGTGACCTATGGCGAGGTCTTCCTGCGCGCGGAGAAGGAATTCTCGGCGTTCAATTTCGAGCACGCCGACACCGCCCTGCTGTTCCAGCACTTCAAGGACGCGGAAGGCGAATGCGCCGCGCTGGTCGAGAAGAATTTGGCCCTGCCGGCCTATGACCAGTGCATCAAGGCCAGCCACGCCTTCAACCTGCTGGACGCCCGCGGCGCCATCAGCGTGACCGAGCGCGCCGCCTATATCGGCCGCGTCCGCGCCCTGGCGAAGCGCTGCTGCGAGACCTGGCTGGCCGGCGGCTGAGCCGGCGCAGCCCAGAAAAACTGCCATGCTGGCGCCCGAATCCCGCGCCAGTCTTCCATCCGGCCCCATCCCCGCAAGGCCCCTAATGCCCGAACTCCTGCTCGAACTCTTCTCCGAGGAAATCCCCGCCCGCATGCAGGCGCGCGCGGCCGAGGATCTGTCGCGCCTGATGGGCGAGGCGCTGAAGGGCGCGGGCCTGGCGCCGCAGGGCGTGCGGGTGTTCCACGGCCCCCGCCGGCTGACCCTGCTGGCCGAGCTGCCCGCCGCCACCGAGGCGGTGCAGGAGGAGCTGGCCGGCCCCGCGCCGGAGGCGCCGGACCGGGCGCTGGCCGGTTTCCTGGGCAAGCTCGGCCTGGGCGAGGCGCTGGTGCCGAAGCTGCGCGAGGCCGCCGCCACGGCCGGCGAGGGCGAGACGCTGCTGCATGCCGAGGGCGCCGTGACCCTGGTGCTGCGGCGGGAGAAGAAGGGGGGCAAGCTGCTCGGCCGCAGCGCCCGCCCGGCGGTGCCGACCGGCGCGCTGCTGGCCGAGATCATCCCCGGCATCCTGCGCCGCTTCCCCTGGCCGAAATCGATGCGCTGGGGCGGCACCAGCAACTTCGTCTGGGTGCGGCCGCTGAAGCGCATCCTCTGCCTGTTCGATGGCGCCGTCGTCCCCTTCACCCTGGTGCAGGGCGAGGATGACGGGCATGGCCTTTCCAGCGCCGACCGCACCGAGGGGCACCGTATCCTCTCCTCCGGGGATTTCGCGGTGCACAATTTCGCCGATTACGCGGCGCAACTCGCGGCGCGCCATGTCGTTCTGGACCCCGTCGAGCGCGCCAAGCTGGTGCGTGACGGCGTGGCGGCGCTGGCCGCCGCGGAGGGGGTCGAGGTGGTGCCTGACGAGGGGCTGGTGGCGGAGGTGGCTGGTCTGGTGGAGTGGCCCGTGCCGCTGCTCGGCCGCATCGACGACGCCTTCATGGATCTGCCGCCGGAGCTGATGCGCACCACCATGCGCGTCAACCAGCGCTATTTCGCCCTGCGCCGGCCCGATGGCACGGCCGCGCCCTGCTTCGCCCTGGTCTCCAACATCGCCGCCACCGATGGCGGCCGCGCGGTCGCCGGCGGCAATGAGCGGGTGCTGCGCGCCCGCCTCTCCGATGCCCGTTTCTTCTGGGACCTCGACCGCAAGCAGGCGCTGGAGAGCTTCCTGCCGAAGCTGGACAGCGTGGTGTTCCACGCCAAGCTCGGCACCCAGGGGCAGCGCGTGGCGCGGCTGGAGCGCCTGGCCGCCTGGCTGGCGCCGAAGCTCGGCGCCGATGCGGCGCTCGCCGCCCGCGCGGCGAAACTGGCCAAGGCCGACCTCGCCACCGGGCTGGTGGGCGAATTCCCGGAACTCCAGGGCATCATCGGCCGCTACTACGCGGTGAAGGATGGCGAGGACTCCCGAGTTGCCGAGGCGATCGCGGCGCATTACCGCCCGGCCGGCCCCGGTGACGCCGTGCCGGCCGAGCCCGTCGCGATCGCCGTCGCGTTGGCCGACAAGCTGGACCAGCTGGCCGGCTTCTTCGCGGTGGGCGAGAAGCCGACCGGCTCGGGCGATCCCTTCGCGCTGCGCCGCGCGGCGCTCGGCATCATCCGCATCCTGCGCGAGAACGGGCTGCGACTCGACCTGGCCGACGCGCTGGCCGAGGCCTTCTTCGGCTTCCCGCAGGCGGTCGGCAGCACCGCCGAGCCGGAATTCGGCATGGCGGTGGCGCAGGAGGCGATGAAGGCCGGCTTCCAGCCCGACCCGAAATCGGCCCACCCGCCGATGGTCGCGGCCTTCGCCGCCGGGCTGCTCGACTTCCTGGCCGAGCGGCTGCGCGTGCAGCTGCGCGCCGAGGGCGAGCGGCATGACGTGCTGGCTGCCGTCCTGCCGGCCGGTGGCGCCGATCTGGTGCGCCTGCTGGCCCGCGCCAGCGCGCTGCGCGGCTTCCTGGAGGGCGAGGACGGCGCCAATCTGCTGGCCGCCTCTCGCCGCGCCGCCAACATCCTGCGCATCGAGGACAAGAAGGACGGTCCGCACCGCCCCGAGACCGATGCCGCGCTGCTGGTGGCCGAGGAGGAGAAGGCGCTCTCCGCCGCGCTGGACGAGGCGCTGCCGCGCGCCCGCGCGGCGCTGGCGGCTGAGGACGACACCGCGGCCATGGCCGCGCTCGCCACGCTGCGGGCGCCGGTGGATGCCTTCTTCGACAAGGTGGTGGTAAACGATCCGGAGGCGAAACTCCGGCGCAACCGTCTGGGCCTGCTGGCCCGGCTGCGGTCGGCGATCGACCAGGTTGCGGACTTCTCCAAGATCGAAGGCTGAAGGAAACCCGAGATGCAGAAGTGGGTGTATGGCTTCGGCGCCGGCCGCAATGACGGCAAGGCCGAGATGCGCAACCTGCTGGGTGGCAAGGGCGCCAACCTGGCGGAGATGGCATCCATCGGCCTGCCGGTGCCGCCGGGCTTCACCATCACCACGGAGGTCTGCACCTACTACTACCAGCACGGGAAGCAGTATCCGGCGGAGCTGACGGCGCAGGTCGCCGAGAACCTCGCCCGCATCGAGCAGGCGGTCGGCCTGAAGTTCGGCGACGAGGCGAAGCCGCTGCTGGTCTCGGTCCGGTCCGGCGCGCGCGTCTCCATGCCGGGCATGATGGACACCGTGCTCAATCTCGGCCTGAACGACCGCACGGTGGAGGGGCTCGCCACCGCCTCGGGCGATTCGCGCTTCGCCTGGGACAGCTATCGCCGCTTCATCCAGATGTATGGCTCGGTGGTGCTCGACGTCGACCATCACCGCTTCGAGGAGATCATCGAGGACGCCAAGCTGGACCGCGGCGTCACCGAGGACACGCAGCTGACCGCCGAGGACTGGAAGCAGGTCGTCAGCCAGTACAAGGCGATGGTGGAGGAGGTGCTGGGCAGCCCCTTCCCGCAGGACCCCGAGGCGCAGCTCTGGGGCGCCATCGGCGCGGTGTTCGGCAGCTGGATGAACCAGCGCGCCATCACCTATCGCCGCCTGCACGACATCCCGGCCGAATGGGGCACGGCGGTGAACGTCCAGGCCATGGTGTTCGGCAATATGGGTGAGGATTGCGCCACCGGCGTCTGCTTCACCCGCGACCCCTCGACCGGCGAGAACATCTTCTACGGTGAGTATCTGATCAACGCGCAGGGCGAGGATGTGGTGGCGGGCATCCGCACGCCGCAGCCGATGTCGGAAGCCCGCGCCAAGCCCGGCGAGCGCAGCATGGAAGTGGCCATGCCGGCCGCCTATGCCGAACTCGTCAAAGTCCGTGAGACGCTCGAGAAGCACTACACGGACATGCAGGACATCGAGTTCACCGTGCAGCAGAACAAGCTGTACATGCTGCAGACCCGCAACGGGAAGCGCACCGCCGCGGCCAGCCTGAAGATCGCCGTCGACATGGCGCGCGAGGGGCTGATCGATGAGCGCGAGGCGGTCAAGCGCGTCTCGCCCGGCTCGCTCGACCAGCTGCTGCACCCGACGCTGGACCCGAAGGCGCCGCGCAGCCTGCTCTCCAAGGGCCTGCCGGCCTCGCCGGGTGCCGCCTGCGGCACCGTCGTCTTCTCCGCCGATGAGGCCGAGGCGCGCGCCGCCAAGGGCGAGAGCGTCATCCTGGTGCGCATCGAGACCTCGCCCGAGGACATCCACGGCATGCATGCCGCCAAGGGCATCCTGACCACGCGCGGCGGCATGACCAGCCACGCGGCGGTGGTGGCCCGCGGCATGGGCCGGCCCTGCGTGGCGGGCGCCGGTGGTGTCGTCGTCGACTACAACAGCCAGCAGCTGCGCGCCGGCGGCCAGACCGTGCAGGCGGGCGAGACCATCACCCTCGATGGCGCCACGGGCGAGATCTTCCTGGGCTCCGTCGCCATGGTGGAGCCGCAGCTCTCCGGCGATTTCGCGACGCTGATGGGCTGGGCCGACAAGGTGCGCCGCCTGAAGGTGCGGGCGAATGCCGAGACGCCGCTGGATGCCGACACCGCCAAGAAATTCGGCGCCGAGGGCATCGGCCTCTGCCGCACCGAGCACATGTTCTTCGACCCGGCGCGCATCGGCGCCGTGCGCCAGATGATCATGTCCGAATCGGAAGGCGGCCGCCGCGACGCGCTGGCCAAGCTGCTGCCCTTCCAGCGCGATGATTTCTCCGAGCTGTTCCGCATCATGGCGGGCTTCCCGGTGACCATCCGCCTGCTGGACCCGCCGCTGCACGAATTCCTCCCCCACAAGGAGGAGGAACTGGCCGAGGTCGCCGAGAGCCTGGGCGCCGACCTCGCCACCATGCAGCGCCGCGCCGCCGATCTGTCGGAAGCCAATCCGATGCTCGGCCATCGCGGCTGCCGGCTCGGCGTGACCTTCCCCGAGATCTACGAGATGCAGGCGCGCGCCATCTTCGAGGCCGCCGTCGCCATCGCCAAGGAAACGGGCAAGGCGCCGGTGCCCGAGATCATGATCCCGCTGGTCGCCACCAAGAAGGAGCTGGAGATCACCCGCGCCCAGGTCGACAAGGTGGCGAAGGAGGTCTTCGCCGAGGCGGGCCAGGAGATCGAGTACCTGGTCGGCACCATGATCGAGCTGCCGCGCGCGGCGCTGACGGCGGACGCCATCGCCGGCACCGCCGACTTCTTCTCCTTCGGCACCAACGATCTGACGCAGACGACCTTCGGCCTGTCGCGCGACGATGCCGGCAAGTTCCTGCCCTATTATGTCGAGAAGGGCATCCTGCCGAAGGACCCGTTCGTCTCGATCGACCCGGAGGGCGTCGGCGCGCTGGTGCAGATCGCCACCGAGAAGGGCCGTTCGGTGAAGCCGGCCATCAAGCTCGGCATCTGCGGCGAGCATGGCGGCGACCCGTCCTCGATCCAGTTCTGCGAGAGCGTTGGCCTCGACTACGTCTCCTGCTCGCCCTACCGCGTGCCGGTGGCGCGGCTGGCGGCGGCGCAGGCCGCCCTCTCCGGCGCCTCCGACCGCACCGCTTAGTTCTTTCGGGCTGCCGCCGTCCGGTTTGGAGGCGGGTCGCGACACTGGGCCGGAGCGGCTGTTGTGAGTGGAGCGATCCCGTCGCGGCCCTGACCGGCAGCCGACAAAAAAGGTCCGGGGGAATTCATTCCCCCGGGCTTTTTTTCGGGCTGCCGCCGTCCTGTTTTTTCGGGCTGCCGCCGTCCTGTTGAGAGGCGGGGCGCGGCGCTGGGCCGGCGCGGTGGTTGTGAGTGCAGTAATCCCGTCGCGGCCCTGACCGGCAGCTGGTAGAAAAACCTGGCGGCCTCAGGCGTTGCGCTCCGGCGCCGGCAGGCTGGCGAAGTTGCGCAGCCTGGTCTCGATGCTCTGGAAACGGCTGCGCTCGGCGGGGCTGAGCGGCGCGGCGGGCTGTTCCATCCGATGTTCCAGCCATTTGGCGACGGCGCCGGCGCCCTGGCGGTGGGCGGCGGCGACCAGGCCGGTGCGGGTCAGCAGGATGGGCTGGCCGTCCAGCCCGCGCAGCCGGCGTCCGGCCTTGTCCAGCGCGCCATTGGCGGAAAGCTGCTGCTCGGCGCGGTGGAGGTAGTCCGCCATGGCGGCTTCCTGGGCGGCGGGGCGGGCCAGGAAATCGGCGGTGCTGCGCACGCCGGCGGCGGCGGCGCGCGGGGTCCAGCCGCCGGACGCATCCATCCAGCCGATGTCGCGCAGCGCGATGGGCAGCATCTGGTAGCGCCCCAGCGCGCCGGAGCGCGTGTTGCGCACGGCATAGCCCCGGCAGGGTTCGTCGGCGGTGCCTTCGGCCTCGGCCAGGCGGTCGCGCAGGGTGGAGGTGGCGTTCGGCCCGCTGGCGGGGGCGGGCGCGGCGGGTGGCGCGGGCGGCGGCAGGGGCAGGGGGGCGTCACCGCCCAGGGCGCGGGCGGCGGTGCGGCGGGCCAGGCTGTCGGGGCGGGGGAAGGGCTCGGTGGCCAGGCCGCCGGGCAGGGCGGGGGATCGCGACGGCGCGCGGACCTCGGGCCGCTTGGCGTCGGCGGATTTGAAGCCGAGGCGCTTCTCCTCCAGCAGGGCTGCGAAGGAGCGCTTCGGGCTCCCTTGCGGAACCGCCGCCCCGGCCGCGCTGGCCGGGGCTGGCGACGCGGCGCTTCTCACCGCGATCGGCAGGGCATCCATCATGCCCGGCAAGGTGACGCGGCAGGGTTAAGAAACGGTTCCCCCCGCCGGGACTGGCGACTCGGCCGCGGAGGGGGCGGGTTCGGGCAGGCGCATCCAGCCGGGCAGGCGCGGGGTCAGGGTGGCCTCGCCGCAGGACAGCGCCTCGCCCTCGCGGATGGGCAGGCGCAGCAGGGCGAGGCCCAGCCCCGTGGGGTGGCCGGAGCGCATCTCGCCCACCGTGGCGCCATCGCGCAGCACGGGCGTGCCGGGGGCGGGCAGCGGGCCCGCCACCGCCACCGGCACCAGCCGGCGCTTCAGCAGGCCGCGATAGCGGGTGCGCGCGGTCAGCTCCTGGCCCATGTAGCAGCCCTTGCTCCAGGAGATGCCGTCCAGCTCATCGAAGCCGGCCTCCAGCAGCACGGATTTCTCGGGCTCCAGATCCGGCGCGCCATCCGGCAGGCCGAGGCTGAGGCGGTGCAGCGCATAGTCGCCATCCCCGGGCGGCAGGGCGGAGGCGTTGAGGATGGCGCGCCAGCCGGCCTCCGGCAGGCGCGGATCGGCGGCGCAGAGCACGCCCTCGGGCGGCAGCGACTCGCCCCAGCCGGCCAGCACGGCCAAATCCTCGCGCCGCGCGATGGCGACGCGGGAGCGCAGGCGGAAGCGCGACAGACGCTGCGCCAGCGCCTCCGCCTGGCCGGCGGCGGTGTCGAGCAGCAGCCGGTCGGCGCCCGCCAGGATGAAGAAATCGGCCAGCCACTTGCCCTGCGGCGTCAGCAGCGCGGCCCAGACGGCGCGGCCGGGCGCGGCCTGCGTCACGTCGTTGGAGACGAGGCCCTGCAGGAAGGCGACGCGGTCCTCGCCGGTCACCTCCACCACGGCCCGGTCGGGGAGGGGAGAAAGGGGCATGGCCGGAAGATGAGGCGCCGCATGGCCGCGGACAAGGCGCCGCCGGGGCGGAAGCGGCCACACGCGGCGGTGGCGGGCGGGGGGCGGCTTTTCTCGCCAGGCGTGGCCCGCGCGGGGCGCCGGCAGCGGACAGGGACGCCAAACCATGCTAAGCGCGCCGCAACCATGCGCATCCTGTTCGTGACCGCCACCCGGATCGGGGATGCGGTGCTGTCCACCGGCCTGCTCGACCATCTGCTGCGCGCCCATCCCGGGGCGCGCATCACCATCGCCTGCGGCCCGGTGGCGGAGGGCATCTTCGCCCGCATGCCGAATCGGGAGGAGACCATCGTGCTGGCCAAGCGGCGCTATTCGCTGCACTGGCTGGCGCTGTGGAGCCGGGTGGTGGGCCGCCGCTGGGACCTGGTGGTGGATCTGCGCGGCTCGGCCCTGTCCTGGCTGGTCTGGACCCGCCAGCGCGCGGTGATGCGCGGCGGCCGCCGCCCCGGGCATAAGCTGCTGCATCTGGCCGGCGTGCTGGGGCTGAAGCCGGCGCCGCGCCCGGTCGCCTGGTATGGCGCGCAGGACATCGCCCGCGCCGCCGCGCTGCTGCCGCCCGAGGGCGGGGCGCCGCTGATCGCCCTGGGCCCCAGCGCCAACTGGGCCGGCAAGGTCTGGCCGGCGGAGCGTTTCGTCGCCCTGTTCCAGGCGCTGTCCGGCCCGGGCGGCCGGCTGGAGGGCGCGCGCCCGGTGGTGCTGGCCGGCCCCGGCGCGACCGAGGCCGCGATGGCCGCCCCGGTGCTGGCGGCGCTGCCCGGCGCCATCGACCTGGTGGGCCGGCTGGAACTGCCGGAGGCGGCGGCGCTGCTCGCCCGCTGCGCGCTGTTCATCGGCAATGATTCGGGGCTGATGCATCTCTCCGCCGCCGCCGGGGTGCCGACGCTCGGCCTGTTCGGCCCGACCCCGGCCAGCGAATACGCCCCCATCGGCCCGCGCGCCCGCGCCGTGCTGGCGCAGGGGGCGGCGGGGCAGGCGCCGATGACGGCGCTGCCGGTCGAGGATGCGCTGCAGGCCGCCATCGCCCTGCTGGACAGCCCGGCCGCCGGGACGCCGGCGGAGGCGGCGGCGTGAGCCCCCGGCGCGGCAACCCCGCATCGGCCCCGGCATTGACCGGAAGCACCCGCCGGGAAGGGCATGCCGCATGAGGATCGCGCAGGTGATAGCCGGCGCCCGCATGGGCGGCGCCGAGGGCTTCTATGAGCGCCTGACCTGCGCCCTGCATGCGGAGGGGGAGGAGGTGCTCTCGGTCATCCGCGCCGATCCGGGCCGCGCCGCGCGGCTGGCGGTGCGCGGCCTCGCGCCGCTGCAGCTGCGCTTCGGCAGCCCCTGGCTCGACTGGATGACGCGGCCGCGCCTTTCCGCCGCGCTGCGCCGCTTCCAGCCCCAGGTGGTGGTGTCCTGGATGAACCGCGCCACGCTGTTCACGCCGCGCGGCGGCTGGACGCTGGTCGGGCGGCTGGGCGGCTATTACGACCTGAAGCATTACCGCCATTGCGACCATCTGGTCGGCAACACGCGCGACCTGGTGCGCTGGATGGTGGAGCAGGGCCAGCCGGCGGAGCGGGTGCATTACCTGCCCAATTTCGTCGAGGAGATGGGCGGCGTGCTGCCGGCCGAGCTGCCGCTGCCCGCCGAGGCGCCGCGCCTGCTGGCGATGGGGCGGCTGCACCGCAACAAGGGCTTCGACACGCTGCTGCGCGCCCTGCCGCATGTGCCCGGCGCCCATCTGGCGCTGGCCGGCGAGGGGCCGGAGCGCGCCACGCTGGAAGCCCTGGCGCGTGAGCTGGGTGTGGCCGAGCGAGTGCATTTCCTCGGCTGGCGGCAGGATGCCGGGGCGCTGCTGGCGGCCTGCGACGTCTTCGTCTGCTCCAGCCGGCACGAGCCGCTGGGCAATATCGTGCTGGAGGCCTGGAGCGCGGCGCGCCCCGTCGTCGCCATCGCGGCGCAGGGCCCCTCCGAGCTGATCCGCGAGGGCGAGACCGGGCTGCTGGTGCCGCAGGAGGCGCCGGAGGCGCTGGGCCAGGCGATCGCCGGGCTGCTGGCGGCGCCGCAGCGGCGCGCGGCGCTGGCCGAGGCCGGGCGCGCCGCCTATCTGGCCGGCTTCGCCGAGGCGCCGGTGCTTGCGCGCTGGCGCGGCTTCCTGCAACAGGTGGCTCCGGCAGCCAGTGCCTCAACCGGTGCTTCAACCCTGGGCGGAGCGGCCTGAACCCCGATGTGCGGCATTGCCGGCCTGATCCTGAAACCCGGCGCCACGCCCGACGCGGCGCTGCTGCAGCGGCTGATCGGCGCGCTGGCGCATCGCGGCCCGGACGGCTCGGGGCATCATGTCGCCGGCCAGGTGGCGCTGGCGCATAACCGGCTGGCGATCATCGACCTGGCCACCGGCGACCAGCCGCTCTTCGCCGGCCCCGCCGCGCTGGTCGGCAATGGCGAGGTCTACAACTACCGCGAGCTGCGCGAGGAGAACCAGCTCGGCTGCGCCACCGGCAGCGATTGCGAGCCGCCGCTGCATCTCTACCGGCGCGACGGGCTGGGCTTCGCCGACCGGCTGCGTGGCATGTATGCGCTGGCCATCCATGACCGCGCGGCGCGGCAGGTGGTGCTGACGCGCGACCCCTTCGGCATCAAGCCGCTCTACCTGGCCGAGACCTCGGAGGGCATCGCCTTCGCCTCCGAGGCGCAGGCGCTGATCGGCGCCGGTCTGGTGGCGCCGCGCATCCGCGCCGAATCGCGCGCCGAGCTGCTGCAGATGCAGTTCACCACCGGCGCCGAGACCATCTTCGAGGGCATCACCCGCCTGCTGCCGGGCGAGACGGTGGCGATCTCGGAAGGCCGCGTGCTGGAGCGCCGCCGCCGCGCCGCCCTGCCCGAGGGCGGGCCGGTGGCGACCACCGAGGAGGCGGCGCTGGCGGCGTTCGATGCCGCCTTCCAGTCCAGCGTCGATCTGCACCAGCGCAGCGACGTGCCCTACGGCCTGTTCCTGTCGGGCGGCACCGACAGCGCCGCCGTGCTGGCGATGATGGCGCGGCTGAATGACAGCCCGGTGCGCGCCTACACCGCCGGCTTCGACGTGGCGGGTGCCGCGGATGAGCGCGAGCGCGCCGCGACGCTGGCCCGCGCCGTCGGCGCCCGGCATGAGAGCATCACCGTCTCCGAGGCCGAGGTCTGGCGGCATCTGCCGGAGATCGTCGCCGCCATGGACGACCCGGCGGCGGATTACGCCATCATCCCCACCTGGTTCCTGGCGCGCCGCGCCCGGCAGGAGGTGAAGGTGGTGCTCTCGGGCGAGGGCGGGGATGAGCTGCTGGGCGGCTATGGCCGCTACCGCGCCGCCATGCGGCCCTGGTGGCTGGGCGGCAAGGCGCTGCGCAGCCGCGGCGCCTTCGACCGGCTGGAGGTGCTGCGCGCGCCCCCCACCGGCTGGCGCGACGGCATCGCCGCCGCCGAGGCCGCCGTGGCGCTGCCCGGGCGCAGCCGGCTGATGGCCGCCCAGGCGCTGGATGTGGCCGACTGGCTGCCCAATGACCTGCTGCTGAAGCTGGACCGCTGCCTGATGGCGCATGCGGTGGAGGGGCGCACCCCCTTCCTGGACAGCGCCGTGGCGGGGGCGGTGTTCCGCCTGCCGGACGCGCTGAAGGTGCGCAACGGTGCGGGCAAATGGCTGCTGCGCGAATGGCTGGCGCGGCATCTGCCGGCGGCCGAGCCGCATCGGCCGAAGCAGGGCTTCACCGTGCCGGTCGGCGCCTGGATCGCCGCCAAGGGCGAGCGGCTGGGGCCGCTGGTGGCGGCGCAGCCCGGCGTGGCCGAGATCGCCCGGCCGGACCGCGTGGCCGCCCTGTTCAAGGCGGCGGGCGGCAAGCGCGAGGGCTTCGCCGCCTGGCACCTGCTGTTCTACGCGCTGTGGCACCGCCGGCATGTGGAGGGCGTGATGCCCGCGGGCGATACCTTCGAGTATCTGGCGGCGCGCTGAGCGCGACCGGCTTGAGGGGGCTTTGCCCCCTCAAACTCCCCCAGCAGGGTACAGGGTCCCCTGCACCCGCCATCAGTTTTAGAATTCAAACAGATGGGTTTCCAAAGGCCTCAGGCCTTTGGTGGGAGTGAGAGGGGCGAAGCTCCTCTCGAGAGCGCCGCCCGTTCAGCGCCGGGCCATGCCCTTGCGGAACTCGCGCTCCACGGCGGAGCGCTCGCCCGAGCCGATGCGGCGCATGATCTCGCGGATGATGGCGGCCGAGACGCGGAGGCGCTTGGACAGGTACTCCACCTCGGCTTCGTCGAAGACCATGGTCGGCGCCTCGGCCTGCGGGGCCATGGCGGGTTTCTTGCGGAGGTCGGACATGGGGGCTCCTGCCGGCGTTTGCCGGGGCTGGGGGAGCGGCGGGCCGAAGCGGCGCGTCGTGAAAGGGCCGCGCGAGGGCGGCGGGCCGGACACCCTGCGGCGCCGGCGGTGAGACAGGCGCCCTGCGGCGCCAGCCGGAAGACGGGCTAGCGGGGCGCCCCGGCGCCCTGGCGCAGCTGGCTTTCGCGCACCACGCGCTCATGCCCGTCCTGCTGGCTGCGCACCCGATACTCGCGGTCGCTGCCATCATTCGGCAGCAGCCGCGTCACCGCATAGGCGCCGCGCGGGATGTTGCCGTCATACTTGCCGGGAACCAGTTCGACGATCTGCCCGACCGAGAAGCCATGGGGTGGCATGTCTGTTCCTTCGCCGTCAGGGGCGCGGTCGGGGAGGGGCCATGGCGGGGTTCCGCCATGGCCGGCGGCACGGGGCATCAAGGCCCCGGCCTGGTCCCGGGCGCAAGGCCCGGGCGCGGGCTTCAGCCCTGGCGCAGATTGGTCGCGGAGACCTTGCCCTGCTGGCCCTGCTGCAGGTCATACTGCAGACGCTCGCCCTCGCGCGGCTCGCGCAGGCCGGAGCGCTGCACGTCGGAGATGTGCAGGAAGACGTCCTTGGAGCCGTCTTCCGGCTGGATGAAGCCGTAGCCCTTGGTGGCGTTGAACCACTTCACGGTGCCGAAAGCCATGATGCTGTTCCGTTCAAAAACAGAAGGCCGCCCCACGGACATCGCGGGGCGGATCGAACGTCGCGGGGAGACGGACACCGGGCTCGGCGCTCACGAATGAGCAGGGAGCAGGCCGAACCAAACGAGCTGACCCGACCAACATGGTCCTGCCGGGGGGCGGGTGCAACCCTAAAATGCCGGGCGCCCCCGCGCGGCGGCCGCGCGGGGGCGCCGGATCACTCCTCGACGAAGGGGTTCTTGCCGCCGCGGGCATTCACCCGGATCGGCACGCCCGGCATGTCGAAGGCGTCGCGGAAGCTGTTCACCAGGTAGCGGCGATAATCTTCCGGCAGGTCCTCGGCGCGGGGGCCGAAGATGGCGATGGTGGGCGGCCGCGCCTTCGGCATGGTGGCGTAGCGCAGCTTGATGCGGCGGCCATCGACCAGCGGCGGGGAATGGCGCGCCACGGCGGCCTCGAACCAGCGGTTCAGCTCGCCGGTCGGGATGCGGCGGTTCCAGCGCTCCACCGTCTGCCGCACCGCCGGCATCAGCCGGTCCACCCCGCGCCCGGTCATGGCCGAGAGGGTGACGACACCGACGCCCTTGAGCTGGGCGAGCGACGAGGCGAGCACGTCGTCCAGCTTGCGGCGGCAGGCGGCGCGGTCCTCGACGGCGTCCCATTTGTTGAAGGCGATGATGACGGCGCGGCCCTCGCGCTCGGCCAGGCGGGCGATGCGCAGATCCTGCTCATCCATGCCGAGATTGGCGTCGAGCACCAGGATGGCGGCCTCCGCCTCCTTCAGCGCGGCGATGGTGGCGGCCACCGACATCTGCTCCAGCCCCTCGACGATGCGGGACTTCTTGCGCAGCCCGGCGGTGTCGACCAGCCGCACCTTGCCGCCGGTCTCGTCGGTCCATTCCACGGCCACCGCGTCGCGGGTCAGGCCGGGCTCGGGGCCGGTGATCATGCGCTCCTCGCCCAGCAGGGCGTTCAGCAGGGTGGACTTGCCGGCATTGGGCCGGCCGACGATGGCCAGGCGCAGCGGCCGGGTGCGGTCGCGCGCATCCTCGTCCTCCTCCTCCGGCAGCAGCTCGGCGGCGGTGGTGTGCAAATCGGCGATGCCCTCGCCATGTTCGGCGGAGATGGCGACGGGGTCGCCGAGGCCGAGCTCATAGGCCTCATAGGCGGCCATGCCGCCGCCGCGGCCCTCGGTCTTGTTGGCGACCAGCAGCACCGGCACGCTCTGGCGGCGCAGCCAGGCGGCGAAGGCGCGGTCGGAGGGGGTGATGCCCGAGCGGGCATCGACCACGAAGAGCACCAGATCGGCGTCGCGGATGGCGACCTCGGAGCTGGCGCGCATGCGGCCGGCGACGGTGTCGGGCGGCGCTTCCTCGAGGCCTGCCGTGTCGAGCAGCAGCACGGCGCGGCCGCCGAGCCGGGCTTCCGTCTCCTTGCGATCGCGGGTGACGCCCGGGGTGTCGTCCACGATGGCGAGCTTGCGGCCGGCCAGGCGGTTGAACAGCGTGGACTTGCCCACATTGGGGCGGCCGATAATGGCGATACGAGGCAGCATGATGCCCCGCCTTTACAGCGGAACGCCCTCTGGCGAAACCAAATCCGCAGGCGGGGCCCGGGGCAGCGCCCCGGACTTTTCTCTTACCGGTAGGCGACCAGCGTCCCGTCATCGGTGAGCAGCACCAGCGTGTCCTGCGCCACCGCGCCGGGCAGGGTGGTGGAGCCCGGCAGGCGCAGCCGCCCGCCGACCTGGCCGGAGGTGGGGTCGACCAGCAGCGCCTCGCCCTTGCTGCTGGGCAGGATCAGCTGCCCGCCGGCCAGGATCGGGGTGGCGAAGCTCGCCGCCTCGAACTTCTTCGGGTCGGTGCCGGCCGGCGGCTCGTTCAGCTCGGACAGCCAGCGGATGCGGCCGCTTTCGCGCTGCACGGCGATCAGCGTGCCATTGTCGCCCACCAGGAACAGCCAGTCCCCGGCGACGACCGGGCTTTCCGTGCCGCCCAGCTCATGCTCCCACAGCCGGCGGCCGGAGCGCAGATCGACCGCCATGGAGGTGCCGCCCATGCCCATGGCATAGACGCGCCCCTCATGGATCACCGGCAGGCCGCGCACCCCGGCGATGTCGCCGAGGCCGCCGCGGCCCTGGCCGGCCAGGCTTTCGGTCCATTGCACGCGGCCATCCTCGGGCCGCATCGCCACCAGCTCGCCCGAGGGGA
Source organism: Pseudoroseomonas cervicalis (assembly GCF_030818485.1). Lineage (NCBI taxonomy): Bacteria > Pseudomonadati > Pseudomonadota > Alphaproteobacteria > Acetobacterales > Roseomonadaceae > Roseomonas > Teichococcus cervicalis. The sequence goes on along the minus strand of NZ_JAUTAJ010000004.1, from coordinate 2,395,927 downwards.
AGCCGGCGACGACAAAATCCTCGTCCACCGCCGGGCCCGGCAGGCCGAGCGGCAGCGCGGTCGCCGCCTGGGCGCGGTAGGTCCAGAGCCGCCTGCCATCCTCGGCCGAGAGCGCCAGCAGCTGGTTCTCCAGCGTCGGCACATAGACGCGGCCGCGCGCCACGGTGGGGGCGCCGCGGGTCGGCGCCGGCAGGCTGGCGCGCCAGCGCTGCTGGCCGGTCGCCGGGTCGATGGCGATCAGCTCGGCGAGGCCGGTGGTGACGTAGAGCGTGCCATCGGCGAAGGCGCAGCCGGCGCCGACGCCGCCCACATCATCCTTCTCGGGCCGTGTGTCGAAGCGCCAGCGGCGGCCGCCGGAGGCGAGGTCGAAGGCCGAGACCTCGCCATAGGCGTCGGCCGCGAAGACCGTGCCCTCGGCGATGACCGGGCCGCTGGTCAGGCGGCGGCGATAGGAGCTGCCGGTGCCGGCGGAGGCGCGCCAGGCCTGGCCGAGCTGCGCGCCGAGCGCGCTGTGGCCGGTGGCATGGGTCGGACCCGCGCCGGGCTGCGGCCAGGCGCTGCGCGGCGTGGCGGCCGGCAGGGCGAGGGGCTGGCCGGCCAGGCTCGCATCGGCCTCCAGCGGCCGCTGCGACGCCAGGATCGAGCGGCGCTCGCCCGGCAGGCGGTCCTTGCTCTCGCCGAACATGTCGAGAATGCCGCAGCCGCTCAGCAGGCCCGCGCCGCCGAGCAGCGCCGCGCGCCGTGTCCAGACTTTGCCCTGCATCACACCCCCAATCCTGCGGCCAGCCGGCCGGCGCGGTCGCGCAGGCCCTGCGGCGCGGTGACATCCTGGGCCAGCGCCTCGAATTCGCGCTTGGCAGTGGCCTTGTCGCCCTGGCGCAGCGCCAGCAGCCCCTGCAGCTCGCGCGCCGAGGCGCGCCAGGCGCTGCCTTCGGCCGCCAGCGGCGCGAGGCGCGCGGAAAGCTGCGCCGGGTCCTGCGAATCGATGCCGTGCAGCGCCCACATCAGGCTGGCCAGGTCGCGATAGATCCGCGGCGCGCCGCCATCGCCAGAAAGCTGGTTCCACAGCGCCAGCGCGCCGTCGCGGTCGCCGGTCTCGGCCTTCAGCGCGGCGGCGCGCAGCGTGGCCAGGATCCGGTAGCCTTCCGGGCTGCTTGCGGCGAGGCCGGCGAAGCGGTCGCCGATCGCGCGCAGGTCGGCGCCCTGCGCCTCGGCGGCGCGGTGCTGCTCCAGGAAGACGGCGGCGGATTGCGTGGCCTCGCGCTGCTGGTACCAGCGCCAGCCCTGCCAGCCGCCGAGCCCGACCAGCGCCAGCAGCGCCACGCCGGTGAACAGCCCGCCATACCGCAGGGCCAGGCGGCGGGCCCGTTCGGCCCGCAGCTCCTCCTGCACTTCGTCGAAAATATCCGGCAAGGTCCGGTCCCTGAAGCCTGTGACAAGCGCGCGGGACCATAGCGGCAGCGAAGGGCGAAGTTAAGGGCAAGGGCGGCGCTGCCCGGATCGGCCTGATGCGGCCGTGATCGCGGGGCGCCGGGACGCTGGCTGCCCGGCCGGGCCGGGGCGCGGCGCCCCGGCCCGAAGCCGCCTCAGTGGAAGAGGACGGGCTTGCCCTGCGGGCTGCCCAGCACCTCGTCCTCGCGCATCGCGACCTGGCCGCGCACGATGGTCATCACCGGCCAGCCGGTGACGCGCTGCCCGGCGAAGGGCGTCCAGCCGCAGGGGGAGGCAATCCAGCTCTCCTCGATGGTGCGGCTCTTCTTCAGGTCGACCACGGTGAAATCCGCGTCATAGCCGGCGGCCAGCCGCCCCTTGGTGACCGCGCCATAGACCCGGGCGGGGCCGGCCGACATCAGGTCCACCATGCGGCCGAGCGTCAGGCGGCCGGCATTCACATGGTCGAGCATCAGCGGCGCCAGGGTCTGCACGCCCGTCAGCCCGGCCGCCGTCGCCGGCCAGGGGCGCTCCTTGGCAGCGCGGCTGTGCGGGGCGTGGTCGGAGCCGATGCAATCGACCGTGCCGTTGCGCACCGCCTCCCACGCCGCCGCCTGGTGGCGCGCGTCGCGGATCGGCGGGTTCATCACCGCATAGCCACCCAGCCGCTCATAGGCCTCGTCGGTCTGGGAGAGGTGGTTCACCAGCACCTCGACGGTCGCGACGTCGCGGAAATCCTTCAGATAGACCAGCTCCTCGGCGGTCGAGACGTGCAGGATATGCGCAGGCCGCCCGGTCTCGCGCGCCAGCGCCATCAGCCGGCGGGTGCCGAGGAAGGCGCATTCGACATCGCGCCACTCGGCATGCAGCCGGTGCGGGCCGCCGGCGGCGTAGAGCGGCTTGCGCTCCTGCAGCCGGTATTCGTCCTCGGAATGGTAGGAGATGCGGCGGCGGCCGAGCCGCATCACCCGCTCCAGGCTGGCATCGTCATGCACCAGCAGGTCGCCGGTCGAGGAGCCGGCGAAGACCTTGATGCCGCAGACATCCGGATTGGCTTCCAGCGCCGCCAGCTCGGCGATGTTGGACTTGGCGGCGCCGACATAGAAGCCGATGTCGCACCAGGCCTTGCCCTGCACATAGGCCCGCTTTTCCTCCAGCGCCGCCTGGCTGGTGATGGACGGCGTGGTGTTGGGCATGTCGAAGACGGCCGTGATGCCGCCCAGGATAGCGGCCTTGGTCCCGGTCGGGATGGTCTCCACCGCCGGGTCGCCCGGGTCGCGCAGATGCACATGCGGGTCGATCAGCCCGGGCAGCACATGCAGCCCGGCGCAATCGACCACCTGCGGCGCGCTGGCCGCGCCCAGATCGCCGATCGCGGCGATGCGGCCGGCCTTGACGCCGACATCCGCCACCGCCTCGCCCCAGGGCAGCACGCAGGTTCCCCCGCGCAGGATGAGATCGAAGCTGGTCATGCGGCATCCTCTCGACGCAAACGGACGGCCCTGTCTTTAGGCAAGTTTGCCGCCGGGGGCGACCCCTCGCCGGCGATCTGCTAGCCAGATGGGCAACGCCAGACCGGGAGAGAGAAGCCCCATGAGCCTGTCCGAGCGCCTGCGCGCCCAGAACGCCGCCGATTGGGACGCCGCCACCACCCACCGCTTCGCGGCCGAGCTGGGCGCCGGCAGCATCGACCCCGCCGTGCTGCGCGCCTATCTGGTGCAGGACTACCAGTTCATCGACCGCTTCGTGGCGCTGCTGGGCGCGGCCATCGCCTCGGCCGACAGCTATGCCGCGCGGCTGCGCCTCTCCCGCTTCCTGGCGATGATCACCAGCGACGAGAACACCTATTTCCAGCGCGCCTTCGACGAACTCGGCGTGCCGGAGGCGGAGCGCACAGCGCCAGAGCTGAGCGAGACCACCCGCGCCTTCCAGGAGCTGATGCGCGAGGCGGCCGAGAGCCGCTCCTACGCCCAGGCGCTCTCCGTGCTGGCGGTGGCGGAATGGCTCTATCTGAGCTGGGCGGAGAGGCTGCACGGGCCGAAGCCCGGAAGCTTCCTGCACGCCGAATGGATCACCCTGCACGACAACGAGTATTTCCGCGGCTTCGTGGGCTGGCTGCGCGGCGAGCTGGACCGCGTCGGCCCGGCCGAGGAAGCCGCCTGCGCCGCGCTGTTCGGGCGGGCGGTCAGGCTGGAGCGGCAGTTTTTCGACGATCTTTACAGGTGAGAGCTGGGGAGGCTTTGCCTCCCCAGACAAACCAGATGATATCTGGGGAGGCGCCGCCTCCCCAGACCCCTCCGCCGGGGTGGCAGGGCCACCCCGGACCCCGCCATCAGATGGCGCCAAACTGAAGGCGGGGTCCGGGGGGACCCTGTCCCCCCGGCCTTGCTGTCTTCAGCGCGCCAGCAGCTGCTCCGCGATCTGCACGGCGTTCAGCGCCGCGCCCTTCAGCAGCTGGTCGCCGGCGACGAAGAACGCCACCGAATGCCCGCTCGGGTCGCCCAGATCGGCGCGGAAGCGGCCGGCCAGCACATCGCCCTGGCCCGAGGCCTCGGACGGCATCGGGAAATGGTTCGCCACCCGGTCATCGACGATGCGCACCCCCGGCGCCTCGGCCAGCAGCGCCTTCACCTCGTCCGGGGAGACCGGGCGGTTGAACTCGACATTCAGCGCGATGGCATGGGCGCGCAGGATCGGCACGCGGATGCAGGTGATGCCGAGCGGCAGGGAGGGGGCGTCCATGATGCGCCGCGTCTCGGCGATCACCTTCAGCTCCTCGCCATTGTAGCCGCTCTCGGGGTCGACCTCGGCATTGTGGCTGAACAGGTTGAAGGCATAGGGGTGCGGCAGCACCTGCGGCGTGAAGGCCTCGCCCTTCAGATAGGCCTCGGTGGAGGCGCGCAGCTCCTCCATCGCCGCGGCGCCGGCGCCGGAGGCCGCCTGGTAGGTGGCGGCGGTGACGCGGCGGATGCCGATCGCCTGCTGCAGCGGCCAGAGCGGCACGGTGGCGATGATGGCGACGCAGTTCGGGTTGGCGATGATGCCGCGATGCCGCGCGATCTCGGCCCCGTTCACCTCGGGCACCACCAGCGGCACGTCGGGGTCCATGCGGAAGGCGGAGGAATTGTCCACCACCACCGCGCCGGCCTTCACCGCCGCCGCCGCATAGCGCTTCGACACGCCCGAGCCGGCGGAGAACAAAGCGAGGTCCACACCCTCGAAGCTGCTCTCGTCCAGCGCCTCGATGGCCAGATCCTGGCCGCGGAAGCGCATGGTCTTGCCGGCCGAGCGCGGCGAGGCCAGCAGCTTCAGCGAGGCCAGCGGGAAGTCGCGCTCCTCGAGCGAGCGCAGCATCTCGACGCCAACGGCGCCGGTGGCGCCGACAATGGCGACCACGGGGTTGGCGGCCACGCTCTGATGCGAGGGCGGGGCCAGTTCGGCGGAGGAGGGGAGGGCGTTCATCGATCTCTGTCCGGTGGTGCCGGGAGAGACGGGGCCGGGTTCCTGTCCGGCTCTGGCCCCGTCCGTCTCCGGCGGGGCCTTCTGGTGGTTATGCTGCGGCGACCCGCGCATGCACCAGAGGACGCCCCGCCGGAGCGGTCGTCTTGGTAATGCGCTTAATGGTGATCGGGGCGAACATGGCGGTCATTTCGCCCCGGATGCGGGCGGCCGTCAAGGTGGCCTTCGCAGCGGCTGTGGCGCGGGCTGCCGGAGGGTGGGCGCCGGCACCGCCAGCGGCACGCTGCGCGCCGCTTTCAGGCCTGTAAAATCAAGAGTTTTTGCGAAATGCCGTGATTGCGCCGCCGGCACGACCGGTGGCCTGCTGGCCTGGCCGGAGCCCTCCGGCGGCGGCGTGGGCTTTGCGCGCCGCGGAATGATCCGACGCAGCGGCGGCGCGCCGGGCCCTGGGGCAGGGGCCGCCCGGTCGGAGGCGAGGACAGGAGGCTGGATTGGCTGTTTTCAATGGGACCCTTGGCGCCGATGAGATGTTTGGCACCGAAGACGACGACAGCTTCTACCTGAGCAACGGCAATGACCGCGCCTGGGGCAATGGCGGCAATGACATGATGAATGGCGGCGCCGGCATCGACTACCTCTATGGCGGCGACGGCAATGACCGGCTCATCGGCGAAACCGAGAATGACTTTCTGTATGGGGAGGGAGGGGACGACGATATCTATGGCGGCCACGGCAATGACTGGCTCGAGGGCGGCCTTGGAAACGACTATCTCAATGGCGGCGACCAGAACGACATCCTCTACGGCAATGACGGGGAGGATACGATCTATGGCGGCAACGGCAACGACACCGTCTATGGCGGCGCCCAGAACGATTTTATCGTAGGTGATGCCGGGAATGACATCCTGCGCGGCCAGGACGGCGATGACTACATCTCTGGCGGGCTCGGCAACGACACCGTCTATGGCGACCAGAGCGCCACCAGCGGCACCGGCAATGATTATCTGCGCGGCGACGAGGGCGACGACACGATCTATGGCGGGCTGGGCAATGACAGCCTGGCCGGCGGCGCGGGGGCGGATCGGCTCTATGGCGGCGCCGGGGCCGACAGCTTCCTCTACGTCCTCAACCAGAGCACGGCCACGGCCTATGACATCGTCTATGATTTCAGCGTGGCCGAGGCGGACCGCTTCGACCTCTCGGTGATCGACACCGATCCCGCGACCGCCGGCAACCAGGCCTTCGCCTTCCTGGCGACACAAGGCGCGGCCTTCACCGGCGGTGTCGCGGAGGTCCGCTGGTACACCGATTCGGCCAACACCTATATCGAGGCCGATTTGGGCGATGGCGGCGCCGCCGAGGTCCATGTGCAGATCGCCGGCCTGCACACGCTGACCGCCGACAGCTTCCTCCTCTAGCCCTGGTTTCCCGGCGCGGCGCCGGCCCCCTGGGCAGGACGCCGCGCCGGTGCTTGGTAGGGCCGCATGAGCATCGAGATCACCAGCCTCACCCAGCGCCCGGACCTCGCGCCCCAGGTCGCCGCCTGGCTGTGGCAGGCCTTCTGGCAGGCGGAGGGACATGAGGAGGCGGAGGTGATGGCGATGCTGGCCCTGCCGCAGGCGCCGCCCGCCTTGCCGCGGAGCTTCGTGCTGCTGCGGGACGGGGTGCCGCTTGGCACCGCCTCGCTGGCGGCGGGGGATCTGGAGGCGCGGCCGCTGCTGACGCCCTGGCTGGCCGGGCTCTATGTGGTGCCGGAAGCGCGGCGCCAGGGCCATGCGGCGCGGCTGGCGCGGGCGGTGCAGCAGGCGGCGCGGGCGCAGGGGGCGGCCGAGCTCTGGCTCTACACCGACAGCGCCGAGGCGCTGTATGAGCGCCTCGGCTGGGTCTGTGTCGAGCGGCTGCCGCAGGGGGCCGGGGAGATCGCGCTGATGCGCTGCGCCCTGGAGGACGCGGCCGGCTGAGCCGGCCCGCGCCCCCGGGATCAGCGTCCGGTCAGCTCCGGAAGAGAACCGTCTGGCCGTGCCGCGACTCGGCGGGCAGGCAGAGCGCGGCCAGCACCGGCGCCACGTCGCGCGGCTGGGCGATGCTGTCCGGGTCCTCGCCCGGCATCGCCTGGGCGCGCAGCTTGGTCGCCACCACATCCGGGTCGAACAGGTTCACGCGGAGCGGCGTGTGCTCCACCTCCTGCGCCCAGGTCTGCACCAGATGCTCCATGCCCGCCTTGGAGGCGCCATAGAGCCCCCAGAAGGCCTTGGGCCGCTGCACCCGCCCGGTGGTGACGAACACCGCCCTTCCCGCGGGCGCCGCGCGCAGCGGCGGGTCGCAGGTGCGGATCAGCCGCCAGGCAGCGGTCAGGTTGGTGCCGATCACCTCGTTCCAGTCGCGCGGGGTGATGTGCGCGACGGGCGTCAGCGCGCCCAGCGCGCCGGCATTGTGCACCAGAATGTCGAGCCGGCCGAAGCGCTCCACCAGGGAGGGGCCGACCATGTCGATCTTGTCGGCATCCTTCACCAGGTTGAAGGGCAGCAGCGTGGCCTGGCCGCCGGCGGCGCGGACGGCGTCGTCGGTCTCCTCCAGCCCGCCCTGGGTGCGGGCGATCAGCACGCAATGCGCGCCGAGCCGCGCCAGCTCCACCGCCGTCGCAGCCCCGATGCCGCGGCTGGCGCCGGTGACGAGGGCGATCTGCCCGGCCAGCGGCCGGGCGGTGCCCGACGCGGCCTCAGCCACCGCGCTCACTGGCCGTTGGCCGCCAGCAGCGCGGGGATGCGCTCGGGATGGCCCTCGATATCGGTCAGCGGGATGGCGTAGTCGCCGGTGAAGCAGGCATCGCAATAGCCGGGGTTGGTGGCGTCGCGCCCCGGGCGGCCCAGCGCCCGGTACATGCCGTCCAGCGAGATGAAGGCGAGGCTGTCGGCGCCGATGATGCGGGCCATCTCCTCGACATCATGGTTGGCGGCCAGCAGCTTCTCCCGCTCCGGCGTGTCGATGCCGTAGAAGCAGGAATGCGTCGTCGGCGGCGAGGAGATGCGCATATGCACCTCCTTGGCGCCGGCCTGGCGCACCATCTCGACGATCTTCTTCGAGGTGGTGCCGCGCACGATGGAATCATCCACCAGGATGACGCGCTTGCCCTCGATCATCGGCCGGTTGGCGCTGTGCTTCAGCTTCACGCCCAGATGCCGGATCTGGTCGGTGGGCTCGATGAAGGTGCGGCCGACATAGTGGTTGCGGATGATGCCGAGCTCAAAGGGAATGCCGGCCTCGGTCGCATAGCCCATGGCGGCGGGGACGCCGGAATCCGGCACCGGCACCACCACATCGGCCTCGACATGGCTCTCGCGGGCCAGCTCCGAGCCGATGCGCTTGCGCGTCTCATAGACCGGCGTGCCCTCGACCACCGAATCGGGGCGGGCGAAATAGATGTATTCGAAGATGCAGAACCGGCTCTGGCCGCGGCCGAAGGGCTTGATGCTGCGCAGCCCGTCATTGTTGATGATGACGATCTCGCCCGGCTCGATGTCGCGGATGAACTCCGCGCCGACGATGTCGAGGGCGCAGGTCTCGCTGGCCAGCACATAGGCGCCGCCCTCCGGCGCGCCGAGGCGGCCGAGCACCAGCGGGCGCACGCCCATCGGGTCGCGCGCGCCGATCAGCGCGCCATCATGCAGCGCGATCAGCGAATAGGCGCCCTGCACCTGCTTCAGGGCGTCGATCAGCCGGTCCACCACATTGGCGTAGAGGCTGATGGCGATGAGGTGGACGAAGACCTCGGAATCCGTGGTGCTCTGGAACAGGCAGCCGCGGCGCACCAGGGCGCGCTTCAGCGCCGTCGCATTGGTCAGGTTGCCATTGTGGGCGACGGCCAGGCCGCCGAACTCGAAATCGGCAAACAGCGGCTGCACATTGCGCAGCGCGGTCTCGCCGGTGGTGGCGTAGCGGTTGTGGCCGACGGCGCTGCGCCCCTTCAGCCCCGCCATCACCTTGGCATCGCCGAAGATGTCGCCGACCAGCCCCAGGCCACGATGGGCGTGGAACTTGCCGGACGCCGTGCCCGCATCCGCCAGGGTGACGATGCCCGAGGCCTCCTGCCCGCGATGCTGCAGGGCATGCAGGCCGAGCGCGGTCAGCGCCGCCGCATCGGTCGCGTTCCAGACTCCGAAAACGCCGCATTCCTCATGGAAGCCGTCTTCGTCGTCCCAGGGATGGGTGGAGGGCAGGGGCTGCATCGGCATCCTCGTTACCGGCTCTGGGCCGGGGGCCGCAGCAGCTCGTCCATGCTGGGCATGCTGCGCTGCGGCAAATCGGGTAGGCGCGGGCGATACTCCGGCGGAAGCTGCGACACAAGCATCGCCGCCCCATCCGCCACGGTGGGCAGGCTGCGTGCCTCCTGCACCGGCTCGGGCCAGCGCTCGACCTGAGGCAGGAACAACCCGCCCACGATATAAGCGAGCACGACCAGGAAAGCACCCCGCGCGAGGCCGAACACCATGCCGAGGGCGCGATCCAGACCCCCGAGCACCGAGGCCCGCACCAGCCCGGCGAACCAGCCGATCAGCAGCTTGAGCACGATCAGCGCGATCAGGAAGGCCACCGCCCCGCCGACGATCTCGGCCAGCCAGGGCGGCTGCACATAGGTGCCGGCCAGCTGCGACGCCCCCGGCAGCATATAGATGGCGAACAGGCCAGCGCCGATCCAGGCGCCGACGCCCAGCACCTCACGCACCAGGCCGCGAAAGAAGGCAATAAGCGCCGAGAGGGCGATCACCGCCAGGACAATGCCGTCCACCCAGGTCATCGCCGCCCCTATACCCAAGCCCCTGTCCCCCCGCCATCTTTCTTTCAGGCTGCCGCCGTCGGGTGGGGAGGCGGGACGCTGCAGGGGAGGGGGTGTGGGTGTCGCACGACGGCCGCTGCCCTGGCCGGGAAGCGCTGGCCGATCCATGGCCCTGCCGGCCGCCAGCGGCGGCCGGCCCTGACAGAAAAACGGGGGAATTCATTCCCCCGCTTTCTTTTCCTTTTTCTCTGCCTTCCCGGCCGCGGCGGCCGCCAGCGGCGCCACCAGATCGGCGAGGTGCCCGATCTCGGTCAGGCGCAGCCCCTCATGGGCGGGGGCGGCGCGGCCGCCGCGCGCCACGCGGCGCGGCAGCATGGCGGCGGCGAAGCCGAGCTTGGCGGCCTCGCGCAGGCGGGTATCGGTCTGCGCCACCTGGCGCACCTCGCCGGAGAGGCCGATCTCGCCGAAGAAGACCATGTCCGGGTCGGTCGGCCGGTCGGTTGCGGCGGAGACCAGGGCGGCGGCAACCGCGAGATCGGCCGCCGGCTCGCCCACCCGCAGCCCGCCGGCGATGTTCAGATAGACGTCGTTCTGGCCGAGGCTGACGCGGCAGCGGGATTCCAGCACGGCCATCAGCATGGCCAGCCGCCCGGAATCCCACCCCACCACCTGCCGCCGCGGCGAGCCGCCGGAGGCGGAGGGCGAGAGCAGCACCTGGATTTCCACAAGCACCGGCCGCGTGCCCTCCATCCCAGCGAAGACGGCACTCCCCGAAATATTGCCGCGGCGTTCGGCCAGGAAAAGGGCGGAGGGGTTGGCCACCTCCATCAGCCCGCGATCGGTCATCTCGAAGACGCCGATCTCGTCGGTGGCGCCGAAGCGGTTCTTCACCGCGCGCAGGATGCGGAACTGGTGGCCGCGATCGCCTTCGAAATACAGCGTGGCGTCGACCATGTGCTCCAGCACGCGGGGGCCGGCCAGGGTGCCTTCCTTGGTCACATGCCCCACCAGCACCACGGCGAAGTTGCGGGTCTTGGCCAGCCGCGTCAGCTCGGCGGCGCAGGCGCGCACCTGGCTGACCGTGCCGGGGGCGGAATCCAGGCTGTCCAGCCAGACGGTCTGGATCGAGTCGATGATGACGAGCGTCGCCTCCTTCTCCTCCTCCAGGGAGGCTGCGATGTCGCGCAGGCTGGTGGTGGCCGCGAGGCCGAGCGGGCTGTCCTGCAGGCCGAGACGCAGCGCCCGCAGCCGCACCTGGTCGATCGCTTCCTCGCCCGAGATGTAGAGCACCCGCCTGCCGGCATTGGCGATGCGCGCCGCCGCCTGCAGCAGGATGGTGGATTTGCCGATGCCGGGGTCGCCGCCCACCAGGATGACGCTGCCGGGCACGAAGCCGCCGCCCAGCACCCGGTCCAGCTCCGCCATGCCGCTGACGGTGCGCGGCGGCGGCGCGGCGCGGCCCTTGAGTGCCACGAATTCCAGCTTGCGGCCGCCGGCTGACTTGCCGGCGGGGCCGGGGGCGCGGGGCGCCTCGGGCTGTTCCTCGACGATGGTGTTCCATTCGCCGCAGGTGTCGCAGCGGCCCTGCCAGCGCGGGGCGATGGCGCCGCAATTCTGGCAGACGAAGCGGGCGGTGGATTTGGCCATGCCGCCAATATGGGGCAAAACAGGAACGCCGGCGAGGGGCCTGTTCCGCCGGAGGGCCCGGGGCCAGGGCCCCGGGCCGCGCCGCCGCCGGCGGGCCTGGTCGGGCGCCGCTTCGGGCGGCGGACCCGGCCGCTTCAGGCGGCGCTCAGCGCTCGCCGCCCCGGGCGGCGCTTGCCCTCGCGCCGCCTCAGGCGATGCTTGACCTCACGCCGCCTCAGGCGGCGTGGCGCCAGCGGGCCGGCAGCTGCCGCGCGCTCTTCACCCGCGGCAGGTCGATCTCGCCGGTCGGCGCCGGGGCCTCGCCATAGAGGGCCAGGAACTCGTCATAATTGTCGAAGCTCTGGCGGGTGGCGTTGTCGACGAAGGTCTCGGCCGCCGCGCCCTCGGCCAGGACCAGGGCGTGGTCCTCCAGCTCGATGTGGTAATAGGTGACGCGGTCGGGCAGGTCATAGGCGGTGGCGATGCCGGGCTGGCCGATCAGCGCGCCGGCCTGCACCAGCAGCCCGTCCAGCAGCAGCGCATGGTCGGGGGAGACCAGCAGATCGCGCTTCGGCAGGCCCTGCCCCAGCGCGCCGGCGGCGATGCGCATCGGCAGCTGGCGGCGCGGATCGGCGAAGCGGGTGGCGATGGTGCGGCGGCCGATCCAGCGCACCGGGCGCGCGCTGCCATCCAGGGTCGTCACCTGCTCGCCGATGGCCAGCGATTCGACCGGCACCTCGCCCGCCGGGGTGGCGATGCGGGTGCCCTCCAGGAAGCAGGTGACGAAGCTGCTGCCTTCATTCGCGACCGGGGTGTTGGGCGCGTAGGTGTTGTTGGTGAACAGGTAGGTGTTGCTGGGGAAACCCTCGGTGTAGGCGACGAAGCCGTCATCGGAGGCGTAGCTGAACACCCAGGTCTGCTCGCCCGCACCATAGTTCAGGGCGAAGGTATCGCCCTGCTCCAGCACGGTCGCGTCGCCGGTGTCGATGGTGACGCCGCTGACGCTGCCGCCATTGCCGGCGGTCGAGGTCCCCCAGACGGCATAGCCGTGGGCGAAGGAGAGGATGGCCATGCGAGGCACTCCGGTACCGATGGATCAGAAGCCGCCCCTTGCGGGGCCGCCGGACCGTCATGCTCTCGCTTCTGTTAACTCGGAATTAACCCCCCGCCCCGGGGAGGCGGCCGCGTCCGGCCCGGGGCGGAGCGGCCTTGCGGGCCAGGGCCCGGGCAGCGCGGCGCCGAAGGCGGGAAGGATCCTGGCCGGCCTGCCAGCCCGGACCCCCGCCCGCCAGGCGCTACTTCCGCAGCTCCATGGTGATCGGCCCCTCGCGCTCGCCATTGGCGAACTGGTCGACCATCGGGTTGCCGGTGTGGCCGAGCGCCGCCGCCGGGCCGGTCCAGACCATGCGGCCCTTGTGCAGCATCGCCGCCGTCTCGCCGATGCGCCGGGCGCTGGCCATGTCATGGGTGATCGACACGGCCGTGGCGCCCAGGCGCTGCACGCAATCGACGATCAGCCCGTCGATCACCGCGCCCATGATCGGGTCCAGGCCGGTGGTCGGCTCGTCGAAGAAGATGATCTCCGGCTCGGCGGCGATGGCGCGGGCCAGGCCCACGCGCTTCTGCATGCCGCCCGAGAGCTCCGAGGGGGAGAGGTCGCCCACGCTGGCGGCGAGGCCCACCTGGGCCAGGACCTCCGCCGCCTTGTCGCGCGCGCGGGCGCGGCTGATGCGCTTCTGCGCCAGCAGCTTGAAGCAGACATTCTCCCAGACCGGCAGGCTGTCGAACAGCGCGCCATTCTGGAACAGCATGCCGGTGCGGTCGTTCAGCGCCTCGCGCTCGCGCCGCGGCATGGTGAGCACGTCGCGCCCATCGATCTCGATCGTGCCGGCATCCGGCGTGATCAGGCCGAGGATGCATTTGATGGTGACCGATTTGCCGGAGCCGGAGCCGCCCAGGATCACCATGCCCTGGCCGGCGGCGATGTCGAGATCGACACCATCCAGCACCGTCTTGGCGCCGAAGCGCTTGGTCAGGCCGCGCAGGCGGATTTTCGGGGTGCCGCTCATGAGCCGAAGAACATCGCCGTCAGCACATAGTCCAGTGCGAGGATCAGGATGGAGGAGGCGACCACCGCGCTGGTGGTGGCGGCGCCCACGCCCTGCGCGCCGCCGCGGCTGTTGTAGCCGTGGTAGCAGCCCATCAGCGTGATGGTGAAGCCGAACACCGCCGCCTTCACCAGGCCGGAGATGACATCCATCGGCTGCACGAAATTCAGCGTGGAGGTCAGGTAGGAGGCCGAGGAGAAGCCGAGCTGCGCGGTGCCGATCAGCCAGCCGCCCATGACGCCCAGGATGTCGGCCACCACCACCAGCAGCGGCATGGCGATGGTGCCGGCCAGCAGGCGCGGCGCCACCAGATACTTCATCGGGTTGGTGGACAGGGTGGTCAGCGCGTCGATCTGGTCGGTCACGCGCATCGTGCCGATCTCGGCGGCGAAGGCGGCGCCGATGCGGCCCGCTACCATCAGCCCCGCCAGCACCGGCCCCAGCTCGCGCGTGATGGACAGCACCACGACATTGGCGATGGCGCTCTCGGCCCCGAAGCGGGAGAAGCCGGAATAGGATTGCAGCGCCAGCACCATGCCGGTGAAGACCGCCGTCAGCGACACCACCGGCAGGGAGAAATAGCCGATCTCGACGAAGCTGCGCAGGAACAGCCGCGGATAGAAGGGCGGCCGCACCAGATGCGAGACGGCTTCCAGCGCGAACAGGGTGATGGCGCCGGCGGCACGGCAGGCGCCGAGCACGCCGCGGCCAATGGCCGCCAGGGCGTTCAGGATCAGGTTCAAATCGCGGCTACCGCTTCATGCCGGGAGGTAGCGCCGCCGGTAGCGGGCGCCGAGGGACGTCAGGATCTCATAGCCGATGGTGCCGGCCAGCGCCGCCACCGCATCCGGCGTCTGCCGCGGGCCGATCAGCTCCACCCGGTCGCCCGGGCGGCATTCGGGGGCGTCGGTCACGTCCAGGGTGATCAGATCCATCGACACCCGCCCCACCAGTTGCACATCCTGCCCATGCAGGGTGGCGACACCCTGGCTGGACAGGACTCGCAGATAGCCATCGGCATAGCCCGCTGCAATGGTGGCGATCCGGCTGGCACGCTTTGCAACCCAGCTGGCGCCATAGCCGACGCTGGTGCCGGCCGGCACCTCGCGCAGCTGCAGGACCGGCACCGTCAGCCGCAGCACCTGCCGCATCGGGTTGGGCCGGCCGGGGGTCGGGTTGATGCCGTAGAGCGCGCAGCCGGGGCGGGCGAGGTCGGAGGCGAACTCGTCGCCGAGGAACATGCCGGCGGAATTGGCGAAGCTGGCCGGCAGGCCGGGCAGGGCGGCCCGCACATCGGCGAAGCGCCGCGCCTGCTCGGGCGTCAGCGCATGGCCCGGCTCGTCGGCGCAGGCCAGATGGGTCATCACATAGCGCAGGCCGAGGTCCGACAGGTCCCCCGCCGCCGCCAGCTCGGCGGCGTTCAGCCCGAGCCGCTCCATGCCGGTGTCGACATGCAGGATGGCGCCGCGCCGGTTCGCGGCGCGCGCCTCCGCCACATCCTCGGGCGCGTTCAGCACCGGGGTCAGGCCGGCGCCCTCATCCGCGCCGGGCGGGAAGCCGCCGAGGACCGCGATCATCGGCCCGGGGCCGAGCGCCCGGCGCAGCGCCAGGCCTTCGGCGAATTGCGCCACGAAGAAATGCCGGCAGCCGGCCTCCGCCAGCGCCTGCGCCACCGGCGCGGCGCCGAGGCCATAGCCATCCGCCTTCACCACCCCGGCCACCGGGCCGGTGGCGTGGCGGGCAGCCAGGTCGCGCCAATTGGCGGTGATGGCGCCGAGATCGACCAGCAGCTCCGCCTCGAAGGCGGCCAGCGGCCGGGCCTCCGCCGGGCGAGAGGCCTCAGTAATCGCTGCCGCCATGCGCATCCCCATGCACGATGTCGAGGTCGCCGAAGCGGGTGAACTCCGCCTCGAAGAAGAGCGGGATGGTGCCGGTGGGGCCGTGGCGCTGCTTGGCGACGATCAGGTCGGCGCGGTTGTAGGCCTTCTCCATCCGGTCCCGCCAGGCGCTGTGCGCGGCCTCGAACTTCTCCAGATTGTCGTGGTCGGTCTGCTTCGGCTCACGCATCTTCAGGTAGTAGTCGTCGCGATAGACGAACATCACCATGTCGGCGTCCTGCTCGATCGAGCCGGATTCGCGAAGGTCGGCCAGCTGCGGGCGCTTGTCCTCGCGATTCTCCACCTGGCGGGAGAGCTGCGACAGCGCGATCACCGGCACCGCCAGCTCCTTGGCGATGGCCTTCAGCCCCTGGGTGATCTGGCTGATCTCCTGCACCCGGTTCTCCGGCTTGCTGCCGGCGGCGGGGCGCATCAGCTGCAGATAGTCGACCACGATCAGGCTGAGGCCGCGGGTGCGCTTCAGGCGCCGGCAGCGGGTGCGCAGCGCCGAGATGGTGATGGCCGGCGTGTCGTCGATGAACAGCGGCAGGCTGGCCAGCTCGCGGCTGACCTCGACGAATTTGTCGAAATCGCGCTGCTGGATCTCGCCGCGGCGGATGCGGTCGCCGGAGATGCGGCTCTCCTCCGACAGCAGACGCGTGGCCAGCTGGTCGGCGCTCATTTCGAGGGAGAAGATGGCGCAGCCGCCCTTCGGCACGGTGCCGGGGCCGCCCTGGTCCTCCGCCTCGCGCAGCAGCGACTTGGCGGCGCCGAAGGCGATCTTGGTGGCCAGCGCCGTCTTGCCCATGCCCGGACGGCCGGCGAGGATGACGAGGTCCGAGGGATGCAGCCCGCCGGTCTTGGCATCCAGGTCGCGCAGGCCGGAGGGCAGGCCGGAGACGCCGCCGCCGCTGGTGAAGGCCTTCTCGGCCATGTTCACCGCCTCGGTCAGCGCCCGGCCGAAGGTGACGAAGCCGCCCTCCGAGCCGCCATCCTTGGCCAGGTCGAACAGCGACTGCTCGGCGGCTTCCAGCTGCTCGCGCGCATCCAGCTCGGCCTCGGCGCCGAAGGCGCGGTTGACCACCGTCTCGCCGAGATCGATCAGCTGCCGACGCATCCAGCAGTCGTGGATGACCTTGCCGTATTCGCCGGCATTGATGATGCCGACCATGGCCGAGAGCAGCCGCGCCAGATAGGCGGCGCCGCCGACCTCGTCGAGCAGGCCGGAATGCTCGAACTCGGCGCGCAAAGTCACCGCATCGGCCAGCTGCCCCGCCTCGATGCGGCGCTGGATGGCGGCAAAGATGCGACCATGCACGGCATCGGCGAAATGCTCCGGCGCCAGGAATTCGGAGACCCGCTCATAGGCCTTGTTGTTGGCCAGGAGCGCGCCGAGCAGCGCCTGCTCGGCTTCCAGATTCGCCGGCGGCAGGCGCTGGGACAGGCCGATCAGGGTCTCGCCGGGCTGGGGTAGGCTGTTCATGGCGGCAGTCTAGCCCGGCGGGGGCGCCGGGGGAACAGCGGGGGCTCCGCCCCCGGCCCCGCCGGGGGGACAGGGTCCCCCCGGACCCCGCCTTCAGTCGGGTCGCTCCAGACGGATGGGAGATCCAAGAACCTCAGGTTCTTGGTGGGGGTCCAGGGGGCGAAGCCCCCTGGCCTCGGCCTCGGCCATGTAGTCGCGGGTGAGCGGCAGGGTGTCGACCTTGCGGGTCAGCTGCAGCTGCCAGTTCATATGCCCCATGCGCCGGAAGGCCAGCTCGGAGCCGATCAGGTAGAATTCGAACATGCGGCAGAAGCGCTCGTCATAGAGGCTCTGGATCGCATCCCGGTTGGCGGCGAAGCGGCGCCGCCAATGCGCGATGGTTTGCGCGTAATGCAGCCGCAGGATCTCGATATCGGTCACCCACAGGCCGGATTTCTCCACCGCCGGCAGCACCTCCGACAGGGCCGGGGAATAGCCGCCGGGGAAGATGTATTTGGCGATCCAGGGATTGGTGCTGCCCGGCCCGTCGCTGCGGCCGATGGCGTGCACCAGCGCCACGCCATCCTCCTTCAGCGCGCCGCGCAGCGTGCGGAAGAAGCGGCGGTAATGGTCGATCCCGACATGCTCGAACATGCCGACCGAGACGATGCGGTCCACCGGCCGCGCCCAGTCGCGGTAATCCATCAGCTCGAAGCGCACGCGCCCGGCCAGCCCCGCCTCCTCGGCCCGGGCGCGCGCCACCTCCAGCTGCTCGGTGGACAGCGTGATGCCGGTGACGCGCGCGCCATGCTCGCGCGCCAGGTGCAGCGCCATGCCGCCCCAGCCGCAGCCGATGTCGAGCACCTCGAGATCCGGCCGGTCCAGCCGCAGCTTGGCGGCGATGTGGCGCTTCTTGGCCTCCTGCGCCTCCTCCAGACTCTCCTGCCCGGTCGGGAAATAGGCGCAGGAATATTGCCGGTCGCGGTCGAGGAAGAGGGCGTAGAGCCGGCCATTCAGGTCGTAGTGATGCGCCACGTTGCGGCGCGAGCGCGGGGCGGGGTTCAGCTGGTCGAGATGCCGGCGCAGCCAGCGCAGCTTCTCCATCACCGCCTCGCCCGGATGGCCGGTGTCCATCAGGTTGAGCACCAGCAGGTCCATCAGCGCGTAGAGCGAGCAGTCGAGCGGCGCCAGCTCGCCGCTCATATAGCCCTCGCCGAAGGCCAGGCCCGGATTGGTCACCAGCCGCCATTCGGCGCGGCGGCTGCGGATGTCGAGCCCCGCGGCGGGGCCCTCGGCGCCGCGATAGACGCGGCATTGGCCATCGGGGTAGCGCACCGTCAGCGTCCCGCGCCGGATCATGCGGGACAGAACCCGGTCGAACAGCATCGTCCGAACCCTTCCTTCTGCACAGCCGATGCAGGTTGGGTTGGGTCGGCAGGGCTGTCCATTCAAGCGGGCGGCATGGTCTTTACGGTTTGGTCATGAAGTTTTTGTGGCACGTGGCCGCCCGGCCACGAAAAAGGGCGCCCCCCGCGCGGGGGACGCCCTGTTCCGTGCCCGGCCTTCCCCGAGGGGAAGGGGAGGGATCACTCCTCCGTCGCGGCGCCCAGCTCGGACAGCTCGGCGGCCAGCTCGGCCTCCAGGCTCTCCTCCTCGGCCTGCTGCTCGGCGCGCAGATCCTCGCCACGCGCCTGCTTCTCGGCCTCTTCGACCGAACGGGCGACGTTGACGGAAATCGGCAGCAGCACCTCCGGGTGCAGCTCGACCTTCACCTGGGTCACGCCCAGCGTCTTGATCGGCTGCTCCAGCAGGATCTGGTTGCGCGCCACGGTCAGGCCGGCCTCCTTGGCGGCATCGGCGATGTCGCGGCTGGAGACGGAGCCGTACAGGCCGCCCGACTCGCCCGCCTGGCGGATGATGACGACGGACAGGCCGTCCATCCGCTCGGCGATGCGCTCGGCTTCCTCGCGGCGCTTCAGGTTCAGCGCCTCGAGCTGCACCCGCTCACGCTCGAAGCGCGCCAGGTTGTCCTTGTTGGCGCGGATCGCCTTGCCCTTGGGCAGGAGGAAATTGCGGGCGTAGCCAGGGCGGACCTTCACGACCTCGCCCATCTGGCCGAGCTTGTCGACCCGCTGCATCAGGATGACTTCGATCATCGGTGTAACCCCGATCTCACATGTTGGCGGGCGGGTTGCGGCGCCCGTACTGTTCGAGGAGGCCGAGCGCCACAAGGATCAGGGCGCCCGGCAGGCTGAAGACGAGAATCAGGACGTAGAGCAGGATCAGCAGCGGCAGCCGGGCCGAGAAGCCCGCCAGACGCGTGTGCATCGCGGCCAGGCCCTGCAGCACCAGCGGCACCGCCAGCACCAGGCAGAGCGACAGCGGCAGCAGCTCGGCCGAGGGTTCGGCGATCCACCACAGCACACCCGCCAGGCCCGGCAGCGCCGGATACCAGCCGGGCAGCCGCGCCGCGCGCCAGGCCGGGGCCGGCGCCAGGGCCAGGCCGCGGCGCAGCAGGAAACCCTGCGCGCCGGCGGCATTGGCCACCAGCACCAGCGCGGTCCAGAGCGACAGCGCCGCCGCCTGCAGCCGGATGATCTGCTGCAGGATCGCCTCGGAGGCCTCGGCGCCCATGCGGGCCATGCCGGTCTCCACCGCGCCGCGCAGCATGCCCTCCAGCCCGCCTTCGCCGGCGGCGAAGGAGGCCAGCAGCAGCATCGCGGCCGGCCAGAGACCCAGCACCGCCAGCGACGGGCCGAGCGCCAGCCTTGCCGTGCCATCCGGCTCCTGCCGCAGGCCGATGGCCAGCAGCAGCAGCACCGGCCCGCCATAGAGGGCCAGCCAGAACAGCAGCGGCAGCAGGCCCGGCGTGGTCAGCAGCAGCGCGACGCCGCCGATCGCCACGGCCAGGCCGGCGGCGAATTTGCCGAAGCCCAATCCGGCCAGGAACAGCGGCAGCGGCGACAGCCAGAACAGCCCCATGCCGCCCGGCAGGCCGCGGAAGGCGGCCAGGGCGGTGAGGGCGGAGACGAGCCCGGCCGCGACGCCCGCCAGCAGGCGGGGGTCCTCGGTCAGGCCGTTCCGGGGGGTTCCGGTTGCCACGATGCCGGTCCTGGTCTCAGGTCCTGATCCCGTCCGCTGCCGTCAGTCGTTGATGACGTAGGGCAGCAGGGCCAGGAAGCGGGCGCGCTTGATGGCGTTGGCCAGCTCGCGCTGCTTCTTCCCCGACACGGCGGTGATCCGGGAGGGGACGATCTTGCCGCGCTCGCTCAGGAAGCGGGAGAGCAGGCGCACGTCCTTGTAGTCGATCTTCGGCGCGTTCGGGCCGGAGAAGGGGCAGGACTTGCGGCGGCGGTAGAACGGCCGGCGGGCGCCCACGGCGGGGCGGCGGGCGGCGATGTTCACGTCGGTGTTGGTGTCGGACATGATCGATTACTCCTCGCCGCCAGCGGTTTCGGCCTCGTCACGCGGACGGGCGCGATACTCTTCACGGTCGTCGTTCCGCTCGCGGCGGCCCGACGAGAAGCGGCCGGCGGCCGGGCGCGGGCCGCGGAAGCCGCGATCGCGCTCGCGATCGTCGCCACGCTTGGCCAGGATCGCCGAGGGGGCCTCGTCGATCGCCTCGATGCGCAGCGTCATGTGGCGCAGCACGTCCTCGTTGAGGCCGAGCTGACGCGCGACCTCCTGCTCGGCCGCCACGGGGCAGTCGATGCCGAGGAGCATGTAGTGCCCCTTGCGGTTCTTCTTGATGCGGTAGGCCAGGCCACGCAGGCCCCAGTACTCGCGCTTCTTCACCTCGCCGCCGGCTTCGGTGATGACGGAGGTGACCTGGTCGGCGATGGCCTCGACCTGCGCCTGCGTCAGGTCGTTGCGTGCGATCAGCACGGTCTCGTACAGCGGCATGGGATCTCCCTGTGGCTGTCTCAGCCCGGCCTGGTCCTGACCCATGTCAGGCAGTGCAAACGGGCATAGCCGGGCGCGATGCCTCACGCGCCCGGCAGGGGAGCGCGGCTAGAACCATATTTTCCGGGGGGCGGCAAGGGAAAAGGCCATGCGCCGCAGGCGGGGCGGCCCGCGGCGGGGGCTGCGGGCCGGGGCGCGGGAGGGGTGTGGCGCGGCGCCGCCCGGCCCCCTCCTGGCGGCGGCTGCGGCGATGCCGGAGGCCCGCCGGCGCGCTCCGGCGGGGTGCCCGGCACGCTCCGGCGTTGACAGGGTGTTTCCCGACCGTTACCCCGCCGACCCTCAGAGACGCCCCATCGGCGCCCGGGCAGGACCGCACCAGCGCAGAAGGTCCGCCCCAGGGCCGCCGCATCATCGAGGAAAGCCGGCACCACCATGTCGATCGCCTTCGTCTTCCCCGGCCAGGGCAGCCAGGCCGTCGGCATGGGCCGCGAGCTGGCCGAGGCCTTCGCCCCCGCGCGCGAGGTGTTCGAGGCGGTGGACGAGACGCTGAAGCAGAACCTCTCGCGCCTGATGTTCGAAGGCCCGATCGAGGAGCTGACGCTGACCGCCAACGCCCAGCCGGCGCTGATGGCCATGAGCCTGGCGGTGATGCGGGTGCTGGAGCAGGAAGGCGGCTTCGACCTGAAGGCGAAGGTCGCGGTCGTCGCCGGCCACAGCCTCGGCGAATACAGCGCGCTGGCGGCGGCGCAGAGCTTCGACGTGGCGACGGCCGCGCGCCTGCTGCGGCTGCGCGGCGAGGCGATGCAGAAGGCGGTGCCGGCCGGCCAGGGCGCCATGGCGGCGCTGCTCGGCGCCGAGATGGCCCAGGCGCAGGAGATCTGCGAGCGCGCCGCCCTGGCGCCCGAGGGCGGCCATGAGGTGGTCGAGGCCGCCAATGACAATGGCGGCGGCCAGGTGGTGATCTCCGGCCATCGCGGCGCGGTGGAGCGCGCGGTGGCGCTGGCCAAGGAAGCCGGCATCAAGCGCGCCATGCTGCTGCCGGTCTCTGCCCCCTTCCATTGCGCGCTGATGGCGCCGGCGGCGGATGCCATGGCCGAGGCGCTGGCGCTGGCCGAGCTGCGCCCGCCGCTGGTGCCGGTGGTGGCC
Organism: Pseudoroseomonas cervicalis; assembly: GCF_030818485.1. Lineage (NCBI taxonomy): Bacteria > Pseudomonadati > Pseudomonadota > Alphaproteobacteria > Acetobacterales > Roseomonadaceae > Roseomonas > Teichococcus cervicalis. Next base: position 2,374,141 of record NZ_JAUTAJ010000004.1, on the reverse strand, counting down.
AATGTCACCGCCGCCAAGGCGACCGAGCCCTCCGAGATCCGCGAGCTGCTGGTGCGCCAGGTGACCGGCACGGTGCGCTGGCGCGAATGCATCGGCACGATGCGCGAGCTGGGCTGCGAGCGCTTCATCGAGATCGGCGCCGGCAAGGTGCTGAGCGGGCTGATGAAGCGCCTCGCCCCCGAGGCCCAGGCGATGTCGGTGGGCTCCCCCGCCGAGATCGAGGCCTTCCTGAAGACGCTCTGAGGAGAGGCGCGGATGTTCCGACTGGACGGCAAGGTGGCGCTGGTGACCGGCGCCACGGGTGGCATCGGCGCCGCCATCGCCCGCACCCTGCACCGGCAGGGCGCCAAGGTCGCGCTTTCCGGCACCCGCGAATCGGTGCTGGCCGAGCTGGCGGCCGAGCTGGGCGAGGGCGCGCTGGTGGCGCCCGCCAACCTCTCCGACCCGGCCGCGCCCCAGGCGCTGGTCGACAAGGTGGAGGCCGAGCTCGGCCGGCTCGACATCCTGGTCAACAATGCCGGCTTCACCCGCGACGGGCTGGCGATGCGCATGTCCGACAAGGACTGGGCGGATGTGCTGGAGGTGGATCTCTCCGCCCCCTTCCGCCTGGCGCGCGCCGCGATGCGCGGGATGATGAAGCGCCGCTCGGGCCGCATCGTCTCGATCGCCTCGATCGTGGGCACCACCGGCAATCCGGGGCAGGCGAACTACGCCGCCGCCAAGGCCGGGCTGATCGGCATGAGCAAGTCGCTGGCGCAGGAGCTGGCGAGCCGCGGCATCACGGTGAACGTGGTGGCCCCGGGCTTCATCCGCACGCCGATGACCGATGCGCTGAACGAGCAGCAGAAGTCGCGGCTGATGGAGCGGATCCCCCTCGGCCGGATGGGCGAGGCCGATGACATTGCCGCGTCCGTTGCCTATCTGGCATCGGACGAGGCCGGTTGGGTGACGGGCGCGACCCTCCACGTCAATGGCGGGATGGCGATGACCTGAAGCGCGTCGGCCGGGCAGGGACCCGTGGGGGAGCGGCGGCGCGGGGCAATCCCCGCCGCGTGACCCTTCCGGGAAACCTGTTCCCCGGCCGGCTTCCATGTTAATGCCGCGCGGTCTGAGGCCGGGGATCGTCCCCGGCAGGGCAGCCGGCAAGCGTCTGCAAGCAGGAGAGACTCGGGCGATGAGCGATACCGCCGAGAAGGTGAAGAAGATCGTTGTCGAGCACCTCGGCGTCGAGGAGGCCAAGGTGACCGAAACCGCCTCCTTCATCGACGACCTGGGCGCCGACAGCCTCGACACGGTCGAGCTGGTGATGGCCTTCGAAGAGGCCTTCGGTGTCGAGATCCCGGACGATGCCGCCGAGAAGATCACGACCGTCAAGGACGCGATCGACTACATCGAGGCGCAGAAGGCCGCCTGAGGCCTTCCATCCGCGCCACCCTTTGCGTGCGCCCTTGGGGAGATAACGCGTGTTCGGTTCTCTGACGACGCCGCGCCGCGTCGTCGTCACCGGGATGGGCATTGCCTGCCCGCTTGGCGTCGGCGTCGCGAATGTGTGGCAGCGGATGCTGGCGGGTGAAAGCGGCATCGGCCCGATTACCCTGTTCGATGCCAAGGACCTGCCGGCGCGGATCGCCGGCGAGGTGCCTGCCGGGACCAAGGCCGAGGGGAAGCTCGACTTCAACGAGTGGATCCCGGTCAAGGACCAGAAGAAGATGGACCGCTTCATCCAGCTCGCCCTTGTGGCGGCGGTGGAGGCGGTCGAGGATTCCGGCTGGGTGCCCGAATCGGACGCCGACCGGCACGCCACCGGCGTGATGATCGGCTCCGGCATCGGCGGCCTGCCGGCGATCGCCGAGAACGCCCAGCTGGTGGCGCAGGGCAAGGCGCGCCGCCTGTCGCCCTTCTTCATCCCCTCCGCGCTGATCAACCTGGCCTCCGGCCATGTCTCGATCCGCTACGGCTTCAAGGGCCCGAACCACGCGGTGGTGACGGCCTGCGCGACCGGCGTGCATGCGCTGGGCGACGCGGCGCGGCTCATCGCGCTCGGCGATGCCGATGTGATGGTGGCCGGCGGCGCGGAAGCCGCGATCTGCGACATCGGCATGGCCGGCTTCTGCGCCGCCCGCGCCCTGTCCACCGGCTTCAACGACCGGCCGACCGAGGGCTCCCGCCCCTGGGATGCCGGGCGCGACGGCTTCGTCATGGGCGAGGGCGCCGGTGTTCTCGTGCTCGAGGAGTACGAGCACGCCAAGCAGCGCGGCGCCAAGATCTATGCCGAGGTGCTGGGCTACGGCATGTCGGGCGATGCCTACCACATCACCGCCCCGGCCGAGGGCCATGACGGTGCCTACCGCGCCATGAAGGCGGCGCTGCGGGATGCCGGCATCACCCCGGAGCAGATCCAGTACGTCAACGCCCACGGCACCTCGACGCCGCTCGGCGACGATCTGGAGCTGGAGGCGGTGGAGCGGCTGTTCGGCGATGCCGCCAAGGGCCTGGCCATGTCCTCCACCAAATCGGCGATCGGGCATCTGCTCGGCGCGGCCGGCGCGGTGGAGGGCATCTTCTCGGTGCTCGCGCTGCGCGACCAGGTGGCCCCGCCCACGCTGAACCTGCACGAGCCCTCGAAGGAGAGCGTGATCGACCGCGTGGCGCTGCAGGCGCAGCCGCGCAAGATCGAGATCGCGCTGTCGAACAGCTTCGGCTTCGGCGGCACCAACGCCTCCATCCTGTTCCAGAAGGCGCCCTGAGCCTTTCGGAAGCGTGACCGGGCCAGGGGGATTCGCAGGGCTGCGAATTCCCCTGGCCCTTCCCATCTCTGCCGCCCCGGAGGGGGCAGGGCGGAGAGGGAACTGGCAGACCCGCCGCGCCGGGCCCGCCCGGCCCTTGCCCCGGCCCCCACAGGCCCTGACAAAGGCTCGACGATGCGCAAGCTTCTCCTGGCGCTGCTGGCCCTGCTCATCCTCGCCGGCGCCGGCGGCGCCTGGTGGGCGCGCGAGCAGTATCTGGCCCCGGGGCCGCTGGCCCAGCCCACCCCCATCGTCATCGCCCGCGGCGGCACCGAGCAGATCGCCCGCACGCTGGCCGAGCGCGGCGTGCTGGCCGAGCCGCGCGCCTTCCCCGCCGCCGTCTGGCTGACGCGGGAGGAGGGGCCGCTGCGTGCCGGCGAGTATCTGTTTCCCGCCCATGCCTCGCTGCGCGACGTGCTGACGGTGCTGCGCACGGCGCGGCCGGTGCAGCGCCGCCTGACCATTCCCGAGGGGCTGACGGCGAAGCAGATGGCAGTGCTGATCGGCCAGGCCGAGGGGCTGACCGGCGACACCCCGCCCTTCGGCGAGGGCGAGCTGCTGCCCGAGACCTATGCCTATCAATGGGGCGACAGCCGCGCCGCCATCGTGCGCCGCGCCGGCACGGCGATGCGCGAGGCGCTGGAGCGGCTGTGGAAGGAGCGCGCCGAGGGGCTGCCGCTGGCCTCCGCCCGGGAGGCGCTGGTGCTGGCCTCGATCGTCGAGCGCGAGACCGGCCAGCCGGAGGAGCGCGCCCATGTGGCGGGGGTGTTCATCAACCGGCTGAAGCGCGGCATGATGCTGCAATCCGACCCCACGGTCGCCTATGCGGCGGCCGATGGCGGGGTGCTGGAGCGGCCGATCAGCCGCGCCGACCTCGACCGCGACCACCCTTTCAACACCTACCGCATCCGCGGCCTGCCGCCGGGGCCGATCGCCAGCCCGGGGCTCGATTCGCTGCGCGCCACGCTGCAGCCCATGGCCACCGAGGACCTGTATTTCGTGGCCGATGGCAGCGGCGGCCACGCCTTCGCCCGCACGCTGGAGGAGCACAACCGCAACGTGGCGCGCTGGCGCGCCATCGAGCGGCAGCGCAGCCAGCCGGCGACGCAGTGAGGTGCTTTGAGAGGGGCTTTGCCCCTCTCACTCCCCACCAAAGGCCTGAGGCCTTTGGAAACCCATTTGTTTAAGCTCAACAACTGATGGCGGGTGCAGGGGACCCTGTCCCCTGCCGGGGGAGTTTGAGGGGGCAAAGCCCCCTCAAGCCTGGGTCACGGGCTTGGCCGGCAGCCGGGATGCGACGAAAGCGCGGAAGGAGAGCGGCAGGGCGCCGGCCAGCCGCGCCATGGCATAGGTCGGGAAGGGATAGGCGATGCGGGTGCGCCCGCGCCGGATTCCCTCGAAGGTGCGGCGCGCGGCCTCCTCGGGCGAGAGCATGAAGGGCATGGGGAAGGTGTTCACCGCCGTCATCGGCGTGCGGACATAGCCCGGGCAGACGGCGTGCAGCCGCAGCCCGCGATGGCGCTCGGTGGCGTCCGCCGCCTCGGCCCAACGCTGCACCGCGGCCTTGCTGGCGCAGTAAGCGGCGGCGCCCGGCGCGGCGACGAAGGCGGCGACCGAGGCGATGACGGCGACCCGCCCGCGCACCCCATCCGCCCCCGGCGCCTGCCCCGCCATTTTTTCCAGGGCCGGCAGGGCGGTGTTCAGCACACCCTGGACATTGGTGTCGAAGATGGCGCGGACCTGCGGCCCGGGCTCGGCCACGCCGCCGGTGCCACCGGAGATCCCGGCATTGGCGATCAGCAGGTCGAGCCCGTCCATGCCTTCGACCCAGGCGGCGCAGGCGGCCTCATTGCGCACGTCCAGCACACTGGCCGCCACCGTGGCGCCACGGGCGCGGCAGGTCTCGGCGCTGGCCTCCAGCCGCCCGGCATCGCGGCCGGCGAGGTGCAGCGTGACGCCGGGGGCAGCACAGGCTGCGGCCAGGGCGCGGCCGAGGCCGGAGGAGGCGCCGGTGATGGCGATGCGTCGCCAGGGAATGTTCGCCATGCCTTGCATCCTGCAGCGGAGGGGAAGAGAAGGCCGGGCATGGCTCTCTCCTCGATGACCGGATTTGCCCGCCAGGCGGGCACCCTGCCGGATGGCACGGGTTACGTGTGGGAATTGCGCAGCGTCAACGGGCGCGGGCTGGATGTGCGGCTGCGCCTGCCCCCCGGCCTCGACCGGCTGGAGGCGCCGCTGCGCGAGGCGACGGCGGCGCGCTTCAAGCGCGGCAACATCTCCGCCACGCTGACGCTGAAGCGGGAGGACCGGGCGCCGCGCCTGACCCCCGACCCGGCGGCGCTGGAGCAGGCGCTGGCGCTGGCCCTCGACCTCGCCGCGCGCATCCCGGGCTGCCCGCCGCCGCGGGCCGAGGCGGTGCTGGCCATGCCGGGCGTGCTGCGCAGCGCCACCGCCGCACCCCCCGAGGAGGAGGAGCAGGCGCAGCAGGCGGCCCTCGCCGCCGCCTATGCCCAGGCCCTGGCGGGGCTGGCCGAGTCGCGCGATGCCGAGGGCGCGAAGCTGGACGCCATCCTGGCCGCGCTGCTGGCCGAGATCGCCGCGCTGCGCGAGGCCGCCCTGGCCGAGGCCGCCAGCCAGCCCGCGGCGCATCGCGCCCGGCTGACGGCGGCGCTGGCCGAGCTGCTGGAGGGCGAGCACCGCGTGCCGGAGGAGCGGCTGGCCGTCGAGGTGGCGCTGCTGGCCCAGAAATCCGATGTGCGGGAGGAGCTGGACCGGCTCGGCGCGCATGTCGAGGCGGCGCGCGCCCTGCTGGAATCGGGCGAGGCGGTGGGGCGGCGGCTGGAATTCCTGGCCCAGGAATTCGGCCGCGAGGCCAATACGCTGGGCGCCAAATCGGCCAGCCTCGCGCTGACGCGGCATTCCCTGGACCTCAAGGCCGCCATCGAGCGGCTGCGCGAGCAGGCGGCGAACATCGAATGAACCGGATCTCCCGACGCGGCATCTGCCTGGTCCTCTCCGCCCCTTCGGGCGCCGGCAAATCCTCGGTCAGCCGCGCGCTGCTGGAGCGGGAGAAGGAGCTGCGCCTGTCGGTCAGCGCCACCACCCGCGCCGCCCGCCCCGGCGAGCAGGAAGGGGTGCACTACTTCTTCAAGAGCATGGCGGAGTTCGAGGCGATGGAGGCGGCCGGCGAGATGCTGGAGAGCGCCCATGTCTTCGGCCGCCGCTACGGCACGCCGCGCGCGCCGGTGGAGCAGGCCCTGGCCGCAGGCCGCGACGTGATGTTCGACATCGACTGGCAGGGGCACCTGCTGCTGCGCCGGGCGCTGCCGGCCGATGTGGTCAGCGTCTTCCTGCTGCCGCCGAGCCTGACCGAGCTGGAACGCCGCTTGCATGGCCGTGGGCAGGATTCCGCCGAAGAGATTGCCCGCCGCATGCATGCCGCCCGCGACGAGATCAGCCACTGGGCCGATTTCGACCATGTCCTGGTGAACCACGACTTCCACGAGACCGTCGATTCGGTGCGCGCCATCATCCATGCGGCGCGCAGCGCGCGCGCCCGGCAGCCCTGGCTGCCCGGCTTCGTCGACGGGCTGCTGCGGCCGTGAGGGTGGCGGCGGCGCCGCACCTCGCGCCGCCCGCCGCCGGTGCATCGCGATGAACACGCTGCTGAATGTCGTGGCGCCGATCTTCCTGCTGATCGGCATCGGCTATGTTTCCGCCCGCCGCCGCTGGATCTCGGAGGAGGGGCTGCGCGGCATGACGGATTTCGTCTTCCGTCTGGCCATGCCCTGCCTGCTGCTGGCCGGCGCCACCACGCCGCATCCGGATGGCGGGGCCACCGCGCTGGCCTTCTTCACCGGCTGCCTCGCGGCCTATGCGCTGGCGCTGCTGCTGTCGCGGCTGGTGCTGCGCATGCGCCTGGCGGAGGGCGGGACCTTCGCGCTGAACGCCGCCTTCGGCAACACCGGCATGATCGGCGTGCCGCTGGTGCTGGCCGCCTATGGCCAGGCCGGGCTGTCGCAGCTGCTGGCCATCATCGGGCTGCACTCGTTGATCCTGCTGCCGCTCGGCACGGTGGTGGGGGAGATCGCGCACAGCTCGCGCGCGCGGATCGGCGCCATCGCCAAATCCACCTTCCTGTCGGTGCTGAAGAACCCGATCGTGATGGCGGTGCTGCTGGGCTTCATCATCCACCAGGCGGGGCTGGAGCTGCCGGGGGTGGCGCGGCGCTTCCTGGAGACGACCGGCATGGCCGGGCCGCCGGTGGCGCTGTTCTGCCTGGGGGCCAGCCTGATCGCCTTCGATGCGCGGCGCGACTGGCCCTCGGCGCTGCTCTGCACGGCGCTGAAGCTGCTGCTGATGCCGGCGCTGGTCTGGCTGGTGGCCTGGGGCATCGGCCTGCCGCGGCTGCCCACCGCGGTCGCGGTGCTGGCGGCGGCGATGCCGACGGGCGCCAATGCCTTCTTCCTGGCGCGGCGCTATGCCGCCGGGGCCGACCGCTCCGGCGCCACCGTGCTGCTGTCTACCATCCTGTCGGTGGCGACGCTGGCGGTGCTGCTGGTGGTGCTCTGAGGGGGCCGGGCGGCCCCCTCCGCCTTCTCTCAGTGCAGGGTGAGCACGCCGCTGGCGTAGCGGAACTCGGCCGGCTGGGTCAGGGCGGCGGAGGCGATGCGCACGCTGTGCAGCTTGCCCTCGATCTCGCGCTGCCAGAAATCGAGGAAGCGGTGCAGCTCCGGGAAGCGCGGCGCGTGGTCCAGCTTCTGCCACACGAAGCTCTGCAGCAGGCCCGGATGGTCGGGCAGATGGTAGAGGATTTCCGCCGTCGTCAGATGCCAGTCCGGTGCGCGGAGCAGGGCATCGATATCCCGTAGCAGCATGGGCGATCGTCTCCGTTCTCGGCGCGGGCCGTGGCTTCGGCCCGGCATCCGGCGGGGCTTGGCCCGGCCGGTGTCATCAGCATGCCATGAGGGGGGCTTTGGGCCGCAAGAAAAACCGCAGGAAAACAGCGCCTTAGCACTCATCGTCAAAGAGTGCTGCTTGGCGCTTGACGGGTTTCGCGGAGTTTCCTAGATCGTCAGCACTCGCCGGGGGTGAGTGCTAACAGGGCTTGCCCGCCGGCCGAGGCAACCGTCGCTGAATGCGCCTTGAAGGGCGTCAGGAGAGGGCCATGAAGTTTCGTCCCCTGCATGACCGCGTCGTCGTCCGCCGGCTGACCGCCGAGGAGAAGACGTCCGGTGGCATCATCATCCCCGACACCGCCAAGGAAAAGCCGATGGAAGGCGAGATCGTCGCCGTCGGTTCCGGCGCGCGCAACGAGCAGGGCGTCGTCGTCGCCCTGGACGTCAAGGTCGGTGACCGCGTGCTGTTCGGCAAGTGGTCGGGCACCGAAGTGAAGATCAGCGGCGAAGAGCTCCTGATCATGAAGGAATCCGACCTGATGGGCGTGATCGCGGCCTAATTCGCGGCCTGCGGACCCCATCCTTCCACCAGAACAGACGAGGTAATTCCCATGGCTGCTAAGGACGTTAAGTTCGGCGCCTCCGCCCGCGAGCGCATGCTGCGCGGCGTGGACATCCTGGCCGACGCCGTGAAGGTGACGCTGGGCCCGAAGGGCCGCAACGTCGTCATCGACAAGTCCTTCGGCGCGCCGCGCATCACCAAGGACGGTGTGACGGTCGCCAAGGAAATCGAGCTGGCCGACAAGTTCGAGAACATGGGCGCCCAGATGGTGCGCGAAGTGGCCTCGAAGCAGAACGACCTGGCCGGTGACGGCACCACCACCGCGACCGTGCTGGCCCAGGCCATCGTGCGCGAGGGTGCGAAGGCGGTCGCCGCCGGCATGAACCCGATGGATCTGAAGCGCGGCGTCGACAAGGCCGTGGCCGTGATCGTCGAGGAGCTGAAGGCCAAGACCAAGAAGATCACCACCTCCGCCGAGGTGGCCCAGGTCGGCACCCTCTCCGCCAATGGCGAGGCCGAGATCGGCTCCATGATCGCCGAGGCGATGGAGAAGGTCGGCAATGAGGGCGTGATCACGGTCGAGGAAGCCAAGGGCATCCAGACCGAGCTCGACGTCGTCGAGGGCATGCAGTTCGACCGCGGCTATGTCTCCCCGTATTTCATCACGAATGCGGAGAAGATGATCGCCGAGCTCGAGAACCCCTACATCCTGATCCACGAGAAGAAGCTGTCCCAGCTGCAGCCGATGCTGCCGCTGCTGGAGAGCGTCGTGCAGTCCGGCCGTCCGCTGGTCATCGTGGCCGAGGATGTCGAGGGCGAGGCGCTGGCGACCCTGGTCGTCAACAAGCTGCGCGGTGGCCTGAAGATCGCCGCCGTGAAGGCCCCGGGCTTCGGCGACCGCCGCAAGGCGATGCTCGAGGACATCGCGATCCTGACCGGTGGCCAGGTGATCTCCGAGGATCTCGGCATCAAGCTCGAGACCGTGACGCTGCAGATGCTTGGCCAGGCCAAGACCATCCGCATCGAGAAGGAGAACACCACGATCGTCGACGGCGCCGGCTCCAAGGAGGACATCCAGGGCCGCGTCGAGCAGATCAAGGCGCAGATCGAGGAGACCACCTCGGACTACGACCGTGAGAAGCTGCAGGAGCGCCTGGCGAAGCTGGCTGGCGGCGTGGCCGTCATCCGCGTCGGCGGCGGTTCCGAGGTCGAGGTGAAGGAGCGCAAGGACCGCGTCGACGACGCGCTGCACGCGACCCGCGCCGCGGTCGAGGAAGGCATCGTCCCGGGTGGTGGCGTGGCCCTGCTGCGCGCCGCGTCGAAGCTCGCCGACCTCAAGGGCGACAACAACGACCAGCATGTCGGCATCGAGATCGTCCGCCGCGCCATCCAGGTGCCGCTGAAGCAGATCGCCGAGAACGCCGGCAAGGACGGCGCCGTGATCGCCGGTGAGGTGCTCCGCAAGGACACCTACGAGTACGGCTACGACGCCCAGGCCGACGAGTACAAGAACCTGGTCGAGGCCGGCATCATCGACCCGACCAAGGTCGTGCGCACCGCCCTGCAGGATGCGGCCTCGGTCGCCTCGCTGCTGATCACCACCGAGGCGATGATCGCCGAGCGTCCCGAGAAGAAGGCTCCGGCCGGCGCTCCGGGCGGCATGGGTGGCATGGGCGGCGACATGGATTTCTGATCCGTCTCACGGATCGGGGTTCACCCAGCCAGAACGATGGGGGGCGGTCCGCAAGGGCCGCCCCTTTTCGCTGTCGTCACGTTGTTCCTGTATCGTCACGAAATCCGTCGGTTTGCGTTGACAGTACGGTAACGATCTGTCCCACTTGCCGTCAGCCAACCGCGTCCCTTCGCCTTGCCGTGCCTCCGGAGACCCGGATCGCCCACAAGCCGTCCGGGGATGATCGGAAGGTCACCAGGCGGGGCGCTCGGGCCTCCGCCGCCAGGAAGGATCCGTCGCATGGCGATCGGCACCGTGAAGTGGTTCAACGCGACCAAGGGCTTCGGCTTCATCGTTCCGCAGGATGGCGGCAAGGATGTGTTCGTGCACATCACCGCCGTGCAGAAGGCGGGCCTGCAGGGGCTGAACGAGAACCAGAAGATCAGCTATGAAGTGGTGATGGAGCGCGGCAAGGCGGCCGCCACCAACCTCAAGCCGCTCTGATCCCGACGCGGACAGGGGCGGGCCAGCGGAGCGAGCCTGCTTCCTCCATGCCCCTGCCGCTTTTCCTCGCGCGCCTCTCCAAGCTCGCCATGGTGGCGGCGCTGGCCGCCTTCGCCCTGCTGGTGGCCTGGAACAATCTGGTCGATTACGGCTCGAACTTCGCCTTCGTGGCGCATGTGCTGAGCATGGACACGACCTTCCCCGACAACACGCTGCGCCACCGCGCCATCACCGCGCCAGCGCTGTGGCATGCGGGCTATGGGCTGATCATCCTGGGCGAGGCGCTGACCGGCCTGGCCTATGCCATGGCCGCGCTGCTGATGGCGCGGGGCTTGCGCGGCGCGGGCTTCGCCGCGGCCAAGGGCTGGGCGCAGCTCGGCGCGGCGCTCGGCGTCCTGGTCTGGTTCCTGGGCTTCCAGGTGATCGGCGGGGAGTGGTTCCTGATGTGGCAATCGGCCAGCTGGAACGGGCAGGAAGCGGCCTTCCGCTTCACCACCACGATCCTGCTCGTCACCCTCTATGTCGTGCTGCCGGAGAGCTTCGGCGGCAGCGGCGCGCCGCGGCGGCGGGACACGCCGCCACCGCCGCCAGGCTGAGGCGCCTCAGCCCGCCTCCGGCTCCCAGCCGATGGCGCGGCGCAGGAAGGCGGCGCCGAGCGAGGCGAAGCGCGCCACCTCCGCATTGTCCTTGCCATAGCCATGGCCGCCGGCCTCGGGCTCGTAGAGCCAGGCCTCATAGCCCATCTCCTGCAGCCGGGCGGCCATTTTGCGGGCATGGCCGGGATGCACCCGGTCGTCGCGCCGCGTCGTCGCCAGCAGGATGGGCGGGTAGGACCGGCCCGGCTCCACCGCCTGATAGGCGGAGAAATGGCGGATGAAGGCCCAATCCTCCGGCTTGTCCGGGTCGCCATATTCGGCGATCCAGCTCGCCCCCGCCAACAGCTTGGTGTAGCGGCGCATGTCGATCAGCGGGATGGTGCAGAACAGCGCGCCGAAGCGCTCCGGATAGCGGGTCAGCATATTGGCGATCAGCAGCCCGCCATTCGAGCCGCCCTCGGCGGCGATGCGGCCCGGCACCGTCACCCCGCGCCGCACCAGATCCTGCGCGATGGCGGCGAAATCATCATGGCTCTGCCGCTTCCTCGCGCCGCGCCCGGCCTCGTGCCAGGCGGTGCCGAACTCGCCGCCGCCACGGATCTGGCCGATCACCGCCGTGCCGCCCTTCTGCAGCCAGAGCCGCCCGGTGCTGGCCGAGTAATAGGGCAGGCAGGGGATCTGGAAGCCGCCATAGGCGGTCATGTGCACCGGCGCCTGGCCGCTCTCGTCCAGGGGGCCGATCTGCACATAGGGGATGCGCTCCCCATCGGTGGAGATCGCCTCATGCCGCGACACGGTCAGGCCGGTGGCGTCGAAGCTGGGGCTGGAGGATTTCAGCAGCGCCGGCGCGGCCGGGCGCGTGGCGCTGGCCAGCAGCAGCTGCGGCGGCGTCACCGGGTCCTGCGCCATCACCAGCAGCGTGCCGTCGGATTCCTCGATCTCGGCATCCAGCGGGCCGAGATCGACCACGCCGATCCGCGGCAGGCCGGGCAGATCCTCGCTGGCCCAGGCGCCGGGGCCCGGGGTGAAGATCCGGTAGACCGGGGCGAGATTGTCGAGGATCGACACCACCAGCCGCCCCTCGCACCAGAAGAAGCCCTGCAGCGACAGGCGCGGCTGCGGCGTGAACAGGATCTGCGGCGCGACGCGCCCGGCCAGCAGATCCTCCAGCGACAGGCCGAGCAGCAGATCGGTGTCGTAGCTGCGGCCCTCCACCACCCAGGGGGTGCGCGGCTTCACCGCCAGATGGCCGCGCTGCCAGACATAATGCGCGTCGCTCGGCAGGGGCACGCGGGTCTTGGCCCCGCTGCGGTCGCCCAGCCACACCGTGCCGTCGAACATGCCGGTGCGGTCGATGAAGAGCAGGGTCTCGCGGCCCTCTTCATGCTCGACCCCGCCCCAGGCCATCATGCTGGCCTCGGGCACCTCGAACAGGGTGGTCGCCTCCAGCGGCGGCGTGCCGCGCGGCCAGAGCCGCACCGTGCGCGCATAGCCGGAGCCGGTGACATGCCCCTCGCCATAAGCGGCGGAGAGCAGCAGCGTGTCGCGGTCCAGCCAGGCGGCGCCGCCCTTGGCCTCGGGCAGGGTGAAGCCGCCCTCCACGAAGCGGCGCGAGGGGATGTCGAATTCGCGCAGCACCGCCGCATCGCTGCCGCCGCGCGACAGGCGCAGCAGGGCCAGGTCATGCTGGCCGGGCAGGGTGGCGGCGCCGGCCCAGATCCAGTCCTCCCCCTCCGCCGCCGCCAGCGCGTCGAGGTCGAGCAGCACCTCCCACTCCGGCGTCTCGCTGCGGAAGGAGTCGAGGGTGGTGCGGCGCCACAGGCCGCGCGGATGCGCCGCATCCTTCCAGAAATTGAACAGATGCGGCCCGCGCCGCGTCACATGCGGCAGCTTGCCGGGGCGGTCCAGCGCCGCCTTCAGCGCCGTGCGATCAGCCTCCAGCCCCGGGCTCTCCAGCGCCGCCAGGGTGCGGGCATTCTGCTCCGCCACCCATTCCAGCGCCCGCTCGCCCTCGATCTCCTCCAGCCACAGGAAGGGATCCTCGTCCGGCTTCTCCAGCGTCGGCTGCATTTTTCTTCCTTCTACCGGTCAGGGCCGCGACGGGAAGGGCTGCACGGGGACGAGGGCGCTCCGGCCCGGCGGTGCCGGCGTCTCACCCCCTGGCCACCGCCGCCCCGCTTCCACCGCCGCGTCCCGCCTCCCCACCAGACGGCGGCAGCCCGAAAACTAAACGATCTGGTAGCGGGCTTTGGCGGCGCGTTCGATGGCGCCGGCGATCAAACGGTCGATATCCATGGTGATGCGGAAATCCTGCAGGAAGCGCAGCTCCTCCTGCGTCGCATCGCCATCGGCGGCGGCGACCTCGCAGGCCAGCAGATAGGCGGTCTCGCGCAGGCGCGGCGGCAGGGCGTCGCGGATCAGCTCGCAGGCGCGGTCCAGGCCATCGGCCTGCTCCAGCAGGCGCAGGCAGGTCTCGGTCACCGCCTCGATCTCCTGCGGATGGAAATCCGAGAACACCGGCAGCTCCTGCACCAGGCGGGACATCATCGCCAGCTCGGCATCCGACATGGCGCGGTCGGCGGCGGACATCAGCACCATGGCGCAGATCAGCGCCTCCTGGGCCGTGAAGCGGATCTTGGTGTGCGGCATCGGATCATCCTTCCTGGCCAAGCGGTACCGCCTCGGCCGTCGCGGTTCAACGCCCCGCCAGGAAGGCGGTTGTCTCCCGCACCGCATCGGCCAGGCCGAGCCGTTGCGGCGCCACCCCCTCCGGCAGCCCGGCCAGCAGGCGGGAGGGCGTGCGCGGGTCCAGCAGCACGAAGACGCCGCGATCATCGGCGCGGCGGATCAGCCGGCCGAAGGCCTGGCGCAGCCGGTGCCGGGCGATGGCGTCATCATACAGGCCGGGCCGCCCGCCGGAGAGATGAATGCGCCGCTCCCGGTGCAGGATGGAGGGGCGCGGCCAGGGCACCCGGTCGAACACCAGCAGCCTGAGCGCCCGGCCGGGCACGTCGACGCCATCGCGCAAGGCATCGGTGCCGAGCAGACAAGAGTCCTCCTCGGCGCGGAAGATGTCGACCAGGGTGGCGCTGTCCATGGCGTCGACATGCTGGGCGTAGAGCGGCAGCCCGGCCTCGGCGAGCGCCGGCGCGATGCGCGCATGCACGTCGCGCAGCCGCCGGATGGCGGTGAACAGGCCGAGCCCGCCGCCGCCCGCCGCCAGGAAGAGCTGCTGCATCGCCGCCGCCACCTGGCCCGGGCTGTCGCGGTTCATGTCGTCGATGATGAAGGCGCGGGTGTTGGCGGCATAGTCGAAGGGGGAGGGCAGGGCGGCGCGAACGGCGAGCGCCGGCAGGTGCTGCACGCCGGTGCGGGCCTCGGCCTCCCGCCAGGCGGCATCGGGGTCCTTCCGCGCCGCGTCGCGCAGCGTGGCGGAGGCGATCAGCACGCCATGCGCCGGCGCCGCCACCTGCGTCGCGAAGGGCATGGTCGGGTCCAGCCAGTGGCGGTGCAGCCCCGCATCGATGTCGCGCCCCTCGCGCCGTGTCAGCGCCAGCCAGTCCACATAGGTGGGGCGCTGGCCGGGTTCGGCCGGCTCCTCATGCAGGCGGCGCAGCATGGACAGCCAGGCGGCGAGCGGCATCAGCGCCCGGCGCTCGATGCTGCGGCTGGCGGTTTCCAGCCGGATGCGCACCCCGGTCTCCAGCTCCTGCTCGGGGTCCTCCAGCAGGGTGGTGAGCAGCGAGGCCAAATGCTTCAGCGGGTCGCGCAGCCGCTCCAGCGCCACCTCCAGCGCCACGGCGGCCGGGGTCATGTCGTCCAGGAGCGGGTGCAAATCGCATTCGGCGTCGTAGAGCGGGTCGCCCTCGGCGGTGCGGGCCAGCACCTGGGCGCGCACGGCGCGCAGGAAATCCTCGGCCGGGACGCTGTCCTGGAAGGGGCGCGGGCGCGGGATGCCGGGGGCGGCGGGCAGGGCAGGGCCGCGCGGATCCTCGGGCAGCTCGTCGCGGTCCTCGGCGCGCTCGGCATCCTCCTCCGGCAGGGCGGCCCAGCGGTCCCACCAGCCGGGGGAGGGCAGGGCGCGCGCCGCATGCTCGATCAGCTCCAGCGGCGGCACCAGCGCCGGGTGCTCGGCCAGCATTTCCTCCAGCCGCCGGCGCAGGCCGCGCGCCCGTCCGCGGCCGCCCTCATTGCCAAGCAGCCAGCGGCGCAGCTCGGCCATCTCGGCGCCTGACAGCTCGGCCGAGAAGGCGCCATCGGCGGCGTCGAACAGATGGTGGCCCTCATCGAAGACATAGCGCAGCGCCGGCCCGTCCTCGCCGCCGCCGAGCGCCGCCTGCACCATCACCAGCGCATGGTTGGCCACCACCAGATGCGCGCCCGCCGCGCGGCGGATGGAATGCTCCACATAGCAGCGCTTCCAGTGCGGGCAGGCGGAGTGGATGCACTCCCCCCGCCGGTCGGCGAGGAGCGAGATGGCGCCGCTCGGGAACAGCTCCATCAGCCAGCCGGGGAAATCGCCGCCCAGCAGATCGCCATCCCGCGTCGCCAGCGCCCAGCGCGCCACCAGGCCGAGCGCCACCAGCCGCGCCGGCATGGCGCCGGTCACCGCCTCGTCATAGTTCAGCAAGCAGAGATAATTCTCGCGGCCCTTGCGGATGACGACCCGCTTCCGCCGGTCCTCGGGGTCCGGGTAAAGCCGGGCCAGCTCCTGGTCGAGCTGGCGCTGCAGATTGCGGGTGTAGGTGGCGATCCAGACGGGGGCGCCATTGCGCTCGGCCCAGAGGCTGGCCGGCGCCACATAGCCCAGCGTCTTGCCGGTGCCCGTCCCGGCCTCGGCCAGCACCAGCCGGGGCTCGCCCGGGGTCTCGCGCGGGGTGAAGGCCAGGCTGGCGGCGGAGGCGAAATCCGCCTGGGAGGGGCGCTGCTCCGCCCCATCGCCCAGGATCTCGGCCAGGCGGGTGCGCGCCTCGGTCGGCGTGACGGCGTGGCTGGCGGGGGGCGGGGGCGGCGCCTCCTCCTCCCATTCCGGCAAGGCGCGCCACACCTTCAGCGCGTCCTGGGAGGGGCGGGCGGATGGCAGGCCGAGGGCCGCCAGCACCGAGGGGGTCCAGGCCCAATCCGCCGCCTGCGCCATGCGCGCGGCCAGCGCCCCGGCATCCTTGTTCAGTGGCGCGGAGCGGGCGCGGGCCAGGCGGCGCAGCAGCTCGGTGGCGATCTCCGGCAGCAGGGCGGCGGCGCTCTCGGCATCCTCGGGCGGGGCCATGTCGAGGGCCAGCGCCAGGCCGCGCGGCGTGGGCGGGGCGGGCTGGGCCGGCAGGCAGAAGGCGAACAGCTCCAGCAGGTCCCAGGCGCCTTGCAGGCCGGGCAGGTTCAGCCGCTTCGCCACCGCCGGCGCGTGCACCAGGATCGGCGGGCCGAATTCCCGCAGCAGCCGCGGCAGCTCGGCCGGGCGGGGGGTGAACAGCTCGCCATCCGGCGTCAGCAGCGCGGCGCGGCCCGGGGCGGGGGCGACGAGGGCCGGCGCGTCCGGCAGCAACAGGCGGGGGGGGAGGGCGCTGGCGGGCCCTTGGGCGGGGGACACCGGCGGAACCTAGGGGCAAAAGGCGAACAAGGCCAGGATCGGCCGGGGCTTTTCCAAAAGATGATGGCACCGCAAGCAAAGGAGGGCTGCCACGCTTGGAGAGCGCGTTGACCGGGACCCGCCGCGCTGGCATGGGGCGGGCATGAGCGCCGATCCCTCCCTCCGTACCGTCAAGGCCTGGCCCTTCGAGGAAGCCGCCAAGGTCGCCGATCGCATCCAGGCGGCGGGGAAACCGGCGGCGCTGTTCGAGACGGGCTACGGCCCCTCGGGCCTGCCGCAT
Source organism: Pseudoroseomonas cervicalis (assembly GCF_030818485.1). NCBI lineage: Bacteria > Pseudomonadati > Pseudomonadota > Alphaproteobacteria > Acetobacterales > Roseomonadaceae > Roseomonas > Teichococcus cervicalis. Next base: position 2,357,259 of record NZ_JAUTAJ010000004.1, on the reverse strand, counting down.
ATCGGCACCTTCGGCGAGGTGGCGCGCACCACCTGGGTCAAGCGCGCCTTCGAGCGGCTGACCGGCCTGCCGGCGCGCCTCGTCGCCTTCTCGGACGACATGGACGGGCTGCGCAAGATCCCGGACAACATCCCGAATGGCGAGCTGCTGCGGCCGCATCTGGGCAAGTCGCTGACCGCCATCCCCGACCCCTTCGGCACGCATGAGAGCTTCGGGCACCACAACAATGCCCGGCTGCGCGCCTTCCTCGACGCCTTCGGCTTCGAATACGAATTCGCCTCCGCCACCGACTACTACAAGTCCGGCCGCTTCGACGCCGCGCTGCTGCGCATGCTGCAATGCCATGAGGAGGTCCGGCAGGTGATCCTGCCGACCCTCGGCCCGGACCGCCGCGCCACCTACTCCCCCTTCCTGCCGGTGCACCCGAAGACCGGGGTGGTGATGCAGGTGCCGATGGAGGAGGTCAGGCCGCAGGACGGCACCGTGGTGTGGCGCGACCCGGAAAGCGGCGAGCGCTTCGAGAGCCCGGTGACCGGCGGCCATGTGAAGGCGCAGTGGAAGGCCGACTGGGCCATGCGCTGGTATGCCCTTGGCGTCGATTACGAGATGTCGGGCAAGGACCTGATCGACAGCGTCAAGCTCTCCTCGGCGATCTGCCGGGTGCTGGGGGCGGAGCCGCCGGTCAGCATGACCTATGAGCTGTTCCTCGACTCCCAGGGCCAGAAGATCAGCAAGTCCAAGGGCAATGGCCTGACCATCGAGGAATGGCTGCGCTACGCCCCGCCCGAGAGCCTGGCCTATTTCATGTATCAGCAGCCGGGCCGGGCCAAGCGGCTGCATTTCGACGTCATTCCCCGCGCGACGGATGAGTATCTGCAGCAGCGGGAGAAGCTGCGGGCCAATCCCGACCCGGCCAATCCCGACTGGCACATCCATGGCGGCGAGGCGCCGAACACGCCCGAGCCGCCGCTGACCTTCGGCATGCTGATGAACCTGGCCACCGTCTCGGCCGCCGATACGCCGGAGCGGCTGTGGAAATTCGTCCGCAACTACGCCCCCGGCGCGACGCCCGAGAACCAGCCGCTGCTGGGCCAGCTGGTGGAATACGCGGTTGCCTATTCGCGCGACTTCATCCTGCCGACGCTGACGCCGCGCGCCCCGACCGCCGAGGAGCGCCCCTGCTTCCAGGCGCTGATCGACCTGCTGCGCGCGCACAGGGAAGAGATCGAGGCGCTGCCGCCGGGCCTGCCCCAGGCCGAGCGCATCCAGGTCGATGTCTATGACGCCGGCCGGCGCGAGCCCTTCATCCAGGTGATGAAAGACGGCTCCCCGGGTGTGGCGCGCGGCTGGTTCAACGCGCTCTACCAGGTGCTGGTCGGCGCCGATCAGGGGCCGCGCTTCGGCAGCCTGGCCGCCGCCTATGGCGTGGAGGAGACGATCCGCCTGATCGAGGAAGCGCTGGCGCGGCCGGCCGCTGCGGCGCCCCCGGGCGCGGCCGCGGCGGAGAGCCCGGCGGCGTGAAAGCCGTCCTCACGGCGCTGCGGCGGCATGGGCCGACGGTGTTCGGCCTGCTGCTGCTGGCGGGCGCCGTCTATGTGGTGCAGCGGGAGTTCCGCCACCTCTCGCTGGCCGAGATCCGCCGGGCGCTGGGCAACATGCCCTCCCATGCGCTGTGGGTGGCGGCTGGGTGGACGCTGCTCGCCTATGGGGTGCTGACCATCTATGACCGGCTGGGCTCGGTCTATGCCGGCAAGCCGGTCAGCTATCTCCGCACCTCGCTGGCCTCCTTCTGCGCCTATACGCTGGCGCATAATCTGGGCTTCGCCGCCGTCTCCGGCGCCGCGGTGCGCTACCGCTTCTATGCCGCCTGGGGGCTGACGCCGGGCGAGATCGCCAAGGTCATCGCCTTCACCAGCCTGACCTTCGGCCTGGGCGGCATGGCGCTGGGCGGGCTGGTGCTGATCCTGGAGCCCGAGGTGGTGCCCTGGATCGGCGCGCACACGCCGCACTGGACCATGCAGCTGATCGGCGTGGCGCTGCTCGGCGTGGTGGCCAGCTACCTGCTGCTGTCGCGCTTCCTGCCGCATTTCCACGCCTTCGGCCACCGCATCGACCTGCCGGGTTTCCGCATGGCCTGCGCCCAGACGGCGCTGGCGGCGGTCGATGTCGCGGTCACCGCGATGATCTTCTACGCCCTGCTGCCACCGGCGGAGGGGCTCAGCTTCGTCCGCTTCATCGGCCTGTATCTGGCGGCCTATACGGCGGGGCTGGCTGCAAATGTGCCGGGTGGGCTCGGCGTGTTCGACACGGCGATCCTGGTCGGGCTGCAGCCCTATATCGCGGCGCCTGAGGTGATCAGCGCGCTGCTGCTGTTCCGCTTCTACTACTACATCATCCCGCTCTTCCTGGCCGGAGCGCTGTTCGCCGGCTTCGAGCTGAACCAGCGCCGGCACCTGCTCAGCCGCATCGGGCCGGAGACGCGGGTGGCGGATTCGCTGGAGGGGCCGGTGCTGGCCGGGCTGTCCGGCATCGCCGGCGCGGCGCTGCTGTTCATCGGCGCGCTGCCGGCGCGCGGCTCGCGCCTCGCCCTCTGGGCCGGGGAATGGGCGGCGCTGGCCAGCCATTTCGCCGCCTCGCTGATCGGCTCGCTGCTGCTGGTGGCGGCCTATGGCATGCTGCGGCGGCTGCGCATCGCCTGGGCCAGCGGCATCGTGCTGCTGCTGCTGGGCGGCGTGGTGGCACTGCTGCGCGGCGAGCCCTGGTTCATCTCCGGCGGCTTCATCGCGCTGTCCGGGCTGCTCGCCTGCATCCGCACCGCCTTCTACCGCGATGCGCGGGTGACCGGGGAGCCGCTCTCGGCCGCCACGCTGCTGCCGCTGGTGGTGACGCTGGGGGCGGCGCTGACCCTGGCGCGCATCGCCTGGCGCGAGCCGGTGGCGGAGGAGCCCTGGTGGGCGGTGCCCTTCCTGGCCGAGACGCCGCACACGCTGCGCTTCGCGGTGGGGCTGTGCGGCGTGCTGCTGCTGGTGGCGGCGCTGCGGCTGCTGCGCCCGGCGCGGCTGCGCCCGGCGGAGTATGACATGGTTGCCCGCAGCCGCCTCTCGGCGCTGGGCGGGCGGGTGCCGGCCCGGGCGGATGGCGCGCTGTTCACCGATGGCGGCGCCAATGCCGGGCTGGCCTTCCTGAAGCTCGAGGATGTCTGGGTCGGGCTGGGCGATCCGGCCGGGGACAAGGCCGGGCAGCTGGCGGTGCTGTGGCGCTTCCGCGATCTGTGCGAGCGCAACGGCGTCGGCCATGCCTTTTACCGGGTGGGGCCGTCCTTGCTGCGGCTCTATGAGGATACCGGGCTGGCCAGCCATCCGCTGGGCGACGGCACCTATCTGGCGCTGCCCGCCGGCGCCGACCCCGAGGCGCTGCTGGAGCGGCTGGCCGATCCGCGCCTGCCCGCCCCGGCCGATGCGGAGACGCCGCGCGAGGGCTGAGGGGCAGGGCCGCTTTCCGGTCCCCGCCGCCTCGGTCGACAGAGGCCGAACAGCGCCGGGAGGGGGGGGCGACCGGGCAGGGCGGCCGGCTCCAGGGGCGAGGGTGGTCGTCCGGGCGGGTTCCGGCGCATTCAGCCCGCAGGAGGCGGAGGCTTTCCGGCGGTGCGGCGCGTGACGATGCGGTTCACCGCACCACCCGGCCGCAGCCGACCCGGCCCGGGCCCCACCCGGCAGTGGCAGCCCGAAACAGCGTCCCGCCTCCAAACAAGACGGCGGCAGCCCGAAAAGAGTCCCGCTTCAAAACCAGACGGCGGCAGCCCGAAAAAACTATTGGCTGGCCCAGAGGATGCGGTGGATCCAGGCGATCTCGGTGAGGTCGAAGCTGTAGCCGGGATGGGCGGGGTTGAGGCTGGCGAGCTCGATGCGGCGGGCGGATTGGCGGAGCAGTTCCTTGGCCATGACCTCGCCCTTCAGGGTGCGGACCACGACGCGGTCGCCGCGGCGCACCGGGGCGTTGGGCGAGACGATGATGATGTCGCCGTCGCGGAACACCGGCTCCATGCTGTCGCCGGAGATCTCCAGGGCATAGGCGTTGGGGTCGGAGAGTTCGGGGGTGGAGATCTCGTCCCAGCCGGCGCCGACGGGGTAGCCGCCATCGCCGAAATAGCCTTCGCCGCCGGCCTGGGCCAGGCCGATCAGCGGGATGCGCCGGCCGGGCATGGTGCGCGGGCCGCGGTTCAGCGCCGAGGCCACGCCGGTGACCAGGGCGGCGAAGCTTTCCATGTCGGTGCCGGTGGCGGCCAGGATCTTGGCGACCGATTCGGTGGAGGGCCAGCGCGCCCGCCCATCGGCGCCGACGCGTTTGGAGGGGTTGAAGGCGGTGGGGTCGAGCCCGGCCTTGCGGGCGAGGCCCGAGGGGGAGAGCCCGTGCTCGGCCGCCAGGGCATCGACCGCCCGCCAGATGTCGTCGTGACGCATGGGTGGATGATCCTAGGTTCTTGGTCCGAACACAATAGGAAGATCATCACACATAGGTGTTGACGCCTAGAATGCGCCCGAGCAAGGATTAAGGGGTAATCAACTCACAGGCGAGGAGAATAGCCCATGCCAGCCGCCCCCCGCGCCAACACGGCCCCCGTCCTCGCGTCCCTCGCCAAGGCCGAACCCTTCCAGAGTGCCGAGGAGGCCTGGCTCTGGACCATGGCCGCGCTGGTGGCGCGGCGGGAGGGGGCGCGAATCGTCGCCGGCGCCGGCCGCACCCAGCGCCCCTGCGAGCCCGACGATGTGGTGAAATGCCTCGACCGCCTCTACCGCCAGCGGCGGGTCGATCTGCAGCATGCCCGCATCCTGCGCCTCTGGGGCGAGCGCGGCCAGGCGCCCGACCCGCGCTACCCGGCCGAGCGCGGCGATTGGCGGCTGTGGAGCGAGGCGCTGTCGCGGCTCGACTGGCCGCTGCGCAACAAGGGCATCGTCGCCGGCCCGGCGCTGCGCGCGCCGGCAGGGGCGGAGCTGCTGCCCTGGCCCATGGGTCGTGATGGGCGGGCGTGACATGGCCCCGCCGCGCCTCGCGCCCCGCATTGCGTCCCGCCACCAGCTGGAGGAGGGGGCGCAGCGCGTCTGGATCGGCTTCGGCGGCCGCGCCGACCGGCTCTGGCTGCGGCTGCTGCGCCCCGGCTTCCGCCACTGCTTCGCGGTGGTCGAGGATGCGCGCGGCTGGACGGTGGTGGAGCCGCTCTCCGGCCGGCTGCTGGTGGCGCGGCCCGAGCTGGTCGAGGGCTTCGACCTGCCGGGCTTCTACCGCCGCGCCGGGCTGACCCTGCTCGGCCCCTTCCTGCCCGGGCCGCCGGTCTGCTCCTGGCGGCCGGAATTCTCACCCTATTCCTGCGTCAGCGTCTGCCGCGCCCTGCTGGGGGAGGCGGCGCCCTTCGCGCTGACGCCGCACGGCCTCTACCGTCGGTTGGAGAAAATTTCCGCCGATAGGAATAAAATCATTGACGCGGGGTTCGCCGAGGCGTAAGACAAGCCCCGTCACCGGGCGAATTGCGCCCGGCGGCATCCTCCCGATCCCGCACCTGCGCGCGGCCCGCCGGACCCCCTCCGGCGGGCCGCGCGGCTTTTGCGCGATCGCTTCCCGCCGCCAACGCAGAGGAGCCCGCACGCGCATGGGTGGCCTGTTCCGTGCCCCGAAGCCGGTGGTCGTCAGGACCGAGCCGGTCCCCACCACCTCTGCCAGCCCCGCCCCCAGCCCGGAGGCGGTCGCCCAGACCGCCCGGCTGGACAGCCAGGAGCGTTCCCGCCGCGGGCTGGCCGGCACCATCGCGACCTCCGCCCGCGGCGTGCTGGAGCCGCTGCCGCCCGGCCTGGCCGGGGCGCGCAAGACCCTGCTCGGGGAGTGAGCGCATGCGCCTGACCCCCGAGACCATCCTGCCGCGATACCAGGCGGCGCTGGCCCGGCGCCGCCCCTGGGAGGGCGTCTGGCAGGAATGCTACGACCATGTCCTGGCGCAGACGCCGGGCAGCGGCGGCGCCATGCTGTATGACGCGACCGCGCCCGACGCGGCCGAGCAGCTGGCCGCCTCCCTGCTGGCCGAGCTGACGCCGCCCTGGTCGCGCTGGTTCGGCCTCGCCCCCTCCCGCGCCGTGGCGGAGGGACCCGACGGCACCGCCGCCGCCGCCGCGCTGGAGGAGGCGGCGGAGACGCTGCAGGGGCATCTCGACCGCTCCAACTTCGCCGTCGAGATGCATCAGGCCTTCCTCGACCTGGTGGTCGCCGGCACCGGCGTGCTGCTGGTGGAGGAGGCGCCGCCCGGCGCGCTCTCCGCGTTGCGCTTCACCGCCGTGCCGCTGCGCGAGGCGGTGCTGGAGGAGGGCGAGAGCGGCCGGCTCGACACCGTCTACCGCGCCATGGCGCTGGAGGCGGCGGCGATCGCCGCGCGCTATCCGGGCGCCGTGCTGCCGCCCGGCCTCGGCGCCGGCAGCGACAGCCAGGAGGCGCCGCGCCACCGTGTGGTGGAGGCGGTCTGGCCGGAGCGCGGCGGCAGCGCCTATCTCGCCGTGCTGGAGCAGGATGGCCGCGCCCTGCCGCTGGCCGCCGGGCGCTTCCAGGACAGCCCCTTCATCGCCTTCCGCTGGCTGAAGGCGCCGGGCGAGGCCTATGGCCGCGGCCCGGTGATGAAGGCGCTGCCCGACATCCGCACCGCCAACAAGGTGGTGGAGCTGGTGCTGAAGAACGCCTCCATCGCCGCCACCGGCATCTGGCAGGCGGAGGATGACGGGGTGCTGAACCCGGCGACGGTCCGCCTGGTGCCGGGCGCCATCATCCCGAAGGCGCCGGGCTCCTCCGGCCTCACCCCGCTGGCGGCACCGGGCAATTTCGACGTCTCCCAGCTGGTGCTGGACGATCTGCGCGGCCGCATCCGCGCGGCGCTCCTGGCCGACCGGCTGGGCCCGCCCGGCAGCGCCGCCATGACCGCGACCGAGGTGCTGGAGCGCAGCGCGCAGACCGCGCGGCTGCTCGGCGCCACCTATGGAAGGCTGCAGGCGGAGCTGCTGACGCCGCTGATCGCCCGCTGCCTCTCGATCCTGCGCCGCCGCGGCGAGGTGCCGCCGCTGCTGCTGGACGGGCGCGAGGCCCGCCTGACCTACCATTCGCCGCTGGCCCGCGTGCAGGGCCGCTCGGACGCCGCCAACACCCTGCTCTTCCTGCAGGCGGTGGCGGCGCTCGGCGCGCCGGCGGTGGCGCAGGTCGACCTCGCCGCCGCCACCCGCCACCTGGCCCGCACGCTCGCCGCGCCGGCCGGCATCCTGACCCCCGCCGAGGAGTGACAGCCGCATGGCTGAGAATCTGCTGGACCCCGCGCCGGACAATGCGGCCCGCCCCGAGGACATCCCCGAGAAGTTCTGGGATGCGGAGAAGCAGGCGCTCCGTGTGGATGCCCTGCTGAAATCCTATCGCGAGCTGGAGAAGCGCCTCTCCCAGCGCTTCGCGCCTCCTGCCGAGGATGCGCCGGAGGAGGAGCGCGCGCGCTTCCGCCGCGCCCTCGGCGTGCCGGACAGCCCCGAGGATTACGCGATCGAGCCGAAGCACGCGATGTGCGGCCCGGATCCGGAGGTGAACCAGCGGCTGCACGAGGCCGGCTTCACCTGCGCCCAGGTGCAACTGGTCTACGACCTGGCGGCGGAGCGGCTGCTGCCGCTGATCGCCGAGGCGGCGGCCGATTACGAGGCGCAGAAGCAGCGCGCCCGGCTGGAGCAGGAATTCGGCGGCGCCGAGGGCTTCCAGCGCATCGCGCCGCAGATCGCCGCCTGGGGCCGCGCCAACCTGGCCAAGCCCGTCTATGAGGCGCTGTCGACCACCGCCGAGGGCGTGCTGGCGCTGCACCGCATGATGGGCAAGGCCGAGCCGAACCTCGCCAGCCGCGCCGAGGCGCCGGAGGCGATCGACGAGCAGGCGCTGCGCCGGATGATGCGCGACCCGCGCTACTGGCGCGCGCGCGAGCCGGAATACGTCAAGCGCGTCACCGACGGCTTCCGCCGCCTGTTCGGCCAGAACGAGGGCTGATCCCTCCGGCCCCGCTGGCCTGCCCCGCTGGCCTGATCACGGCCCCGCGCCTCCGCTGAGGCGCGGGGCCGCCGCCGTTTCGCGCCATGGCGCAACCCCTGGCGGGTGCCATGGCGGCCGGCGGCGCGGCCCGCCCCCGGGGAACCGCGCCCGCCCGGCTTCTCCCCTTTCCTCGCCCCTCCCTGAAGGAACACGGCATGTCCGCTTCCATCGACCAGGTCTTCGTCAAGCAGTTCGAATCCGAGGTGCATGAGGCCTATCAGCGCCAGGGCTCCAAGCTGCGCCCGACCGTGCGCAGCAAGAGCGGCGTGCGCGGCGCCTCCACCAACTTCCCGATCGTGGGCCACGGCACCGCGGCGGCGAAGGCGCGCAACGGCGCCGTGCCGGTGATGAACCTCGCCCATTCCAACGTCGAATGCTTCCTGCAGGACTACTACGCCGGCGAGTGGATCGACCGCCTGGACGAGCTGAAGGTCAATATCGACGAGCGCCAGGTGGTGGCCAGCGCCGGCGCCTATGCGCTCGGCCGCAAGACCGACGAGCTGGTGATCGCTGCGCTCGACACCGCCACCGAGGAGGCCACCGGCACCGCCGCCGGCACCACCGACACCGACGGGCTGACCAAGGCGAAGGTGCTGCTGGCCTTCGAGATGCTGGGCGCCGCCGACGTGCCGGATGACGGCAACCGCTTCGCCATCGTCGGCTGGAAGCAGTGGAGCGACCTGCTGCAGATCGAGGAATTCGCCAACACCCAGTACATCGGCGATGACGAGCTGCCCTGGAAGGGCACCCAGGTGAAGCGCTGGCTGGGCGCGACCTGGATGCCGCATTCCGGCCTGACCAAGAGCGGCGCCACCCGCTTCTGCTACTTCTACCACAAGACCGCCATCGGCCACGCCGTTGCCCAGGAAGTCACCACCGACATCACCTGGCATGGCGACCGCGCCGCCTTCTTCGTCAACAACATGATGAGCCAGGGCGCCGTCCTGATCGACCCCGCCGGCGTCGTCCGCATGCGCTGCGCCGAATGATTCTTTCGGCTGCCGGTCAGGGCCGGGACGGGAGGCGCTGCACGCGGGCCAGGCGCTTCGGCCCGGGGGTGCAGCGCCGCGCGCGGCACTGATCGGGGGCGCCGGGTGGCAACGCCCGGCGCCCCTGCGCGCTGCGCGAGAAGGCAGCGCGCGGCTGCAGAAACAGCGTCCCGCCTGGCCGCGAGACGGCGGCAGCCCGAAAGAAAAACGGTAGCATGAAAGGATAGGAAAATGGCGTTGTCGGCGCTTGTGTTGTGCTCGCGCGCGCTGCTGAAGATCGGCGCGCAGCCCGTCGCCTCGCTTGAGGAAGGCACCGCGGAAGCGGAGGTGGCGGCCAATCTCTATCCGGCGGTGCGTGATGCGCTGCTCTCCGCCCATCCCTGGAGCTTCGCGACGGGCCAGGCGGATCTGCCGCGGCTGCTCGCCGTGCCGCATGCCGACTACGCCTATGCCTATCAGCTGCCGGCGGATTTCCTGCGGGTGCTGTCGGCGGGCGGGGGCGGGCGGGGGCGCGGGCTGCTCTACCGCATCCATGAGAACCGGCTGCACACGGATTCGCCGCGTGTCGTGCTGACCTATCTGTTCCGCCCGGCGGAAAGCGCGCTGCCGCCCTTCTTCGCCTCCGCTTTGGTGGCGCGGCTGGCGGCGGAGTTCTGCGTGCCGCTGACCGAGAGCACCAGCCGTGCCGAGATGCTGCACCGCCTGGCCGAGGCCGAGCTGCGCCATGCGCGCCTGGTCGACAGCCAGCAGGACACGGTGCGCGCGGTCGAGGATTTCCCGCTGATCGACGCGAGGGGTTGAGACATGGCCGCCGGCCGCAGCACCAAGACCAGCTTCACCGCGGGCGAACTCGGCGACCAGCTGCTGGGCCGGGGGGATCTGCGCGCCTATGAGAATGGCGCGCGGCGCCTGCGCAACGTCTTCATCCAGCCGACCGGCGGGCTGACCCGCCGCCCCGGCCTGCGCCATGTGGCAGAGCTGCCCGGCACCGCGCGGCTGATCGCCTTCGAGTTCAACACTGAGCAGACCTATCTGGTCGCGCTGACGCATCAGGGCCTGCGCGTCTTCATGGGCGACGTCCAGGTGGCGAGCCTGGCCGGGCCCTGGACCGCCTCGATGCTGGAGAACATCGCCTGGACGCAGAGCGCCGACACGCTGCTGCTGCTGCATCCCGACATGGTGCCGCAGCGCCTGACGCGCAGCAGCCACACCAGCTGGACGCTCGCGCCCTGGAGCTTCGTGCGTGAGCCCTTCTACCGGTTCGCCGATTCCGGCGTGACGCTGGCGGCGAGCGCCACCACCGGCAGCGTGACGCTGACGGCGAATGGGGCGGTGTTCCAGCCCGGCCATGTCGGGGTGCGGTTCCGCCTGGGCGGCAAACGCGTGCTGCTCACGGCTGTCGCCTCTGCCACCAGCGCGACGGCGAGCGTGGAAGAGACGCTCGCCGGCACCACGGCCAGCGCGGATTGGGACGAGGCCGCCTTCAGCGCGGTGCGCGGCTGGCCGGTCACCGCCTGCTTCCATCAGGACCGGCTGGTGATCGGCGGCGCGCGCGATTTGCCGAACCGGCTGTGGCTGTCGCGCTCGGGCGATCTGTTCAATTTCGACCTGGGCACCGGCCTCGACGACCAGGCGATCGAGTTCGGCCTGCTGTCGGACCAGGTGAACGCCATCCGCGCCGTCTTCTCGGGGCGGCATCTGCAGGTCTTCACCTCGGGCGCCGAATGGATGGTCACCGGCGAGCCGATGACGCCCTCCTCGATCCAGCTGCACCGGCAGACGCGCATCGGCTCGCCGGTCGGGCGCATCATCCCGCCGGTCGATGTCGATGGCAGCACCATCTTCGTCGCCCGCTCCGGCCAGGCGGTGCATGAATACGCCTATACCGATGTGCAGCAGGCCTATCAGGCGAGCGACCTGGCGCTGGTGGCGCGGCATCTGGTGCAGACGCCTGTTTCCATGGCCTATGACCAGACGCGGCGGCTGCTGCATGTGGCGATGCAAGGCGGCTGGCTGGCAACGCTGACCCTCTACCGCGCCGAGCAGGTCACCGCCTGGACGCGGCAGGACACCGATGGCGCCTTCCGCGCCTTGGCCGAGATCGACGGCACCGTCTGGTGCGCCGTCGAGCGCGCCGGCTCGATGCGGCTGGAGCGTTTCGACGCCGCGCTGGCGGTCGATGCCGGGCTGACCGGCGAGAGCGGCGCGCCGCAGGACCATTGGAGCGGCCTCGGCCACCTTGAGGGCCGCGGCGTGCAGGTGGTGGCGGATGGCGCGCCGCGTGGCCTGGCCAATGTCACGGCCGGCGCCGTCACCATCGACCCGCCGGCCGCCGCGGTGCAGATCGGCCTCGGCTATGCGCATGTGATCGAGCCGCTGCCGCCGCAGCTGCTCTCCCCCGGCGGGTCGCGCGCGGCGCCGGTGCGGCTGGTGGCGGCGACCTTCCGCCTGCTGCAGACCGCGTCCCTCAGCGTCGATCTCGGCCGCGGCGCGCAGCCCGTGCCGTTCCGCAGGCTGGACACCGCGCTGCTGGACGCGGCGCCGCCGGTCTTCACCGGCGATGTCACGCTGCGCGGCCTGGGCTGGCGGCGCGACACCATGCTGCCGCTCTGGCGCATCGAGGGCGACACGCCGCTGCCGCTCACCCTGCTTTCCGTCACCACCGAGACGAGGATGACCGACTGATGGCCCAGCTCGCTCCCATCGCCACGCTGATCGGCACCGGGGCCTCGCTCTACGGCACGGTGCGCCAGGGCCAGGCGCAGGCCGCGCAGAGCAAGGCGCAGGCGGCGCAGGAAGCGGCCAGCCTGGCCGCGCGTCAGCAGCAGATCGCGACGCAGCAGGAGGTGGATGCGCGCGAGCGCGCCGACCGGCTGGAGCGCACTTTGGCCTCGACCCGGGCGCGGCTGGCGGCCTCCGGCGTCAGCCCCGACCAGGGCTCGGCGGCGGCGATCGCCACCGGCCTGCAGCAGGATGCGGCGGAGGCGCAGCAGAGCAGCAGCGAGGCCTATGGCGCGCGGCTGGCCGCCGGCCGCGCCTCGCTGCTGAACCCCGACGGTTCGCTGACCACCTGGCTGCGCGCCGGCAACAGCTTCGGCGGCGCGCTGCGCTCGCTGCTCGAATAAGCCTCACCCGGCCGGGCCGGCCACCCCCTCCCTCCTTCCGCATGAGAGATCCGCATGGCCGAGCATATCCGCATCGGCGACATCGCGCCGCGTGTCCACTACGCGGCGGATGGCGCGCAGACCGTCTTCATCTATCCCTTCCCGATCTTCGAGATCTCCGATCTCGAGCTGCGCGTCGACGGGGTGGTGCAGACGGATGGCTTCCAGGTCACCGGCGCCGGCGCTTCGGAGGGCGGCACGGTGGTGTTCGCGACGGCCCCGGCCGCGGGCCGCCAGGTGCTGCTGCGGCGCGTGCTGCCGGTCGAGCGGCTGAGCGATTTCCAGCCCAACGGCCTGCTGCGCGCCAACACGCTGAATGATGAGCTGGACCGGCAGACCGCCATCGCGCAGCAGCTGCGCCAGGAGGTGGAGGGCGCGGTGCGCGCCGATCCGGGCGACCTGCCGGCCAGCCTGGTGCTGCCGGCCAAGGGCGGCCGCGCCAACCGCGTGCTCGGCTTCGACAGCCTGGGCAATGTCACCGCCTTCCCGCGCGACGGCACGCTGCAATCGCCCTTCGCCGGCGCCATCCCGCGCAGCGTCGAGGACAAGCTGGCCGAGCGGCTGACGGCGCGCGATTTCGGCGCGGTGGGCGATGGCGTCACCGATGACGGCATCGCGCTGCAGGCGGCGATGAACGCCGCCGCCGCCAGCGGCAAGCTGCTGGAGATCGGCGAGGGCAGCCACCGCACCACCCTGCCGCTGACCCTGCCCGGCGCCTCGGCCGGGCTGATCATGCGCGGCAGCATCGTCTATGCCGGGCCGGGCGGCGAGGCGGCGCTGACGCTGGGCGACGGCGCCGCGGTGCGCAACCAGGCCAGGAGGTACCAGGGGCTGCGTGTGCTGCGCGCCAGCATCTCCGACTGGCTGGATGAGCGCGACATCGGCATCCGGCTGCGCAATCTCGATTCCTGCAAGGTGGAGGTCATCCAGGTCGAGGGCTTCACCATCGGCATCCAGACGCTGGGCGTCGAGCGCGGGGTGGAGGACAGCGACATCACGCTGGGCCGCATCGTCAACAACCGCATCGGCCTCGATGTGCGGACCCAGACGGCGGGGGCGTGGAACACCTCGGTGCGCTACTATGGCGGGCATTTCGCGCAGGCCGCGGCGCTGCACCAGGACAAGGACCGCTTCGGCATCCGCTTCTCGGCCGAGCCCGGCGCCTATGTCGCGCACAACCGCCATGTCTTCTTCGGCCCCGCCTTCGAGCTGCAGTCGCGCGACCGCCCCTGCACCGGCATTCCCTTCCTGATCGAGGTGAACAGCCGCGCGGTGATGGTCTATGGCATGCGCATGGAGGGCTGCGATCCCTTCGCCGCGCGCCACACCGCCGGCGCGCAGGATCATCTCTACGAGGTCGCCTGGGCCAGCCAGGGCTATGATATCGGCATCGACTACGCGGCGACGGCGACGCGCGTCGGTTCCGTGGTGCGCGCCCTGCACCAGGCGGCCGGCCACCGGGAGGCGACGCGGCTGGTGGGCGAGGTGCCCAATCTGCGCGCCGCCGCCGTCCGCTGGAGCGACACCGAGACCGGCTTCGACCGGCTGGCGGCGCTGTCCACCAATGTCTCCGGCGGGCCCACCAGCCTGTCGCAATTCACCTTCCAGGCCCTGGACAGCTACAGCCTGACCAATGACGGGGTCGTGCTGACCGGCGGGCGCGGCCTCGGCTTCGTCGTCGACACGCGGCATTGCAAGGAATTCGCCCTGGTCGCCGATGCCGATGAGCCGCGCCTGATCGTGCAGTGCTTCGACGCGGCGAAGACGCTGCTGACCGAACCGGCGAATGGCGCGCTGGTGCGCGCCTCGGGCATGTCGATGGTCTGGTCGGACACGCCGAAATGGTGGCAGGGCAATGCCGACAACACCGACAGCGGCCTGACCCGGCTGCAGACCATCCGTGTCGCCGACAGCGTCGCCTACGCCATCATCGGCGTGGCGCGGCTGACGCGCGACTATGAGGTGCGGGCGCTGCGGCTCTATTGCGACCCGTCGCAGGGCCCGCGCCTGCTCTATGGCCAGCCCGATTTGCCCTTCGGCCGGCGCGAGCTGGTGGCCGAGACGGCCTGGGACCCGCCGAGCATCGCCGCCGGCGGTTCGGCGCAGATCGGCGTGACGCTGACCGGCGTGCGGCCGGGCGATTTCGTGCAGGCGGCGTTCAGCCGGCCGACCACGGGCATCGTCTTCCTGGCCAATGTCGGCGCCAGCAACACCGTCACCGTCACCGCCTGGAACCGGCACACCGACCCGATCGACCTGCTGGCCGGCACGGTGCGCGTGCGGGCGCTGAAGGCATGAGGCGCGCGCCCGAGACGCTGCCCGAGGCGGCGCGGGAGGAGCTGGCGGCGGCGATGCTGAAGGTGGCGGAGGATTACCGCAGCTTCGTGGCCCAGGGCCCGGCCCCGGGCACGCATGACGACGCCAAGGCCTTCGCCGCGCACCACGCCGCGGCGAAATCGGCGCTGGCGCATCTGGAGCAGCTGCTGAAGCTGGCCCGCGCCCAGGGCGGCGGCGCGGAGGAGGAGCAGGGCATGGCCCAGGCCGATGCCCTGCTGCGCGAGGCGCGCGGCGCGCTGCGCCGGGCGGCGGAACAGGAAGGGGAGGACAGCGACTCCGATGCCGATGGAGACTCCGGCTGATCTGAACGAATTCGTCTGGATCTGGAACGACGCGGCGGGGCTCTCCACCCCGCCCGTCCATCGCCGCATCCTGCGCTGGCTGGAGGCGCGCCGGGCGGGCGGCGACACCCGCCTGCTGCTGATGGCCTTCCGCGGCTGCGGCAAGTCGACGCTGGTCGGGCTGTATTGCGCCTGGCTGCTCAGCCGCTGGCCGGAGACGCGCATCCTGGTGCTGGCGGCGGACCATCTGCTGGCCACCAAGATGGTCGGCACGGTGCGCCGCATCGTCGAGCGCCATCCGCTCTGCCGCGCCATCCTGCCCGAGGTGCCGGAGGCCTGGGCGGTGGACCGCTTCACCGTGCGCCGCGCCGGCGCGCTGCGCGACCCGTCGATGCTGGCCGCGGGCCTGGCCGGCAACATCACCGGCGCGCGCGCCGATGTCATCATCTGCGACGATGTCGAGGTGGCGGGCAATTGCGACACCGCCGGCAAGCGCACCGAGCTGCGCGAGCGCCTGGCGGAGACCGAGTTCATCCTGACCCCCGGCGGCACGCTGCTCTATGTCGGCACGCCGCATTGCGCGGAGAGCCTGTACCGCACGCCGGAGGAGGGGGAGCCGACGCTCGCCGGCTATCGCCGCCTGGTGGTGCCGCTGCTCAACGCCGCCGGCCGCAGCGCCTGGCCGCAGCGCTTTCCGGCCGAGGATGTGGCGCGGCTGCGCGAGCGGGTCGGGCCGATCCAGTTCTCGCGCCAGATGCTGCTGCGCCCGGTGGCGGGGGCGGCGGCGCGGCTCAATCCCGGGCTGCTGATCCGCTACCGCGACGAGCTCGACTATCGCGAGGCGCATGGCCGCCCGGTGCTCGGCCTGATGGGGCGGCGCATGGTCTCGGGCGGCGGCTATTGGGACCCGGCCTATGGCCGGCCGGGCCGCGGCGATGGCAGCGTGCTGGCCATCGCCTATGCCGATGGCGAGGGCAACCACTACCTGCACCGGCTGCACTACCTGACGCATGACCCCGATCTGGCCGACGACCCGGCGACGCAGCAATGCCGCCAGGTGGCGGCGCTGGCGCGGGAATTCTGGCTGCCCGTTCTGCGCGTCGAGACCAATGGCATCGGCCGCTTCCTGCCGGCTTTGCTGCGGCGGGAGATGGCGCGCGCCGGCGCGCCCTGCGCGGTGGTCGAGCAGCACAGCCGCACGCCGAAGCAGCAGCGCATCCTGACGGCCTTGGATCCGCTGCTGGCGGCGCGCCGGCTGCATGCGCAGGAGCAGGTCTTCCGCACCCCCTTCCCGGTGGAGATGGCGGAGTGGAAACCCGACACCGCCGGCACCCGCGACGACGCGCTGGACGCGCTGGCCGGCTGCCTGGCGGCCGAGCCGGTGCGGCTGCCCGGCGCGCCACCGCCCACCCGCCCGCCGGGCTGGCGCGGTGCCCCCTGAGCCTCGCCGCCGGCCTGGCGCGGCGGCGATGTTCTCTTTTTGTTTGCATCGCCCGGCGGGCCCCTGGTAGAACAGGGACGTCCCCGGGCGAATTGCGCCCAAGACCTCCCCGAACGGCCGCCCTCTCCCCCGAGGGCGGCCGTTTTTTTGTGGCCGCGCCCTGGCCCGGCCGCCCCCCGCACCCCCCGATCCGCCGGTCCGGCCGGCGCCGCGCAGGCGCCCTGGCCGGGCCATCCCCCAGCCCGAGGAGGGCCGATGAATCCGCTCGATCTGGAGCCGCAGACCCTGGCCACGGCGGCGCAGGCCCCGATGCTCGCCATCCTCGCCTGGATGCTGCACGCGCTGCGCCGGCAGCTGCCGCCGGAACGGCCGCCCGAGCCCGGCTGCGATGGCGACGCCCTGGCCCGCACCCGCGACGAGCTGGCCGCCTTCAAGCTGGAAGTGGCCCGCACCTACGTCCCGCTGTCGCTGATCCGCGATGTCGACCAGCGGCTCAGCCGGCAGCTGCTGCGCATCGAGGAGAAGCTCGATGCCGCGACGCGTGCCGCCACCGCCGCCGCCGCCGTGCAATCGGCGCAGCAGCAGCGCGGCTGGCGCGGCGAGGACCGGCTCTGAGCCGCGCCTGACCCGGCCTCGCTGACCCGCCGCCCCGCGCCCCGCCGGGGTGGCGCCCGGCTGCCATCCCATCCCCCCCCCCCGACGAGACGAACCGCGATGAGCACCGCCATGACCGCTCCCTTTGCCCGCACCGTCCTGTCGCCGCAGGAGGTGCTGGCCATGACCCTCTGGGCCGAGGCCGGCACCCGCCCGGTGCGTGGCATCGAGGCACTGGCCGCCACCATCATGAACCGCGTCCGCCTGGCCGAGAGCGGGGCGATGACGCAATGGGGCAGGGGCCTCTCGGCGATCTGCCGCGCGCCCTTCCAGTTCTCCTGCTGGAATCGCCACCATCTGCGCCACGCGCTGATGCTCTCCATCCCGCCGGGCGACCCGGCCATGGCGATCTGCCGCCGCATCGCCGCGCGCGCCGCCTCCGGCGCCCTGCCGGACCCGACCGGCGGCGCCACCCATGCGCATGGGGTGGAGGAACTGCCCGCCTGGGCCGGCGGTCTGGTGCCGGTGGCGGAGATCGGCACGCTGCTCTTCTACCGCGCCGGCCCCGCCGCGCGCTGAGCGCAACCGAAGGGGTTACCGGCTCTGGGCTCCTCCACCCGGGCGTCGCAAACCGGAAGAAGGACTTCGCCCGGGGGGCGGCCTCCGCTACACCGGCGCCATGGAGCCCATCATCTACACCATGGTCCGCGACGCCGATTGGCAGGAGGCCCGCGCCGCCGGCGCCTATCGCGGCAGCGCCGAGGATGCGCGGGACGGCTATCTGCATTTCTCGACCGCGGCCCAGCTGCGCGAGAGCGCGCGCAAGCACCGCGCCGGCCAGCCCGATCTCTGGCTGGTGGCGGCGCGGGCTGCGGATCTCGGTGTGACCCTGCGCTGGGAGGGCTCGGCTGGCGGCTCCCGCCCCGGCCTGTTCCCGCATCTCTACGGGCCGCTGCCGCTCACCGCCGTGGCCTGGGCGATGCCGCTGCCGCTGCGGCCGGACGGCACGCATCTCTTCCCGCCCGAGATTCCCTGAGGGGCGCGGCCGCTACTCGACCTTGAGCGAGGCGCGCAGCTCGGCCGCCCCCGCCGGGTCCAGCATCCCCTGCAGCCGCCCGGCCGCCAGCCTTGCATAGCGCAGCAGCAGGGATTTGCGGCGCGCCGCCGCCAGCCGGTGCTCGGCGGGCGGGCGCAGGATGGCGGCCTCGCCATCATCGCAGACGATCAGCCCGGCATCCTCCGGCAGCAGCGCCTGCGGGAAGTCGAGATCGACGGCGAAATACAGCCGGTCGCACCAGTCGCGGTATTCGTGCCATTTGGCGTCGGTCTGGAAGTCGCGGGCGCAGCTCTTCACCTCGATCGCGGTGAAATCGCCATCCGGCTGCAGCGCCAGGATGTCGAGCCGGCGTCCGGTCGGCAGCGGCACCTCCAGCACCGGCGCCCAGCCGAGCCGGCCGCACAGCCGCGAAGCGGCCCGGCAGACCCGCAGCGTGCGCTCGGGCGGGGTGAGGGGGAGGGGGGTGAGAAGGGACATGGGGCCCTATGTTCGCTCTCCGTTCCCTCCCGCGTCAAGCGCGGCGGGCCTAGGATGGGAGGATGGCCGAACTGCCCTTCTGGAAGACCAAGACCCTGGCGGCGATGAGCCGCGCCGAATGGGAAAGCCTCTGCGATGGCTGCGGCCGCTGCTGCCTGCACAAGCTGCGCGACGAGGACACCGAGGAACTGGCCCATACCGAGGTCGCCTGCCGGCTGCTCGACATCCATAGCTGCCGCTGCCGCGACTACCCGAACCGCCGCGACCATGTGCCCGATTGCGTCAAGCTGACGCCGAAGCGCCTGGCCCGCATCGACTGGCTGCCGCCCTCCTGCGCCTATCGCCTGGTGGCCGAGGGCAAGGACCTGCCCGAATGGCATCCGCTGCGCTCCGGCGATCCGGAGAGCGTGCACCGCGCCGGCGCCTCGGTGCGCGGCCGCGCCATCCCCGAGCGCGCGGCGCGCGACCTTGAGGACCACATCGCCGACTGGCCGGGCGAATGGCCGGCGGCGCCACCGGGAGAGGAGAGATGATGTCCGACGCGTTCCAGAAGCCGGGCCCCGAGCCGCTGCGCTGCCGCCCGCCGGCCACCGCCACGCTGCAGCTCGACACGCCGGAGCTGCGCGCCACGCGCTGGGATTTCCCGCCCGGCTCGGAGACCGGCTGGCATCGGCATGGCTGGGCCTATGTGGTGGTGCCGCTGACCGATGGCAGCATGACGCTGGAACTGCCGGGCGGCGAGACCGCCGCGGCCACGCTGAAGGCTGGCCAGTCCTATCACCGCCAGGCGGGGGTGGAGCACAACGTGGTGAACAGCTCCGACACCGCCTTCAGCTTTGTCGAGGTCGAGCTGAAGGGCATGCCCGGCTGAGGCCCCGGCGCCGGGGATCCCGGCGCCATGGCTTGCCCGCGGCGGCAGCGCTGGCGCCGCAATTCGCTTCCCTGGTTCCCCTCCGCCAATCCGGCCGCGCATCCGCAGCGGTGCCCGCGCGCGGGGCTTTCCTTTCCCGCGCGGATGCGGCAGGAGGTGGGCGGGGCAAGGGCATCGGGCCCGGATCCACCGCCGGCCCCTGGAGTGAGATTTTGCCGCCAGCCTTGGCCCACCTGCCCGATTTCCAGCAATTGCTGCGTGCCGCGCCGCATCCCTACGTGGTGATGGATGCACGCTTCACGCTGGTCTGGGCGAATGACGCCTATCTGCGCGTCACTGGCCGGGCCGCGGCCGATATCCTCGGCCGCAACGTGTTCGACGCCTTCCCCGGCGGCCCGCACGATCCGGGCGGCGAGGGCACGCGGCAGCTGCGCCAGTCGCTGGAGACGGTGGTCGAGACCCGCGCCCCGCACACCATCGCGCTGATCCGCTACGCCATCCCGCGCGGCCCCGATTTCGAGGACCGCTTCTGGAGCGCGACGCACACCCCGCTGCTCGGCGCCGATGGCGAGGTCGCCTTCATCCTGCAGCAGACCGACGACGTGACCGAGCTGCAGGCGCTGCGCCTGCGCGCCGGCGAGGCCGGGCCGGGCGGCCCCGGGCTCGAGCATTCGGTGTTCCGCCGCGCCCAGGCGGTGCAGCAGGTCAATCTGGCGCTGGATGCGGAGCGCACCCAGCTGCGCCGCCTGGTCGAGCAGGCGCCGGCCTTCGCCGCCTATCTGCACGGCCCGCAGCATGTCTTCGAGATCGCCAACGCCTCCTACCTGGCGCTGGTGGGCCGCGATTCGATCCTCGGCAAGCCGGTGCGCGAGGCCTTGCCGGAGCTGGAGGGCCAGCCCTTCTTCGGCATCCTGGACGAGGTCTTCGCCTCCGGCCGCGCCTTCAACGGCCGTGCCATGCGCGCCTGGCTGCACGACCCGCAGGCGCTGCCGCAGCGCGGCGCTGGCCTGGCCACGCGCGAGGCGTTCCTCGACTTCGTCTACCAGCCGATCCTGGAGCCGGAGGGCCGCGTCTCCGGCATCTTCGTCCTCGGCTACGACGTCACCGAGCAGAAGCGCGTCGCCGACGAGCTGGAGCGCTACAAGGACCAGCTCGAGGAGATGGTGCGGGTGCGCACCCGCGCGCTGGAGGAGAGCGAGGCCGAGCGCCGCCGCACCGAGGCGGCGCTGCGCCAGAGCCAGAAGATGGAGGCGATCGGCCAGCTCACCGGCGGCGTCGCGCATGACTTCAACAACCTGCTGCAGATCCTCTCCGGCAACCTGCAGATGCTGCAGCAGGCCGAGCGCGCGCCCGACGATGCGCGGCGCATCGAGACGGCGCTGGGCGCGGTGGAGCGCGGCGCCAAGCTCGCCGCCCAGCTGCTCGCCTTCGCCCGGCGCCAGCCGCTGGAGCCGCGCCCGGTCAATCTCGGCCGGCTGGTGCGCGAGATGGACGACCTGCTGCGCCGGGCGCTCGGCGAGGCGATCGAGCTGGAGACGGTGATCGCCGGCGGGCTGTGGAACACCCTGGCCGATCCGGACCAGGTGCAGAACGCGCTGCTCAACCTGGCGGTGAACGCCCGCGACGCGATGGAGGGCGGCGGCCGCCTGACCATCGAGGCCGGCAACGCCATGCTGGACGATTACTACGCCCTGCAGCATGACGAGGTGAGGCCGGGCCAGTATGTCATGCTGGCGGTCTCCGACACCGGCTGCGGCATCCCGCCCGAGCTGCTCGACAAGGTGTTCGAGCCCTTCTTCACCACCAAGCGCGAGGGCCGCGGCACCGGGCTCGGCCTCTCCATGGTCTATGGCTTCGTCAAGCAGAGCCATGGCCACATCAAGATCTATTCCGAGGCCGGGCAGGGCACCACGGTGCGCATCTACCTGCCGCGCAGCCATGAGGCGGAGACGGTGGTGGCGCCGCTCGCCGGCCTGCCGGTCGAGGGCGGGCGCGAGACCGTGCTGGTGGTCGAGGATGATCCGGTGGTGCAGGCGACGGTGGTCGAGCTGCTGCAGGATCTCGGCTACACCGTGCTGCGCTGCTCGGACGGGCAGAGCGCGCTGACCCTGCTGCGCAGCGGCGTCTCCATCGACCTGCTGTTCACCGATGTGGTGATGCCGGGGCCCGTGCGCGCGCCGGAGCTGGCGCGCCAGGTGCAGACCATGCAGCCGCATGCCGCGGTGCTGTTCACCTCCGGCTACACCGAGAACGCCATCGTGCATGGCGGGCGGCTGGATCCCGGCGTCAACCTGCTCTCCAAGCCCTACCGGCGCGAGGATCTGGCGCGCAAGGTGCGCCAGGCGCTGCATGACCGGCGCCAGGCGCTGGCCGCCGCCGCCGTGCCGCACCTGCCCACCGCCAGCCCGGCCATGCCCCCCGCCGGCCGCGGCCTGCGCGTGCTGCTGGTCGAGGACGACCCGCTGATCCTGATGGACAGCGAGGACCTGCTGGCCCATCTCGGCTGCCAGGTGGTGACGGCGCGCGACGCGCGCGGCGCCCTGCTGGCGCTGGAGAAGGAGCGGTTCGACCTGCTCTTCACCGATATCGGCCTGCCCGGCATTTCCGGCTCGGTGCTGGCGCAGCAGGCGCGCGCCCGCTGGCCGGGGCTGCGCATCATCTTCGCCTCCGGCTATGGCGGGCTGGACACGCCGGACATGCTCCCGGGCGCGCAATTCCTCATCAAGCCCTATGGGCTGCGCGAGCTGGAGGCGGCGCTGCGCCAGGCCGCCCTGCCCGAGCCCGGCTGAGCCGCATGGCCGGCGCGTCTCCCCCGGCCGCTGCCGGGGCCGCGCCGCCCGGGCCGGACAGGCCGCGCCGCCCGGCGCCGCGCCAGGCCGCGCCACGCCAGGCCGCGCCAGGCATGGCCGCGCCGGATCAACCGGACCCGCCGCTGCCCGAGGCGCTGCTGCTGCGCCCGGCGCCCGGCGCCGCCGCCATCTCCTGCGCCCTGCTCTGGCGCCGCTCCGCCCGCGCCCGCCTGGTCTCGCTGCGGATCGAGCCGGTGGCGGGCGCCGTGCTGGTCACCCTGCCGGCCAGCCTCACCCCCGCCGCCGGGCGGCGCGCCGGCCTGGCCCTGCTGCGCCGCCACGCCGCCTGGGTGACCGCCCGCCTGGCCGCGCTGGCGCCGCCGCTGCGCCTGCGCCCCGGCGCCGCCGTGCCGCTCGGCGACGTGCCGCACCCGATCCGCCACGATCCTGGCCATGCCGGCCCCGCCGCGCTGCGGCCGGGCGGCATCCTGGTGGGCGGCGGCCCCGACACCCTGCCGGCCCAGGTCATGGCCCTGCTGCAGGACGAGGCCGGGCGGCGCATCCGCCCGTTGGTGCGCCGCCATGCCGCGCGGCTCGGCGTCGCGCCGCGCGCGGTGCGGCTGAAGGATCCGCGTGGCCGCTGGGGCAGCTGCGCGCCGGACGGCACCCTGGCCTTCTCCTGGCGGCTGGTGATGGCGCCGCCCTGGGTGCTCGACTACGTCGTGGCGCATGAGGTCGCGCATCTGGAGGAGCTGAACCACTCGCCGCGCTTCTGGGCGGTGCTGGCGGCGCTGAACCCGCACCATGCGGCGGCGCAGGCCTGGCTGCGCCGGCACGGGCCGGGGCTGCTGCGCGTCGGCTGAGCGGCCTCGGCTTCCCGGCTCCGCGCCGCGCTGCCATACCGGTGGCCTCGACCCGCAGGAGACCGCCCGATGCTGATCCTCGTCACCGGCGCCACCGCCGGCTTCGGCGCCGCCATCGCCCGCCGCTTCGCCCAGGACGGCGCCCGCATCATCGCCATCGGCCGCCGCGCCGAGCGGCTGCAGGCGCTGGCCGGGGAGCTGGGCCGCGACCGCGTGCTGCCCCTGCCGCTCGATCTGCGCGACAGCGACGCCATCGCCCCCGCCATCGCCGGCCTGCCGGCCGAATGGTCGGAGATCGACCTGCTGGTAAACAATGCCGGCCTGGCGCTGGGGCTGGAGCCGGCGCAGCGCGCCAGCCTGTCCGACTGGCAGACCATGATCGACACCAACGTCAAGGGCCTGGTCGCCATGACCCATGCGGTGCTGCCCGGCATGGTGGCGCGCGACCGCGGCCATGTCGTCAATATCGGCTCCACCGCCGGCGAATGGCCCTATCCGGGCGGCAATGTCTATGGCGCGACCAAGGCCTTCGTCCGCCAGTTCAGCCTGAACCTGCGCGCCGACCTGTTCGGCACCAAAATCCGCGTCACCGATATCGAGCCCGGCCTGGTCGGCGGCACCGAATTCTCCAATGTCCGCTTCGGCGACGATGCCAAGGCCGCCGCCGTCTATGACGGCACCGACCCGCTGACGCCCGACGACATCGCCGACGCCGTGCACTGGGTGGCGACGCGCCCGGCCCGGGTGAACGTCAACACGCTGCAGCTGATGCCGGTCTGCCAGAGCTTCGGGCCGCTGCGCATCCACCGCTGATTTTTTTCGGGCTGCTTTCTTTCGTGCTGCCGCCATCGGGTTTTGAGGCGGGGCGCGGCAGGGAAGGGGGGCGCGGGTGGGGCGGGGCCGGGCCAGCGCCCCGCCGCCGGCCGCCAGCGGCGGCCGGCCCTGACAAAAATCAGGCGGCGGCGGGGGTGGGGCTGGGGAACAGCTCGGCCAGCGGCAACGGGCGGCCGAACAGATAGCCCTGCGCCTCGGCGCAGCCTTCCTCGCGCAGCCGGTCGCGCTGCGCTGGTGTCTCCACCCCTTCGGCCAGCACCGGCACGCCGAGCCCCTGGCCCATATCCAGCACCGCCCGCAGGATGGCCAGCGCCGCCGGGCTCTCGCCGATCTCGCGCATGAAGCTGCGGTCCAGCTTGATCTTGTGGAAGGGGAAGGCGCGCAGCGTCCCCAGCGAGGAATAGCCGGTGCCGAAATCATCCATGGCGATGCCGATGCCCAAGCCCTGCAGCTGCCGCAGCATTTCCAGCGCGCGGGCCATCTCCTGCATCATGGCGCTCTCGGTGATCTCGAGTTCCAGCCGCTGCGGCGGCAGCCCGGTCTCGGCCAGGGTGGCGGCGACCAGGGCGGGCAGCCCCTCATCGCGGAATTGCAGCGGCGAGAGGTTGACCGCCACCTTGCCCAGCCGCGGCTCCGCCGCCGCGGCGGCGCAGGCCTGGCGCAGCGTCCAGGCGCCGAGCGGCAGGATCAGCCCGCTCTCCTCGGCCAGCGGGATGAAATGGTCCGGCGGCACCAGGCCGAGCTGCGGATGGTGCCAGCGCAGCAGCGCCTCATGCCCGCAGAGCTGGCCGCTGGCCAGCACCATCTGCGGCTGGAACACCAGGAAGAACTGCCCCTCGGCCAGCGCCCCGGCCAGGTCCTGCGCCAGCCGCCGACGCTGCTGCAGCCGCGCATCCTGGGCCGCGTCATGGAAGCAGGGCGGCCGCCCCGGCAGCGCCTTGGCGCGCTGCAGCGCGATGTCGGCATAGGCCATCAGCGCCTCCGCCTCGCCCGCATCCTCCGGGTAGAGGGCGGCGCCGATCGCGGCGCCGATGCCGGTGCCGAGCGGGCCCGCCCCGGCCTTGCCGCCCACCGGCACGGTCAGGGCGGCGATGCGCGGCAGCCGCTCCTGCAGCTCGGCCTCGTCGCGGAAGGGCAGCAGGGCGGCGAATTCATCGCCGCCGAGCCGCGCCAGCCCCGCCTCCGGCAGCCGCGCCGCCAGGGCGCGGGCATAGGCGCGCAGCGCCGCATCGCCGGCGGCATGGCCATGCAGCCCGTTCACCGTCTTCAGCCCGTTCAGCCCGAGCCGCAGCAGCGCCAGCCCGTGCCGGCCGCGCGCCTCGGCCAGGGCCTGCTCCAGCATCTCGGCGAAGCGGGCGCGGTTGGGCAGGCCGGTCAGCGCGTCATGCCGCGCCATGTGGTCCAGCCGCGCCTCCTGCGCCCGCTGCGGCCTGAGGTCGCGCAGCACGAAGACGCGGAAGCCCGGCTCCGGCAGCCCCTCGCGCAGCTGCAGCGCCACCTCGATGCGGCTGCCATCCGCATGGCGCAGCCAGCCGGCCTCGCCGGCCTCGGCCATCTCCAGCAGCGCCCCCGGCAGGGGCTGGCCCAGCAGCGCCGCGCGCGTGCGGCCGCACAGCGCCTGGAAGCTGTGATTGGCCTCGACGATGCGCCCCTCCTGCACCACCGCCAGCCCCTCCATCGCCGCATCGGCCAGGCGGCGCAGCCGCTGCTCGCCCTCCTCCTCGGCCCGGCGGTCGATCAGCAGCGCGGCCAGGGCGGCGGCGAAGACCATCAGCGCCACGCTGACCACGGCGAGGCCGAGCGAGGATTCGGCCGAATCCGGGTCCTGCAGCGGCAGCGGCAGCAGCCGGATCGCCGCCATGCCGGTGACATGCAGCGACAGCACCGAGGCGGCCAGCAGCACGCCGCCGCCGAACCAGCCGGCCGGCCCCGGCCGCGCCCGCTTGCCCATCAGCGCCAGCGCGCCGAGCGCCATGCCGAACAGCAGCGAGGCGCCGAGCAGCAGGGGGGAGAAGCGCAGCACCCCGGCATCGCCATAGGCGCTGAGCCCGAGCAGATGCATCGCCCAGGTGCCGAGGCCGAACAGCGCCCCGCCGAGCGGCGCCGCCAGCGCCCAGGGCCCGGCCGCCACCGCCAGCGCCGCGGTGCCCGAGACCACGGCCAGCAGCAGCGAGCCCAGCGTCGGCAGCAGGCGGAAGCCCAGGCCGAAGCCCGGCTGGTAGCCCAGCATGGCGACGAAATGCGTGCACCAGATGCTGGCGCCGACCGCCAGCCCGCCCAGCAGCAGCCAGCCGGCGCGCGCCTCCGGCCGGGCGCGCCGGGCGCGGTGCAGCAGGCCGAGCGAGACGGTGGCGCCGATCAGGCAGAGCAGGGCCGCCGCCAGCAGCAGGACCGGATCATGCTCCTCCGCCAGGCAGGTGTAGATCCGCCGCATCCCGAATGGCCGCTCCGACAGCGCCGGCAATGGCCGCGCTCACGTCTTGAAAGCCGCGACGAATCCTGCGGCCAGGGCGTTCATCGGCCCTCAATCGTAAAAAAGCGAGTAAATTCTCCCAATTTTGTGATGCTTTTGCCAAGATGCGGCCCGCATGACCGCCGCCGCTCCCCCCCGCCTGCCGGATCGCTGGCGCCGCTTCCTGGGCCTGGCGCCGCGCCGCCCGACGGGGCCGCGGCCCTGGCGGCTGTTCGGCTGCGCCGCGCTGCTGCTGCTGGCCCTGCTGGCGGCGCTGCACGCCCTGCTGCAGGCCCGCATCGAATCGGTCGAGGGCCAGCGCGCGCTGCAGCTTTCGGCCGGTGTGACGCGGGTGGTGACGGCGCAGCTCTCCGCCACGCTGGAGCGGGTGGACCGCCGGCTGCAGGCGCTGGCGGCGCTGCCCGCCAGCCGCTTCGTCGACCCGGCCGAGGCCACCGCGCTGCTGCAGGCGGCGCTGCGCGACCTGCCGGAGCTGCGCGGCCTGCTGCTGGCCGATGTGCTGGGCCGGGTGCAGGCCGCCACCGACGAGGCGATGCTGGAGCGCGGCATCGGCGACCGCGACTGGTTCCGCCTGCTGCGCCTGGGCAATGGCCAGGGGAATAATCAGGGGAGTGGCCAAGGGAGCGGCCAGGGGAACAGCCAGGGAAGCGCCCCGGGAAGCGCCCCTGGGCTGCGCAGCGGCGCGCCGGAGGCCGGGCTGTTCCTGGGCCCGCCGGGCGGCGGCAGCCCGGCCATCATCGCGCAGACCGGGCAGTGGAGCATCCCGCTGGCGCGGCCGCTGCCGGGCGTGGCCGGGGCCGGGGCGGCGCCGGGCGGGGTGCGCGGCGCGGTGGTCGCGCTGCTCGACCCGCAGGCGCTGCAGCAGGCGCTGCTGCGCCCGGCCAGCGAATCCTTCGGCGTGACGCTGCGGCTGCACAGCGCCACCGGCCTGCTGCTGGCGCGCAGCGATGGCGGGGCGGGCGGCATCGGCGTGCTGAATGCCAGCGCCTGGCCGTTCCGCTCCTTCCTGCCGCGGCGCGAGAGCGGCCAGTGGGAAGGCCCGGACCAGGAGGGGGTGGAAGGCTATGCCGCCTTCGCCCTGGCCCGGCCGGGGCAGATCGTGGTCGAGGCGGTGCGCCGGCGCGAGGATGCGCTGGCCATGGCCGGCACGGTGCGGCCGCTGGTGCTGGCGGCGCTGCCGGCGCTGGTGCTGCTGGCGCTGGCCGCCTTCTGGCTGATGGCGCGGCAGGCCGATGCGCTGCGCCGCCAGGGCTCCCGCCTGGCCGAGGAGGAGGCGGCGGCGCGCGCCGGCGCCCGCGCCAAGGAGGAATTCCTGGCCGCCATGAGCCATGAGATCCGCACCCCGATGAACGGGGTGATCGGCATGGCCGGGCTGCTGATGGAGACCCCGCTCGAGCCGGTGCAGCGCCGCTATGCCGAGACCATCCGCGGCAGCGCCGAGCATCTCCTGGTGCTGCTGAACGATGTGCTCGACTTCTCCCGCCTCGAATCCGGCGTGGTCGAGCAGGAGCGCATCGCCTTCTCGCCCGAGGCCGAGATCGCCACCATCGCCGAGCTGTTCGCGCCACGTGCCGCCGCCCGCGGGGTGGAACTGCTCTGCGACCTCGGGCCCGGCCTGCCGCGCCGCATGCTGGGCGACCCGGCGCGGCTGCGGCAGATCCTGTTCAACCTGATCGGCAACGCCATCAAGTTCACCGATAGCGGCTGGGTGAAGCTGGAGGTGGAGGCGCTGCCGCTGCCGCGCGCCCCCGGCGCCGAGGGCCCGGCCCCCTGGCGGCTGAGCTGCACCATTTCCGACACCGGCATCGGCCTCGACCCGGCGCGCATCCCGATGCTGTTCGAACGCTTCACCCAGGCCGATGCCTCGATCAGCCGGCGCTATGGCGGCACCGGGCTGGGCCTGGCCATCTGCCGCCGCCTGGCGGAGCAGATGGGGGGCGGCATCGGCGCCGCGCCGCGCCCGGGCGGCGGCAGCCAGTTCCGCTTCCATGTCGAGCTCGGCCTGCTGGAGCCGGCGGTGGCGGAGACCCCGCTGGCCGGCCTGCCGGTGCTGCTGCTGGGCGGCAGCGCCGAGGGCCAGGCGGTGCTGGCGCGCCAGCTGGCGGCGCTGGGCGCCGAGCCACTGGTGGCGGCGGGGGAGGCCGAGGCACGCCATATGCTGGCCGCCGCCGCCCTGGCCGGCCGGCCGGTGCGGCTGGCGCTGCTGCATGGCGCGGCGGCCCGGCCGGTGCCCGAAGGCGCGCCCGGCCCCGATCTGGGCGCCCGGCTGCGCGCCGCGCCGGGCGGGGCGGGGCTGGCGCTGCTCTGCTGCCTGCCGCCGCCGGCGGCGCCGCTGCCCGGCGCCACCCTGCTGCTGCAGCCGAGCCTGCCCGCCCGGCTGCGCGAGGCGGCGCTGCAGGCGCTCTCCGGCGGCGGCGCGCCGGCCGCCGCCGCGCCGATCGCCGCCGCCCCCGCCCCGGCGGGCGCCGAGGGGCCCGGCCCCGCCGTGCTGGTGGTGGATGACAATGCCACCAACCAGGCGGTGATGCAGGCGCTGCTGCAGCGCCAGGGCTGCGCCGTCACCCTGGCCGGCGACGGGGTGGAGGCGGTGGCGCTGGCCGCCGAGACCCGCTTCGACCTGATCCTGATGGACATGCAGATGCCGCGCATGGACGGGCTGGAGGCGACGCAGCGCCTGCGCGCCGCGCCCGGGCCCAACCAGCGCAGCCGCATCATCGGCCTGACCGCCGCGGTCGGGCCCGAGGAGGAGGCGCGCTGCCGCGCCGCCGGCATGGATGACTACCTGACCAAGCCGGTGCAGCGCGCCACGCTGCAGCGGCTGGTCGCCGAGCTGCGCGGCGCGCCCCCTGCGGAGCGCCGCACCGGCTAGGCCCGCGGAGCGGCGCAACGGCCAGGCCCGCGGAGCGGCGCAACGGCCAGGCCCGCGGAGCGGCGCAACAGCTGGGCCCCGCGGAGCGGGGCGCGCCGGCCGGGGCCGGGCGGTGCGGGAGCCTGCGCGGCCGCGTCAGCCGCCGTGGCGGGCGACCAGCGCGGCCAGCTCGGCCAGGGTCTGGCTGGCCTCGCGGTCGAGCCGCGGCAGCATCGAGGGCGGCGGCAGCGGGGTCGCCGGGCTCATCGCCTCGCGGCAGACCGCCTCCAGCCCGCGCGCGCCGATCGCCCCGGCGGCGCCCGCCAGGCCATGCGCGCCGCGCCGGTAGCCATCCAGGTCGCCGGCGGCGGCGGCGGCGCGCATCTCGCGCGCCAGCCGCGCCAGATCGGCCTCGAAGGTGCGCAGCAGGCGCAGGAAGACCTCCTGGGGCAGGTCCTCGGCCAGCTGGCGTGCGATGTCGGGATCCAGGGCGTTCACGGCGCGACCCTCGCAAACCGGGCGGGGCCGGTCAACGCGGCTTGGCCTCGCCACGGCCAGCTGGACAAAGATTCAGCCGGCCACACGCCTCAGCCGCGGCCCTGCTGCGCCTGGTTGGCGCCGCGCAGCGCCAGCTGGGCGCCCAGCGCGCAGCCGGCCATGGTGGCGGCGGTGCCGATGCCGCTGCCCAGCTCCACCGCCCCGGCCAGCAGCGTCATCACCGCGCCGAAGCCCATCTGCAGCGCGCCGACCAGGCCAGAGGCGGTGCCGGCCAGCTGCGGCCGGACGCTGACGGCGGCCGCCACCGCATTGGGCTGCGACACGCCATTGCCCAGCGCCACGACGGTCATCGGCAGGAAGAACACGGCCAGCGACAGCGGCAGCAGCGCCTGGCCCAGCAGCCCGGCCAGCGTGCCCAGGGTGCAGACCAGCAGCCCGGCGCTGAGCATGCGCGCCACGCCGAGCCGCGCCGAATGCCGCCCCGCCACATAGGAGCCGGCGCCGAAGGCCACCGAGATCGCCATGAAGGCGATGGCATAGCCGCGCGGCGAATAGCCCATGCCATCCATCAGCACGCGCGGCGCGCCGGCCATGAAGGCGAAGAACACGCCGGTGGTGCAGGTGGTGATGGCGGCGTAGCAGCGGAAGCTGCGGATGCGCACCAGCTGCAGATAGGCCCGGCCCATGCCGGCCAGCCCCGGCAAGGGCTGCTTCTCGGCCAGGGTTTCCGGCAGCCGCAGCGCCAGCAGCGACAGCGCCGCGCCGAAGCAGACACAGGCCGCCATGGTGCTGCGCCAGCCGAAGGCGGCGGTCAGCTCGGCGCCCAGCAGCGGGGCCATCATCGGCGCCACCGTCATGCCCATCATGACGAAGCCGATCTTGCTGGCCGCCTGGTCGCGCGGGAAGACGTCGCGGATGATGGCGCGCGTCAGCACCATGCCGGCGCAGCCGCCGGCCGCCTGCGCCGCCCGCGCCACCGCCAGCCAGCCGATCGAGGGCGCCAGCAACGCCGCGGCCGAGCCCGCCAGATAGATGACCAGCCCCGCCAGCAGCACCGGCCGCCGTCCGAAGCGGTCCGAGAGCGGGCCATAGATCAGCTGCCCGACGGCGATGCCGATCAGGTAGACGGTCAGCGTCATCTGCGCGCTGGCGTAGGGCACGCCGAAATAGCCGGCCAGCAGCGGCAGGGAGGGGATCAGGATCTGCATGCTGAAGGGGCCGACCCCCATCAGCAGGGTGAGCAGCCAGGTCTCCGGCGCGCGGCGCAGGGCGGGGGGCGGGGTGGGCGGATGCGCGACGGGCGAGGCGGGCGCCGCGCCGGTGGGAAGGTCCTTGGGTGTTTCCGTGGCCAGATCGCGCGGGCTCATCCGATCACAGTATGACCGGCGGCGCCGCCCGGCCAGGGCGGGCGTGCCGGGATGCGGCGCCGAGCCATGCGGCTGGCGCGGGGCTCCCACCCGGCATCCTGCGCTGGGCCGGGGGACACGCCCCCGGCCCTGGCGCTCACCAGCGCAGGCTGCGCAGCGCGGCGATCGGGGTGACGCCCTCGCGCGCCGCCTCCTCGGCCAGGGCCTCGGGCGAGGGGTTCGGGCCGAAATGATTGCCGGCCAGGCCGGTCAGCGCCCAGACCGCATCGATGCCGGCATTGGCCGCGCCCAGCAGGTCGGTGTGCGGGGTGTCGCCGATGGCGACGATCTTCGCCGGCGGCAGCGCCAGCGTCGCCAGCACGGTCTGGTAGACCATGGCGTCTGGCTTGCCGATCTCCAGCACATCGCCGCCCAGCGCCAGATAGACATCGGCCAGCGCGCCGGCGCAGATCAGCTTCTGGCCGGAGACCATCACCGCGCGGTCCGGATTGGTGCAGAGCATCGGCAGCCCGGCGCGCGCGCATTCCATGAGCTCCGCCCGGTAGGGCTCGACGCTTTGCGGGCCGCGCTCCGGCTCGGGGCCGGTGTTGAGCAGGAAATCGGCCTCGGCCGGGCGGGCGGCCAGGGTGATGTCCAGCTCCTCGATCACCGAGAGGTCGCGCTCCGGCCCGATATGGAAGGCGCGCCTGCCGAGGCGGGAGAACCAGGGATGGGTGCGGTCGCGCAGCAGCGTCCAGGCGACCTCGCCCGAGGTCACGATGCCGTCGAACAGCGCGGGCCCGAGCCCCATGCCCTCCAGCTGGCGGCCGACGAACCAGGAGCGGCGCGGCGCATTGGACAGCAGCACGATGCGCTTGCCACGCGCGCGCAGTTCCCGCAGCGCCTCGGGCACCCCGGGATAGGGGGCGGCGCCGTCATGCAGCACGCCCCAGATGTCGAGCACGAAGCCGTCATGGCTCTCGGCCAGCGGGGCCACGCTCTCCAGGATCTTCATCGGGCATCGGCTCCTACGGCCTCGTGGACATGGGCGAAGCCGTCGCGCTGCAGCAGCGCGGCCAGCTCCCGCTTGATGCGCGGCACCAGCACCGGGCCGGCATAGGCGAAGGCGGCGTACATCTGCACCAGCGCGGCGCCGGCGCGGATCTTGGCATAGGCCTGCGCGCCATTGGACACGCCGCCGCAGCCGATCAGCACCAGCCGCCCGGCGGCGAGGCCATAGACGCGCTTCAGCAGCGCGGTGGAGGGCTCGAAGAGCGGCTGGCCGGACAACCCGCCGGTCTCGCCCTTGTGGGCGCTGCGCAGGCTGGCCGGGCGGGCGATGGTGGTGTTGCTGACGATCAGCCCGGCCACGCCATTCGCCACGCAGGTCTCGACCAGGCTCGGCACCGCCTCATCGGCCAGGTCGGGGGCGATCTTGACCAGCACCGGCGGCTGGCGCGGCTGCTCGGCCCGCGTCGCCGCCACGGCGGCCAGGATGGCGGCCAGCTTCGCCTCGCCCTGCAGGTCGCGCAGCCCCGGCGTGTTGGGGGAGGAGACGTTGATGGTGACGTAATCGGCCTGCGGCGCCACGGCGCGGTAGAGGGCGGGGTAGTCGCGCTCCGGCTCCGCGCCCTCCTTGTTGATGCCGATATTGGCGCCGAGCACCGCCGGCAGCGGCCGCCTCAGCGCCGCCAGCCGGGCGGCGAAGGCCGCCACCCCCTCATTGTTCATGCCCATGCGGTTGATCACCGCCGCATCCTCCTCCAGCCGGAACAGGCGCGGCTGGGGGTTGCCCGATTGCGGGCGGGGCGTGGTGGTGCCGGGCTCGACGAAGCCGAAGCCCAGCCGCATCAGCGGCGCCACCGCCACCGCGTCCTTGTCGAAGCCGGCGGCGAGGCCGAGCGGGTTGCGGAAATCCAGGCCGAGGACCTGCGTGGCGAGCACGGGCTCGTCCGGCGCGGTGTCGGCGCCGGCCAGGCCGAGCGCCAGCGCCTTCAGCGCCAGGCGATGCGCGCGTTCGGGATCGAAGCCGCGCATCAGCGGCATGAGGGCGGAGGCGAGGGCAGGGGTCATGGCGCCCCGCTTGTGCCCCGCCCCGCCGCGCAAGGGAAGGCCCCGCGCGGCGGGGCGGCCATGTCGGCGGCGGGGCGATTGACGCGCCGCGCGGCGCGGATGAGAAGCCGTCCAGGGCCGGCGCGGCCCGGGCGGGGGCCCGGGCCAGGGCGCGACGAGGGGATGGACACGTGCAGGGACCGCTGCTGCTGCTGCTGGCGCTCGGGCTGTTCGCGGCGCTGGACGCCAACAGCAAGCTGCTGGCCGGCGCCTATCCGGCGGCGCAGGTGGTGCTGATCCGCCATCTGGTGCTGCTGGCGCTGCTGTTCGGCGCGCGGGCGCTGCGGCCGGGCCTGGGCGGGCCGCTCGGCACCGCGCATCCGGGGCTGCACCTGCTGCGGGCGCTGGCCATGCTGGGCTCTGCCGTCGGCTTCTTCCAGGCGCTGCGCGAGATCCCGCTGGCCGAGGGCTATCTGGTCTATTTCACCGCCCCCTTCATGACCCTCGCCCTGGCCGCGCTGGTGCTGGGCGAGACCCTGCCGCGCCGCGTCTGGCTGTGGAGCGGGGTCGGCTTCCTCGGCATCGTCGTCGCCATGGCGCCGGGTCTGTCGGCGGGCGGCAGCCTGCTGGCCTATCTCTACGCGCTGTTCGGCACCGCCAGCTACGCCACCGTGCTGACCATCAACCGCTATCTGCGCGACGAGCCCGGCATCGCCCGGCTGATCCTCTGGTCCTCGGTGCCCGGGGCGCTGCTGCTGCTGCCCTTCGCCGGCAGCGGCTGGGTGGCGCCGGGCGGGCTGGATTTGCTGGCGCTGTCGGTGAACGGCGTCTTCGCCGGCGCGGCCACCATCTGCCTGGCCGCCGCCTTCCGCCGCGCCAGCGTGGCGCAGCTGGCGCCGCTGGAATTCAGCGCCCTGCTCTGGGCCGTGCTGGCGGATTTCGCCATCTGGGGCGTGCTGCCGGCGCTGACGACGCTGGTCGGCGCCGCCATCGTCATCCTCGCCTGCCTCATGAACCACCGTTGATCTGTCGGCTGCCGGTCAGGGCCGGGACGGGAGGGGCGGTATTTGGGGGGGATGCTCCGGCCCAGGGTGGCGGGGTGACGGGCGGCGGATGGGCGGAACCGGGCGATTCCTGTGGCGCCCGGTGGAGGGCTGCTCGCCCGGCCGCGCCGCATCGGCAAATGGCGCTGGCCCGCAGCGCCCCACCTGACCGGTCGCGCAGCGTCAGCCCGCAGCGTCCCGCTTCAACGGGAGACGGCGGCAGCCCGAAAAAAAGTCCCGCCTCACCGGGAGACGGCGGCAGCCTGACAAATTAACGGCGGGGGCCGGCTTCGTTGAGGGCGAGGTTCTGGGCGGCGAGGTCGGCGGCGATGCTGTCCGGCGCCACGGCGATGGCGCGCTGCCAGTCCTCCTTGGCGCCGGCGGTGTCGCCCTTCAGCTGGCGCAGGATGCCGCGCTCCAGGAAGGCCTCGGCATTGCGCGGGTCGAGCTCCAGGGCGCGCTGGATGTCGCGCTGGGCCTCCTCGGTGCGGTCCAGGTGGCGCAGCGCGGCGGCGCGGAAGACGAAGGCCTCCGACCGGTTCGGGTCGGTGGCGATGGCGTGGTTGAGGTCTTCCAGCGCCTCGGTGTAGCGGCCCATGGCGCCGGCGGCGGTGGCGCGGTCCACCAGCAGGGCGGTGTCCTCGGGCATCAGCGACAGGGCCAGGGTGGAGGCGCCATAGGCGCGGGCGGTGTCGCCCGCCATCATCCAGGCCTGGGAGGCCTGGGCATAGATCGCGGCGCGGGCCGGGTTGCCGGCGCTGGAGCCGCCGGCCAGGCGCTCCAGCCGCGGCGCGGCGCGCTCCGGCTCGCCCAGCGCCAGCAGGCCGAGCGCCAGGCAGTGCCGGGCGGGATCGCCGCCGCCCTTCTGCTCCCATTCCATGGCGCGGTTCAGCGCGCCCTCCGGGTCGTTGCGCAGCAGGTCGAGGCAGGCCTCGTATTCGGCGCTGTCGGACAGGCGCGGCGGTTCGGGCGGCACCGGCAGGGCGACGGCGCCCGGCGGGCTGGCCGAGGCGGCGGCGGGCGGCTGGCCGGCGGCGGGGAGGCTGGCGGCGGGGGGGCTGGCAGCGGGGGCGCCGGGCGGCGGGGCGTTGGCGGCCCCGGATGCCGGCGCGGTCGCGGCCCCGTTGCCGCCGGGCCGGGCGGGCTCGGCCGCCTCGGGCATGGTGGGGGCGTGCAGCAGGAAGGCACCGCCGGCAAGCGCGGTCAGCGTGGCGGCGGCGAACACGCCCAGCAGCGCGTTGCGGAGGGGGGCTCGCATGGCCGCCACTCTAGCCCCGCGCGCGCATCCGCGCCACATCCCCTCCATGACAGGGCGGAGAGGGCGATGCTGCTGATCCTGGGGCTGGGCTTTGCCGGGCGCGCGGCGGCGCGGGCGGCGCGGGCGGCGGGCTGGCAGGTGGCCGGCACGATGCGCGCGCCGCGGCCGGAGGCGGCGCCCGAGGGGGTGGCGCTGCTGCCCTTCGCGGAGGCCGCGCCGGCGATCGCCGAGGCCACGCATCTCCTGGTCACCGCCGGGCCGGAGCAGGCGGGAGAGGATCCGGTGCTGGCGGCGCATGGCGCCGCGCTGGCCGCGGCGCCGCGGCTGCGCTGGGTCGGCTATCTCTCCACCACCGGGGTCTATGGCGACCATGGCGGCGGCTGGGTGGAGGAGGACACGCCCCCCGCCCCGGGGCAGGAGCGCTCCCGCCGCCGGCTGGCGGCGGAGGAAGGCTGGCGGCGGCTGGCGGAGCGGCGCGGCCTGTCGCTCGACCTGATGCGCTGCGCCGGCATCTATGGCCCCGGCCGCAGCGCGCTGGACGAGCTGCGCGCCGGGCGGGCCCGGCGGGTGGACCGGCCCGGGCACCTGTTCTCGCGCATCCATGTCGAGGACATCGCCCGCGCCGTGCTGGCCGCCGCGGCGCGGCCGGCCCCGGGGTCGCCAGGGGCGGCGCGGGTGCTGCACCTGGCCGACGATTTGCCGGCCGCCAATGCCGATGTGGTGGCGGAGGCGGCGCGGCTGCTCGGCCTGGCGCCGCCGCCGCTGACCCCCTTCGAGACGGCCTGGGCGGCGATGTCGCCCATGGCGCGCAGCTTCTGGGCGGAGAACCGCCGCATCTCCAGCGCCCGCACCCAGGCGATGCTGGGGCTGGTCTGGCGCCATCCGAGCTACCGGGAGGGGCTGCGCGCCGTGCTGCGGGCGGAGCGGCAGGGCGCGGCTTAACGCGGCGCTTGCCAAGACCGTGCTGGACTGCACGGGGCGCCCCTGCGCTGGGCTCGGATCAGCCGTGCCCTCACGAAATCCTGCATTTTCCAGGGGGCTGGAGTAAGAAGGGCGGCCATGGACACACGGCAGACCCTGCGCGCGCATTGCACGCAGCAGCTCGATACGCTTCGCGCCGAAGGCCGCTACCGCGACTTCGCGCGGCTGGAGAAACTGGCCGATCGCTTCCCGGTCTATCGCTGGCACCAGCCCGGGGCCGGGCCGGGCGGGGCCGATGCGGCGCGCGAGATCGTGGTCTGGTCCTCGAACGACTATCTCGGCATGGGGGTGCACCCCGTGGTGCGCCAGGCGGCGGCCGAGGCCGCTGCCCGGCACGGCGCCGGCGCCGGCGGCACCCGCAACATCTCCGGCACCTCGCCGCTGCACACCGACCTCG
This sequence comes from Pseudoroseomonas cervicalis, assembly GCF_030818485.1. Lineage (NCBI taxonomy): Bacteria > Pseudomonadati > Pseudomonadota > Alphaproteobacteria > Acetobacterales > Roseomonadaceae > Roseomonas > Teichococcus cervicalis. The sequence continues at coordinate 2,320,581 of NZ_JAUTAJ010000004.1, read as the reverse complement.
AGGCCGAGCTGGCCGACTGGCATGGCAAGAAGGCGGCGCTGCTGTTCGGCAGCGGCTACATGGCGAACCAGGCCGCGCTCTCCGCCCTGCTGGCGGCGCTGCCGGGCATGGAGGTGTTCTCGGACGCCATGAACCATGCCTCGATGATCGACGGCATGCGGCGCAGCGGCGCCCGGCGCCATATCTGGCGGCACAACGACCTCGGCCATCTGGAGGAACTTCTGGCGGCTTCCGACCCGGCCACGCCCAAGATGATCGCCTTCGAGAGCGTCTATTCGATGGAGGGCGATGTCGCGCCGCTGCACGCCATCTGCGACCTGGCCGAGCGCCATGGCGCCATCACCTATCTGGACGAGGTGCATGCGGTCGGCCTCTACGGGCCCGAGGGCGCCGGCATCGCCGAGCGCGACGGCGCCAGCGCCCGCATCGACGTGATCGAGGGCACGCTGTCCAAGGGCATCGGCTGCTATGGCGGCTACATCGCCGGCGAGGCGGACCTCGTGGACTATGTCCGCTCGGTCGCCGGCGGGCTGATCTTCACCACCGCCCTGCCGCCCACCACCCTGGCGGCGACGCTGGCCAGCATCCGGCAGATCCGCGCCGATGCGGCGCTGCGCGCCAGCCTGGCGTCGCGCGCCCAGGCGCTGAAGGCGGCGCTGGACAAGGCCGGCCTGCCGCGCCTGCCGAGCGAGAGCCATATCGTGCCGATCCCGGTCCCCGGGGCGGCGCGCTGCCGGGCGGTGGCGCGGCGGCTGCTGGAGCGGCACGGGCTCTACATCACCCCGATCAACTACCCGACCGTGCCGCGCGGGACGGAGCGGCTGCGGCTCTGCGCCACGCCGCACCACAGCGATGCGATGGTCGAACAGCTGGTGGGCGCGCTGCAGGAGGTGCTCTCCCTGGCCGAGGCGGCCTGACGCCACAGGCCGGACCGCGGGGCGGCGCCTGTTGCGCCGGCTTGCGAGTTGCAGCGATGCGTAACCGGGCGCTGCCGAGGCGCCCGGCCGCGCCTATCTCCTCCGGGCCGGGAGCCATCCCTTGCTGAGGAGGACCGCCTCATGAACTCGGCACGACCCATCTCCGGCGGGGCCAGGGCCCCGCACCCCGCCCGCTGGCGCGCCCTGGCCCTGGCGGCCGGGCTGCTGGCCGGCCTGGCCGCCGCCCCGGGCCTGGCCCTGGCGGCCGATGTGAACAAGGGGCCGCTGAGCGACCCCGGCCCGCTCGACATCCCGATGCCGGTGACCCGGGCGCATGAGCTGGCGCATGGCGGCGGCGTGCTGCCCGGCCCGGCGGGGCGCAACGCCTCGGCCGAGGGCGATCCGCGCGCCGTGCCGATGGCGGTCAGCCGCTACCACGACCCCGCCGATGCGGTGAGCGGCTGAGGCCGGATCGGCGGCGGCGGCCGGGACCCCCGGCCGCCGCCCGCCTGGCCTCAGCCATAGCCCGCCAGGCGCGGCAGCCAGAGCGCGATGTCGGGGAAGGCGATGATCAGCCCGGTGCCGAGCGCCAGCATCAGCATGTAGGGGATGATGGCCTGGTTGACCTCGGCCAGCGGCGCGCCGGTGATCGCCTTGATGACCACCAGGTTCATCGCCACGGGCGGCGAGATCAGCGCCATCTCCAGGCTCAGCGTCAGCAGCACGCCGTACCAGACCTTGTCGATGCCGAGCTGCGTCAGCACCGGCAGGATCGCCGGCATGGTCAGCAGGATGATCGAGAAGCTCTCCAGCACCAGGCCGAGCACGAAGAGCAGCACCATCATGACGATCAGGAAGCCGGTGCGCGACAGGCCCCATTCCAGCACCAGCTCGGTCAGCTCCTGCGGCACGCGCAGCTTGGTCAGCATGTAGCCATAGATGGCGGCGGCGGCGATGATCAGCAGCAGCATGGCGGAGGTGCGCGTCGCCTCGCCGAAACCGTCCAGCAGGTCGCGCCAGCGCAGGCTGCGATAGATCAGGGCGGCGATCAGGATGGCGTAGAGCGTGCCGGTGCCGGCCGCCTCGGTCGCCGTGAAGATGCCCATATAGATACCGCCGAGCACGAAGATCGGCAGCGACAGGCTCCAGCCGGCGCGCATCAGCGAGAAATTCTCGAGCCCCGCGCCATGCACCTCGCCCTGCGCCTCGCCCGGCGCGGCCGCGCTGGGTGCCACGGCGCGCTTCTCGGTGAGGAAGCAGTAGAGGGCGAACATCAGCGCCATCATCAGCCCGGGCACCACGCCGGCCAGGAACAGCGCGCCGACGCTGGTCTCGGTGACATAGGCGTAGAGCACCATCGGCGCCGAGGGCGGGATCAGGATGCCGAGCGTGCCGCCGCCCGCCACCACGCCGAAGGCGCCCTTGCGGCTCATGCCGTAGCGCAGCATCTGCGGGATGGCGATCTTGCCGACCGTCAGCGCGGTCGCCACCGAGGAGCCGGAGATGGCGGCGAAGATGGTGCAGGCGGCGACGGTGGCGATGCCGACCCCGCCGCGCACGCCGCGCAGCAGGGCGAAGGCGGCGCCGTAGAGATCGTCCACCACGCGCCCGCGCACCATCACATGCGCCATCAGCATGAAGAGCGGGATGGCCACCAGCAGGTAGCCGTCGAGCTGGCCGATCACCAGCTCGCCCAGCGCGGGCAGGCTGCCCTCCACCCAGACCAGCACGGCCAGCGGCAGCAGGAACAGCGCCGCGAACATCGGCATGCCGAGATAGAGCACGACGAACAGCGCCGCGAGCAGGGCCAGGAAGGTCATGGCGGGTCCTCAGGAAGGCGGGGCCGGGGCGCGCCCGCGGGATCTGCGGCGCGGCGCGCGCCCCGGTGGTGGGGTCCGGCGCGCGGGTCACGCCAGGCGGCGCGACCGCCCGCCGCGATGCCGGGTGGAGCGATGCGGGGCCGGGCGGCCCGGGCTCATTCGCCGCGCGCCAGCGTGTCGCGCGGCAGCTCCTCGCTGCCATCGGGCAGGTAGTCTGGCGCCTGGCCGAGGGCGAGCTGCAGCGACTGCGCCAGCGCCACCAGCATCAGCAGCGCCGCACCCAGCGGCAGCAGCGCCTGGATCCACCAGACCGGCACGCCCTCGATCTCGGTCATCACGCCGATCATGCGGCTGAATTCCACCGTCTCCAGCCCCGCCTGCAGCAGGATGCCGGCGACGAGGGCGACCGAGAGGGTGGAGAGCAGCCGGGCGCCATGCGCGGCGCGGCCCTTCAGGCGGCCGGTCAGCACATCGACGCCGATATGCTCGAAGCGGCGCTGCGCCTCGGGCGCGGCCAGCATGACAAGGGCGACCACCAGCCAGCCCGCCGCCTTGTCGATCCAGGGCTGCGGCTGGCCGAGCAGGTAGCGCGCGGCGACCGACCAGCAGATCAGCGCCAGGCAGAGCAGCGTCGCCACCCCGCCCAGCGCGGCGGCGCCGAGCGCCACCCAGCGGGCCAGGGCGGCGATGGCGCGGGCCAGGCCGCTCACAGCGCGCGCAGCGTCTCGATGGCGCGCGCCCCGTTCTCCGGCGCCAGGCGCAGGAAGGCGTCGACCACCGGCTTCTGCATGGCAGCGCTCCAGGCCTCGCGCTCGGCGGCGCTCTGCTCATGCACGGTCATGCCGCGCTGCTTCAGCTCGGCCAGGGCATGCGCCGCCACCTCCTCGGTCAGCGGCATCTGGTCGCGCTCGGCCTGCGCCGCCTCTTCCTGGATCAGGCTGCGATGCTCGGGGCGCAGCCCGTCGAACCAGCGCGGATTCACATAGACATGGGTGAAGACGCAGAACCAGGGCGTCACCGTGCCGAATTTCTGGAACTCGTAGAAGCGGCGGGAGACGGCGGCGGAGATGTCGGTCAGCCCCGCATCCAGCACGCCGGATTGCAGCGCCTGCGGCACCTCCGGCCCCGGCATGGAGGAGGGGGCGGCGCCCACCGCGGTCAGCGCATGGTCGGTCAGCGCGTTCAGCCCGCGGATCTTCAGGCCGCGGAAATCCTCGGTGCTGACGATCGGCTTGCGGTTGCTGGTGAAGATCGCCTGGCGCGTGGTGTAGAGCCACATCAGGTTGCGCACCGCGCGCTTCTGCAGCAGCCCCTCCAGGAACTGCGCCGCCGGGGAGCCGGGGAATTTGCGGATCCGCTCCAGCTCGGTGAACAGATAGGGCAGGGTCAGCACGTTCATTTCCGGGAGCGTGTTGCCCCACTGGAAATTCACCGCCGCCGCCGCCTCGAAGGCGCCGCGCGCCACGGCGGGGAAATTCTCGCCGGCGCGGGCCAGCTGCTCGGCCGGGAAGACCTGCACATCGATCGCGCCCTGGCTCTTCGCCTTCACCCGCTCGGCGAAGGCGGCCAGGATGGTGGCGTGCTGGTGGCTGGGCGGAAACTGGTGCGACAGCCGCATGGTGACGGCGGCGGCGCGGCTCTGGGCCAGGCCAGGGCGGGCCAGGGCGAGCGGCGCGGCCAGCGCCCCGGCGCCGGCCAGCAGCAGGTTGCGGCGTTGCATGGACGTTTCTTCCCTTCCCTCGGCGTGGCCCCCGGTGTGCGGTGGCGGCGCGGCAGGGTCAAGGCCGGCCTTGCTCATTTCCGGCAAGGCAGACCCGACCCTTCTGCATGTTTATTGCCCGAGGGGAGGGCGCCGCGCAATGAGCGCCATGCGGCGCGGCGCCGCGCCCGGCCTCAGCCGCGCTTGCGCACGGCGATGCCGATCGAGGTCACCACATGCCCCGCCGCCTGCAGCTTCAGATGCGGCGAGGAATAGGGCGGCGTGTCGACATAGACATCGGCCAGCGCATGGCCGGGATGGAAGTTCAGCGGCCAGACCTCATGCCCCTCGGCGGTCAGGCGGCTGGCCAGGCCCTCGATGTCGCGCTTGCGGAACAGGCTGAGGCTGCGCGCCTCCAGCGTCTCCTCATTGCTGCCGAGGTTGAATTCGGTGGTGTGCAAGGCGAGGCCGCCCGGGCGCAGCGTGGCCAGGCTGGCGCGGATGAAGTCGAGCCCATGCGCCAGCGAGCCCAGATGCTCCAGCGCGCAGGCCGACCAGCAGACATCATAGCCGCGCAGATCATCGGGGATGGCGTTCATGTCGACCTGGCGGAAGGAGACCAGCTGGAGAAAACGCTCGCGGTCGATCAGGTCGCGATGATGCAGCTGGTCGAGCGAGGCGCTGTATTGCTGGCTGCTGGACCAGCCCTGGCCGGCCACCGCCTCGGGCGGGGCGTCGCTGGCGGTGACCGAGAGGCCGAGCCCGGCCAGCACGCAGGGCAGCCGCTCCCGCCCATTGCCGAAGCCCAGCGCGCGCAGCCCGGGGCGCAGCATGCCGGCCTTCTCCAGCGCCGCCAGGATCCAGGCGAATTCCCACTGCTTGCGGTGCTGGCGCGGCGCCACCTTCATCAGCCTGCACCAGCGCGCATGCTCCGGCCCCTGCAGCTGCGCCGCGGTGCAGAGCTGCGTCACCGGGTCGGCCAGGCCGGGCTCGGCGAAGCGCCAGGGCACGGCGCGGTCGGCGGGCGGCTGCAGCATGAAGAGCGGCATCGCATAGCCGGCGCTGTGGCGCAGCGCGGCGCGGTAGAGGCGGCCGAATTCCTCGCTGCGGAACAGCGTCTCGCGCAGCGCCTTCTGCGTCGGCAGCTGGCGCAGCGCGGCCAGCTCCGCCGCGTCGCGCGGGCCGCGATCCAGCAGGAAGCGCAGCATGGCGCCGACCTGGTCGGCCGAGAGGACCGGCGGCCCTTCGCCGGCATCCGGCGCCAGGACAGGGGGGCGGGGAAGGGAGGTCGTTTCCATCCCGGCATTATGCCGGAAGTGGTCCGTCTGTCATGCCACGAAGCCGCGTCCGGCCCGATGGGCCGCGCTGCTGTCTGGTGCAGAGAAGGATGGAGAGCTTTGCCGGAGGAATGGTGGGCGCGACAGGGATTGAACCTGTGACCTTCCCCGTGTCAGGGGGACGCTCTCCCGCTGAGCTACGCGCCCGCCGGCAGGGCCGGGTCTTTAGCCCGGAGGGCGGGGGTGGGCAAGAGGGGTTTCGCCGCCGCCGCAAAAATCCTGTCGCCGCCCCGCGGCCTCCCGCATGCTGGGGCCCCCTGCGCGTGACAGCGGCGTTGCGCTGTGGCTTGATGGCGACGGATCATGGATCTTCCGATGCCGCTCCTCGCCGGGCAATCCGCGCCCGGCCCCTTCGAGCTGTCGCGCCCGGACCGGCAGCGCGCACCGCTGGTGCTGGCCTCGCCGCATTCCGGCCGCCACTACCCGCCCGCCTTCCTGGCCGAATCGCGGCTCGACTCGCATGCGGTGCGCCGTTCCGAGGACAGTTTCGTTGAGGAGCTGTGGGGCGCCGCCCCCGGCCTCGGCATCCCGCTGCTGGCGGCGAATTTCCCGCGTGTCTATTGCGACGCCAATCGCGAGCCCTGGGAGCTGGACCCGACCATGTTCGACGGGCCGCTGCCGGCCTGGGTGAACAGCGCCAGCCCGCGGGTCGGCGCCGGGCTCGGCACCATCGCGCGCGTGGTGGCCAATGGCGAGCCGGTCTATCGCCGCCGCCTGCCCTTCCGCGAGGCGGAGGAGCGCATCCAGCATTGCTGGCAGCCCTATCACGCGGCGCTCGCCGGGCTGATCGCCGAGACGCGCGAGGCCTTCGGCTGCTGCCTGCTGATCGATTGCCATTCCATGCCGGCGCATCCCGGCCATGGCGCCAACGCGCCCGACATGGTGCTGGGCGATGCGCATGGCACCGCCTGCCATGGCCGCGCGGTGCGGCGGGTGGAGGAGCAGCTCTGGGCCATGGGCTACCGGGTGCGGCGCAACGACCCCTATGCCGGCGGCTATGTCACCCGCCATTACGGCCGGCCGCGCGAATCGGTGCATGTGCTGCAGATCGAGATCGCCCGCGGCCTCTACATGGATGAGGCGGCGATCGAGCGGGCGCCCGGCATGGCGCGGCTGCGGCAGGATCTGACCACGCTGCTGGACGGCCTGGTCGAGGCCGACTGGTCCTTCCTGCGCGTCTGAATCTTGTTGTCGGTGGGGCGGCCCGCGGTCGCGCTTCGGCCGCGCCCTGGCGCGCGGGCAAAAAAAAGGCGGTGCCGAAGCACCGCCGAGTTTAGGGAGGAAACGTCCAAGAAAGACAGCGACACAGCGAACTGTGTGCTGCGAGAGGAAAGATAGGTCAGGGGTCGTTCGTATGCAAGCAGTTTTTCGCGGTGCAGCAGAAAATTTGCCTGCATTTTCAGCGGAACCCCATGCGATGAACGCATGACCCGAGCGGAGTTTGCGCCCGGTCGGGTTAAAATGCCGCGAAAAACGGCAGAGGCCGGGCCCCTTGCGGAACCCGGCCCCGCTCGCGGCGCCTGAACCGGCCCAGGGACCGGCCCTGGGGCCGGCCCCGCGGCCTCACTCGGCCAGCGCATCCTCGGCATCGACCACGCCGGCGACGGCATGCACCACGGCGGCGATGCGCACCGCGGCCTGCACCTGCTCGCTGGTCAGGCCGCCATGCTTCACCACCTTCTCATGGCTCTCCATGCACATGCCGCAGCCATTGATGGCGGAGACGGCGAGCGACCACAGCTCGAAATCCACCTTCTCGACGCCCGGCTTGGCCATGACGTTCATGCGCAGCTTGGCCGGCAGGCCGGGATAGTCGCCGCCCACCAGATGGGTGAAGCGGTAATAGACATTGTTCATGCCCATGATCGCGGCGGCGGCCTTGGCGGCCAGCAGCGCCTCGGCCGAGAGCTGGGCGCCGAACTCGGCGATCAGCGCCTTGGTCACCACGGCGTTGCGGCTGGCGATGGCGCTGGCGACGAAGGTGCCGGCGCGCTGCTGCTCGGTCAGCACCGGCTCGGTGGCCAGGCTGCCCAGGTTCAGCTTCAGGTCGCGGGCATAGTCGGGCAGGCGGGCGCGCAGGGCTTCGAGCGACATGCGAAGGATACCTCCGGTCTGGCGTGAAACGGGCGATGCAGGGACGTGACGTAAGGTGGGCGGAGCCGGCACCAGGCCGGTTCGGCGCACCGCCGCGCGGGGCCCCCGCGCGGGGGCGGCGCGGCCGGGGAGGGGGCGGCGCGGGGCCGCCCCCGCCGGATCAGGCAGCCTTGAACAGCTGGTCCGGGTTCAGCGTGTCGCCGCCCTTGTTCCAGTTGCAGGGGCAGAGCTCGTCCGTCTGCAGCGCGTCGAGCACGCGGATCACTTCCTGCGGGTTGCGGCCGACATTCAGGCCGTTCACCGAGGCCCACTGGATGGTGCCCTCGGGGTCGACGATGAAGGTGGCGCGCAGCGCGACGCCGGCCTGCTTGTCGAGGATGCCGAGCGCGCTCGACAGCTCGCGCTTCACATCCGCCAGCATGGCGAAGGGCAGGTCGCGGATGTCGTTGTTGTGCACGCGCCAGTTCAGGTGCACGAACTCGCTGTCCGTGGAGGCGCCGTAGACCACCGCGTCACGGTCGGCGAACTCGTTGTTCAGCTTGCCGAAAGCCGCGATCTCGGTCGGGCAGATGAAGGTGAAATCCTTCGGCCAGAAGAAGACGATCTTCCACTTGCCGGCATCCGACTCGTTCGAGATCTCCACGAAGGACTTGCCGGGGCCCTCCAGGCCCTCCGGGCCGCCCTTCACGGCGGTCAGGTTGAAGGCGGGAAACTTGTCACCAACCGTCAGCATCTGTGGATACCCCCTTACAAAACGATCCAGGGCACCGGGCCAGGGCGTTCCCGCCCTCCCCGTTGCATGCCGCTTTATGTATGGTGCAACGCACACATGCCAATGAATAGTTTTCGACGAAATCATCGGTCCGCTCGATGACTCCGCTCCCCACCCCCCAGCAGCTGCGCTATCTGGTGGCGCTGGCCGACCATGGCCATTTCGGCCGGGCGGCGCTCTCCTGCGCCGTCACGCAATCCACCCTCTCGGCCGGCATCATCGCGCTGGAGCGGCAGCTCGACGCCGCCATCCTGGAGCGCGGCCCGGCCAAGCGCCCGGTCTTCACCCCGCTCGGCCTGCAGCTGGTGGAGCGCGCCCGCCAGGCGCTCTCGGCGCTGGCCGCGGTGGCGGAGACGGCGGCGGCGGCGCGCGACCCCTTCTCCGGCCCGCTGCGGCTCGGTGTCATCCCGACCATCGGCCCCTTCCTGCTGCCGCGGCTGATGCCGGCGCTGCGCCGCGCCTTCCCGCGCCTGCAGCTCTGGCTGCGCGAGGACCTGACCGACCGGCTGGCCGATGACCTCTCGGCCGGGCGACTCGACCTGCTGCTGCTGGCCCTGCCGGCCGCCCTGCCGGAGGCCGAGACGCTGCGCGTGGCCGAGGACCCCTTCTTCGCCGCGCTGCCGGAGGGCCACCGCCTGGCGGATGAACCGGCCGTGCCGGTCGCGGCGCTGGGCAGCGAGCGGCTGCTGCTGCTGGAGGATGGCCATTGCCTGCGCGACCACACCCTGGCCGCCTGCGGGCTGCACGCCACGGTCAGCCAGGACAGCTTCGCCGCGACCAGCCTGCACACGCTGGTGCAGATGGTGGCCGGCGGCCTGGGCGTGACGCTGCTGCCGCGGCTGGCGGTGGAGGGGGGCGTGCTGGCCGGCGCCTCGGTGCTGCTGAAGCCGCTGGACACGCCGCAGACCCGGGGATTGGGCCTGGCCTGGCGCGCCCATTCCCCGCGCGCCGCCGAGTTCCGCAGCCTCGCCCCCGCCCTGTCCGATTCTCTTTCCTGTCAGGCTGCCGCCGTCTCCTTGTGAGGCCGTACTCTTTTTCGGGCTGCCGCCGTCTCCCGGTGAGGTGGGCTTCTGCGGATAGGCGGACCGTGAAGCGCGAGGTGGGGCGAAGCGCGAGGTGGGGCGCATCGCGGGCCGCCGCCACGCTCTTTTCGCCCCTGGGCGACGGCGTTCCTGCCGAGTGCAGCGCCTCCCGTCACGGCCCTGACCGGCAGCTGACAGAAAGCCGGCAGCGGACAGAAAAGATTGACGGGGAGGGGGGTGGGCCGTATACGCGCCCGCTCGAAGAGGGTGCCGAGATGAAGATCCGTAACAGCCTGAAGAGCGCCAAGACGCGCGACAAGAACTGCGTGGTGGTGCGCCGCCGCGGCCGTCTGTACGTGCTGAACAAGAAGAACCCCCGCATGAAGGCCCGCCAGGGCTGACATCGGGCGCGGCCGGCCATCGGGGCGGCCGCAGCGGTTCTTCCGCTCCAAAACGACGCCATGGCCCTGCCACGGCGTCGTTTTTGCGTGCGCTTGCGGTGGCGGCGGGCGGGCTTCATTCTCCGGGCAAAAGGGGAAGCGGAGCATGATCGAGCTGCCACAGCCGAAAGCCGCCGTGCTGGCGCGGCGGGCGGAGATCCTGGCGGCGCTCGGCCGCATCCTGCCGGATTCGGCGCGCGGCCCGGGCGTGATCGGCGATCCGGTGCGGCTGCGCGCCTATGAGACGGATGGGCTGTCCGCCTATCGCCAGCCGCCGCTGGCCGTCGCCCTGCCGGAGACGACGGAGCAGGTGGCGGCGCTGCTGCGCTACTGCCATGCCGAGGGCATCCGCATCATTCCGCGCGGCGCCGGCACCAGCCTCTCGGGCGGCGCGCTGCCGCTCGAGGATGGCATCGTCATCGGGCTGATGCGCATGAACCGCATCCTGGAGGTCGATTACGCCGACCGCCTGGCGGTGGTGCAGGCGGGGGTGACCAATCTCGGCATCACCCAGGCGGTGGCGGCGGATGGCTTCTTCTACGCGCCCGACCCGTCCAGCCAGCTCGCCTGCATGATCGGCGGCAATGTCATGATGAATTCGGGCGGCGCGCATTGCCTGAAATACGGGGTCACCGCCAACAACCTGCTCGGCGTCACCTTCGTGACGGTGGAGGGGGAGGTGTTGCGCCTCGGCGGCGGGCATCTCGATTCGGCCGGCTATGACTGGCTCGGGCTGATCACCGGCAGCGAGGGGCAGCTTGGCATCGTCACCGAGGTGACGGTGCGCATCCTGCGCGCGGCGGAAGGGGCGCGGGCGATGCTCGCCGCCTATCCGAGCAACGAGGTGGCGGGCGAGGTGGTGGACGCCATCATCGCCAGCGGCATCATTCCGGTGGCGCTGGAATTCATGGACCGCCCGGCGATCCATGCCTGCGAGGCGTTTGCGAAGGCCGGCTACCCGCTGGAGGCCGAGGCGCTGCTGATCATCGAGGTCGAGGGCAACACCGAGGAACAGGATGCCCTCCTGGAAAAACTGAAAGAAATCTGCGGGCGGTTCGGGCCGATCTCGCTCAGGGTGGCGGAGACGGCGGAGGAGAGCCTGGCCATCTGGAAGGGCCGCAAGGGCGCCTTCGGCGCGATCGGCCGCATCAGCCCCGATTACCTCTGCATGGACGGCACCATCCCGACCGGCGAGCTGCCGCGCGTGCTGCGGCGGATGCAGGAGATGTCGGAGGCGTATGGGCTGAAGGTCGCCAACATCTTCCATGCCGGCGACGGCAATCTGCACCCGCTGATCATGTTCGATGCCAACGACCCGGAGAGCTTCCGAAAGGCCGAGGCCTTCGGCGCCGACATCCTGAAGCTCTGCGTCGAGGTGGGCGGCTGCCTGACCGGCGAGCATGGCGTGGGTGTCGAGAAGCGCGACCTGATGCCGGTGCAGTTCACCGCGACCGAGCTGGCGCAGCAGCGCGCCATCAAATCGGCCTTCGACCCGCAATGGCTGCTGAACCCGGCCAAGGTCTTCCCGCTGGAGGGCAATCCGGTGCTGGCCACGCCGGGGCGCGCGGCATGAGCGCGGCGCTCGACCTGGCGGAGGCGCCGGCCACCGAGGCGGGCGTGGTGGAGGCGGTGCGCGCCGCCCGCGCGGCGGGGCAGGCCCTGGCGGTCAGTGGCCTGGGCGGCCGGGCCGCCAGCCTGCGCCCGGTGGTCGCGCCGCGGCGTCTTTCCACCCGCGCGCTCACCGGCATCACCCTGTACCGGCCGCAGGAGATGGTGCTCTCCGCCCGCGCCGGCACGACCCTGCCGGAGATCGAGGCGGCGCTGGCAGAACACCGCCAGATGATCCCGGCCGAGCCGCCGGATTATGCCGCGCTGTTCGGGGTGGCGACGCCGCCGACTTTGGGCGGGCTGGTCGCCGCCAATCTGTCCGGCCCGCGCCGCATCTATGTCGGCGGCGCGCTGCGCGCGACCAGGTGCTGGGCGTGCGCGCGGTGACCGGCCATGCCGAGCTGATCCGCTCCGGCGGGCGGGTGCACAAGAACGTCACGGGGCTCGACCTGTGCAAGCTGCTGGCCGGCAGCCATGGCACGCTGGCGGTGCTGACCGAGATCACCCTGAAGCTGACCCCGCGCCCCGAGGCCAGCCTGACGCTGGCCCTGCCGGTGGCGGACATCGCCGCCGGGGTGGCGGCGCTCTCGGCCGGGCTCGGCAGCCCCTATGGCGTCTCCGGCGCGGCGCTGCTGCCGGAGGGCGATGCGCAGGCGGGCCTGTCCGGCCCCACCGCCCTGCTGCGCCTCGAGGATTTTTCTCAGTTTCTGCCGCGGCGGGCGGCGGCGCTGGCGGCGCTGCTGGCGCTCCATGGCGTGGCGGCGCGCATCGAGGAGGACGCGCCGCTCTGGCAGTCGGTGCGGGAGGCGCGCGCGCTCGGCGCCGCGCCGGGGGAGGCGGTGTGGCGCCTCTCGCTGCGGCCGAGCGCCGCGCCGGCGGCGGTGGCGGCGCTGCGCGCGGCCTTCCCGGCGAAGCTGCTGCTGGATTGGGGCGGCGGGCTGGTCTGGGTGGCGGGCCCGGCGAATGAGGCCGCGCATCGCGCGGTGATGGCGGCGGCGGCGCCCTCGGGCGGCAGCTTCACCCTGTTCCGCGCGCCGGATTCGCTGCGCGGCGCGGTGCCGGTTCTGCCGGAGGAGCCGGCGGCGCTCGCCGCCATCGGGGCGCGGGTGAAGGCGGCGCTGGACCCGGACTTCCTGTTCAACCCCGGGCGGCTGCGCGGCTGAGCGCGCGCCGCCGGGGCGGTGGTCAGCGCCCGGCGGGGCGCGGCGGCAGGCTGGGGCGCGGCACTTGCAGCAGGGTCGCCAGCCGCGCCTGCTCGGCGGCGCCGCCGGGCTGGGCAACCGGGCTGGCGCTGGTCAGGGGGGCCGTGGCGGGCAGATTGGTTATCAACATTCCGTGTCTCCTCGCTGCGCCTTATGACATTTTCGCGATCCCTAGGATACAGCTGTTTTTCTTAAGGATTCGAAAAGACCGGCGACGCCGGCGCTTGCCCGGCCCCGCCCTTCGGCCCACCCTGGCGGCAGAGGAAACGGACCCGCCATGCAGACCCATTTCACCGCGGCGCAGCTGGAAGATGCCGATCTCAGCGCCTCCAACACCATCCTGCGGACCTGCGTGCATTGCGGCTTCTGCACCGCCACCTGCCCCACCTTCGTGCTGCTGGGCGATGAGCTCGACAGCCCGCGCGGCCGCATCTACCTGATCAAGGACATGCTGGAGAGCGGCCAGCCCGCCACCGAATCGGTGGTGAAGCATGTCGATCGCTGCCTCTCCTGCCTGTCCTGCATGACCACCTGCCCCTCGGGCGTGCACTACATGCACCTGGTCGACCATGCGCGGCGCTATATCGAGGAAACCTACACCCGCCCCTGGCCCGAGCGCGCGCTGCGCCGCCTGCTGGGCGCGACATTGCCGCATCCGCGCCGCTTCCGCGCCGCGCTGGCGCTGGCCCGGCTGGGCCGGCCGCTGCGCGGGCTGATCCCCGGCCGCGGCACCAGCGCGACCAGGCTGCGCGCCATGCTCGACCTGGCGCCGGCCAGCCTGCCGCCGGCCCGTCCGCTGCCGCCGCGCATCCACCCGGCCGATGGCGCGCGGCGCGGCCGCGTCGCGCTGATGACCGGCTGCGCCCAGCAGGTGCTCGCCCCCTCGATCAACGAGGCCAGCATCCGCCTGCTCACCCGCCTCGGGCTGGAGGTGGTGGTGGCCGAGGGCCAGGGCTGCTGCGGCGCGCTGAACCACCATATGGGCCAGCATGACCCGGCCATGGCGCTCGCCCGCGCCAACATCGCCGCCTGGATGCGCGAGATCGAGGGCGAGGGTCTGGACGCCATCGTCGTCAACGCCTCGGGCTGCGGCACCACGGTGAAGGATTACGGCTTCATGTTCCGCGCCGAGGCGGAGCCCTGGGCCTCCCGCGCCGCCGCGGTGGCGGGGCGGGCGCGCGACATCTCAGAGGTGCTGCTGCAATATGGCTACGCGCCCAGCCGCGCGGCGCCGGGGCTGACCGTCGCCTACCACGCCGCCTGCTCGCTGCAGCATGGGCAGAAGATCACGGCCGCGCCGAAGCAGCTGCTGCAGAAGGCCGGCTTCACCGTGAAGGAGCCGGTCGAGTCGCATCTCTGCTGCGGCTCCGCCGGCACCTACAACCTGATGCAGCCGGAGATCGCCGGGCAGCTGAAGGCGCGCAAGCTGGACAACCTGGCCCGCACCGGCGGGCAGGTGATCGCCAGCGGCAATATCGGCTGCCTCACCCAGCTCGGCGGCGGCGCGGTGCCGGCGGTGCACACGGTGGAGCTGCTGGACTGGATGGCCGGCGGGCCACGGCCGGATGGCGTGGCCTCGGCATGAAAAAGGCCGGGGGAAGGAATTCCCCCGGACCCCTATCTTCTTTCTGTCAGGGCCGGGCGCCGCTGGCGCCCGGCGGCTGCTCAGGCCGCCATCTTGCGGGCGGCGCCATCGCGCGCCAGCACCGACATCGCCTCGGCCACCAGGCTCGCCGCCTCCTCCGAGCCGGCCTCGAGGCAGCAGCGCTCGGCATGGCCCAGCAGGCGGAGAACCGCCGCGAGATCGCGCTGCGCCTGGTGGGTCCAGAGGACCGCGGCAATCGGGGTGTCCATGGTGAAAAGCCTGCCGTTGCGGATGCGGGCGCCGGATACACGTCCTGCGCCGCCAGGGCCAGACAAAAGCGCAACGAAGCTGTGCGAGGCCTGAATGGCAGGGCTGCCCCGTCCCGGTGCAACCCTGCCCGGGCAGGTCAGCTGGGCGGCAGATCCACCCGCAAGGGCCAGTGCATCTCCGCCGCCACGAAGGGCAGGCAGGAGGCGGCGGCAGCAGCATGCTCAGCCGCCTGCGCGGCGCCCATCCGGCGGCACTCGGCCTCGACATAGGACAGCATCAGCAGCAAGGCGTTTCGGTCCACCGTGGCAGGCAGGGGTGCCGAACCCGCGACGGAACGAGGCAGGGCTGAAGCCATGGCGTTTTCCCTATGTTATCCATGGAGTTATGGCCGAGCGATCGGGGCTTATTCGCTCTCAACTTTTTGTGAGTAGCACAAAATCCTTTACGGTTCAAGAACGATGGCAGGCTTGTGAAGCCCTGGCGCGGCCCCGCCCCAGATCCTAGGCTCGCCCTGCAATACGGAGCGAATCGCCCATGCGTGCCTGGCCCGGCCTGCCATCCCGCCCCTCCGCCCCCGACCGGGCGGTCCCGGCCCTGGCCGCGCGGGCGGGCCGCCGCGCCGGTTGCCGCGCGACCGCATCCTGAGCCCGCCGGCGCCGCCCCCTGCAATCCGGCCCGCATGGGCCATGGCGCGCGCCGGCCGTCTGTGATGCGATGCCCGAGGGAACCGATCCCATGGCGTCGCCACCGCCCCAATCTTCAGAAGGAGGACACCGTCAATGGCACGACTCGCCCTGGTCACCGGCGGGCAGCGCGGCATCGGCGCCGCCATCAGCGAACAGCTGCACAAGGCGGGCCGCAAGGTGGTCGCCTCCTATGCCGGCAATGACGCCGCCGCCGCCGCCTTCACCGAGCGCACCGGCATCCCGACCATCAAGTTCGACGTCTCCGACTTCGAGGCCTGCAAGGCCGCCGTGGCGAAGATCGAGGCCGAGCACGGCCCGATCGAGATCCTGGTGAACAATGCCGGCATCACCCGCGACGGCACCATGAAGCGCATGGACCGCACCATGTGGGACGAGGTGATCGACACCAATCTCGGCTCCTGCTTCAACCTGGCCAAGCTGGTCTGGGAGGGCATGACCGCCCGGAAGTTCGGCCGCATCGTCAATATCGGCTCGATCAACGGCCAGGCCGGCCAGTATGGCCAGGTGAACTACGCCGCCGCCAAATCCGGCATCCACGGCTTCACCAAGGCGCTCGCCCAGGAAGGCGCGCGCGCCGGCATCACCGTCAACGCCATCGCCCCCGGCTATGTCGATACCGAGATGGTGCGCGCGGTGCCGGAGGATGTGCTGCAGAAGATCGTGGCGCGCATCCCGCGCGGCAGGCTGGGCACGGCGGACGACATCGCCCGCGGCGTCTGCTTCCTGACCGCGGACGAGGCCGATTTCATCACCGGCTCGACCCTGTCGATCAATGGCGGCCAGCACATGTACTGAAGGGTCCGGCCCCGCCATGGCGGGGCCGCACCGGTTGCGGGGCTGAGGCCCGGCGGGGCGGGGCTCTCCCCGCCGCGCGGCTCAGCGCGCCGGGGCGGCGCCGTCGCCCACGGCGCGGTTGGCGATCCAGGACACGATGGCCACCACCAGCGCGCCCAGGAAGGCGGCGCCGAAGCTCGCCACCCGCATGCCCGGCATCAGCAGCGCGGTCAGCCCCAGCATGGCGGCGTTCACCACCAGGGTGAACAGGCCCAGCGTGACGATGTTCAGCGGCAGCGACAGCAGCATCACCACCGGCCGGATCAGCGCGTTGACGACGCCGAAGACGATGGCCGCGATGACCAGGTTGAAGGGGCCGCTGAAGCTGATGCCGCCCACCAGCATGGCGGCGCACCAGAAGGCGAAGGCGGTGATCGCGGTGCGGGCCAGGAATCCCATGATGGACCTCGTCTCTCTTGCGAAAGGGCAACGCCCTGGCTGCGGCGCGGTTGCCGGCGGGCAGGGCGGTGAGGCGCCGCCGCCCGGCCTCCGCCTCCCCCGGCGCCTGGCCGCGCTGAGAGGCCGGGCATCGCGCCGCCGCGGAGAATGGCCGGCGGCCGGGCGGCGAGGCGGAACCCCGCCGCGAGGGCCGGGTTCCCTTCCCAGGAGGACGCCCCGCCATGACCGGATCCCTGCCCCTGCCACCCAGCGCCATCGCCCCCTTCCCGGAGGCGGGGCATGACGAACCGGCGCGGGAGATCGCGCCGGACCTCGCCTATCGCCGCCTCGCCTTGGTCAATGTGGTGTTCTGCGGGGTGCGGGAGGCCGGCGACCGCAACTGGGTGCTGGTCGATGCCGGGCTGCACGGCACCGCCGGGCTGATCCGCCGCGCCGCCGCCGCGCGCTTCGGCGGCCATGCCCGCCCCGCCGCCATCCTGATGACGCATGGTCATTTCGACCATGTCGGCGCGCTGCAGGAGCTGGCGGCGGAATGGGACGCACCGGTCTATGCGCATCCGCTGGAACTGCCCTATCTGCGCGGCGAGGCCTCCTATCCCCCGGGCGATTCGATGGTGGGCGGTGGCGCCATGGCGGCGCTGGGGCGGCTCTATCCGCGCGGGCCGGTCGATGTCGGCAACCGGCTCTACGCCCTGCCGGAGGATGGAAGGGTGCCCGGCCTGCCCGGCTGGCGCTGGCTGCACACGCCGGGCCACAGCGCCGGCCATGTCGCCTTCTGGCGCGAAGCGGATGCCACGCTGATCGCCGGCGACGCCTTTGTCACCACCAAGCAGGAATCGGCCTATTCGGTGGCGGTGCAGAAGGCCGAGCTGCACGGGCCGCCGGCCTATTTCACCACCGACTGGGTGGCCGCCGGCGCCTCGGTCCGCCGCCTGGCGGAGCTGGAGCCGGAGCTGGTGGTGACCGGCCATGGCCAGGCCATGCATGGGCCGGAGATGCTCGCCGCGCTGCATGAGCTGGCCGAGCATTTCGAGGAGATCGCCGTGCCGCAGCGCGGCCGCTACCGCCGCCACCCGGCGCGGGCGGTGGATGGCTCGGCCTATCGCGCGCCCTGATTCCTCAGGCGGGGCGGCGCCAGAGGCCGCGCAGCAGCTCGGCCGGGCCCTGGTGCTTCGGGCCCTCATCCAGCAGCACCGTGCCGGCCAGGCACTCTTCCAGCTCCAGCCCGGCGAAGGCCACTTCCGCGGCTTCCCGTGTCCAGAGCAGGGCCGGCTCGCGCGGCCCGCCGCTGCGGCGGCCCTGCTGGGCAGGGGTGAAGCCCTCCAGCAGCAGCCTCCCGCCCGGGGCGAGCGCGTGGCAGGCGGCAGCCGCCACCACCGCCCGATCCGCGGGCGGCAGGTGCAGGAACACCCAGGCGATCAGATCGTAGCGCGCCTCGGGCCAGTCCCAGCGCGTCAGATCGGCGGTGACGGTCTCTAGCGCCACCCCCTCCGCCCGCGCCCAGTCGGCCGCGCGCGCCGTGCCGGCGGCGGACCAGTCCACGCTCGTCACCTGCAGCCCCAGCCGCGCCAGGAAGATTCCGTTGCGCCCCTCGCCATCGCCGAGGCTGAGCGCCCGCATGCCCGGCCGCAGCCGGGGGGCGAAGCTTTCCAGGTAGCGGTTGGGGGCGCGGCCGAACATCCAGGGCTGCTCGGCGTAGCGCCTGTCCCAGGCGAGGGAATCGCTCACGGATGCCAGCCCGGCGGCGCCAGGGTGAAGCCCGCGAAGTCGAAGGCGGGGGAGACGGTGCAGCCCACCAGCGTCCAGCCGCCGAGGCTCTTCGCCGCCTGCCATTCGCCCGGCGGCACCAGGCCGAAGGGTTCTTCGCCGGCGCCCAGATCGGGGCCGAGGCGGTGTTCCCGCACCGGCCCACCCTCGGCGGCGATGGAGAGCAGCAGGGGAGCGCCGGCATACCAGTGCCAGGCCTCCGCCGCGTCCACCCGGTGCCAGTGGCTGGCCTCGCCCGCGGCCAGCAGGAAGTAGATCGCCGTGCCGGCGCCGCGCGACCCATCCGCCGGCCGGTCGCGCCAGATCTCGCGGAAATGCCCGCCCTCGGGGTGAGGGGCCAGGCCGAGGGCGGCGATGACCGCCGCCGCCGGCAGGGAGGGGTCGCGCAGATCCATCAGGCGGCGGGCGGCGCGGTGCGGGCGATGGCCGGGGCGGCGGCGACGCCCTCATACCAGGCGGCCAGCTTCGGATGCGTCTCGCGCCAGGGCTCATGCGCGAAGCGGAAATCGAGATAGCCGAGCGCGCAGGCCACCGAGATGGCGCCGATATCCGACAGGCCCTGCGGCGGGCTGGCTTCCAGCGTGGCCAGGCCGCGGTCCACGGCGGCCTTCTGGCGGGCGGAGAAGGCCTTGCGCCCGTCATCCTGCGGCAGGGTGTCGCTCATGCGGCGGGCCACGGCGGCGTCCATCATGCCATCGGCCAGCGCCTGCATCACCAGGGCGGCGATGCGCTTCGGCCCGGCGGTCGGGAAGAGCGGCGCGGCATTGCCCAGCCCGTCCAGATATTCGCAGATCACCGGGCTGTCGAAGATGGCGACGCCCTCATCGGTCAGCAGGGCCGGCACCTTGCTGAGCGGGTTGGCGCCCAGCAGCGCTTCGGGGCTGGCATGGGCGTTGGTCGCCAGCAGCTCCACCCGGCCTTCCAGCCCGCGCAGGATGATGCAGGCCATGACCTTGCGGACGAAGGGGGAGGAGGGCGAGTGGAACAGCTTCATCGGGACGTTGTCCTGGTTGTCTGAACGCGGGGTCCGGGGTGGCCGCGCCACCCCGGTGGTGGGGTGTGGGGAGGCAAAGCCTCCCCACAGGAATCAGCCGCGGAAATTGTCCTTGCCCGCGCGGATGCGCCCCAGCTCGGCGGCGGTGGGCGCGCGCAGGAAGGGGTTGGTCGCCTTCTCCCGCCCCAGCGTGACCGGCAGGGTGGGCTGGCCGGCGGCGCGGGCGGCCTGCACCTCGGCGGCGCGTTCGCGCAGCGCGGCATTGTCGGGCTCCACCGTCAGGGCGAAGCGGGCATTGCTCTCGGTGTATTCATGGCCGCAGCAGACCAGCGTCTCATCCGGCAGCGGCTTCAGCAGGGAGAGGGCGCGGAACATGTCCTCGGCCGTGCCTTCCAGCAGCCGGCCGCAGCCCAGCGAGAACAGCGTGTCGCCGCAGAGCAGCACGGCGCCCTCGGGGAAGTGGAAGGCGACATGGCCGATGGTGTGGCCGGGGCTGTCGATCACCGTGCCGGTGGTGGCGCCGATCGCCACCGTGTCGCCGGGGGCGATGGCCTGGTCCAGCTTGGGCAGGCGGTGGGCGTCGGTGGCGGCGCCGATCACCCGGGCGCCGAAGCGGGCGCGTACCTCCTCCACCCCGTCGACATGGTCCGGATGGTGGTGGGTCAGCAGGATGATGTCGCAGCGGCCGCCGGCGGCCTCCAGCGCCTCGATCACCGGCTTCGCCTCGCCGGGGTCGCAGATGGCCACGGTGCCGGTGGCCTGGTCACGCAGCATCCAGGCGTAATTGTCGGACAGGCAGGGCACGGCCTGGACGGTGACAGCCATGGCGGCATCTCCTCGGATCTCTGGGGGAAGCGGGGCTTCCGGCGTGGCGCCATGGTTGGAGCGGTCCGCCAGGCTTCGCAAGGGGCCGGCGGCGGATCGCTTTCCGCCCGCCGCGCCCCAGCCAAGGCGTGCCATGCCGGTCCGGACGCCCTATATCCAGGGACATGAAGGCTGAGGTCCACGCGGACAACCATGGTCACCGGGATTTCTACGCCTCGCCGCTCGGCCTGGTCGCCGCGCGCCTGCTGCGGGAGCGGCTGGCGCGGTTGTGGCCGGACCTGACCGGGCGGGAGGTGCTGGGCCTCGGCCATGCCGCGCCCTATCTGCGGCTGTGGCGCGACCAGGCCAGCCGCATCCTGGCCGCCAGCCTGCCGGAGACCGACACGGTGCCCTGGCCGCCGGGCGCCGCCTCGCTGACCGCGCGGGTCGAGGATGCGGCGCTGCCCTTCCCCGATCTCAGCTTCGACCGCGTGCTGCTGGTGCATGGGCTGGAGGGGGCGGAGAATGACCGCCGCGCGCTGCGCGAGGTGTGGCGCGTGCTGAAGGATGATGGCCGGGTGCTGATCGTGGCGCCGAACCGCCGCGGGCTTTGGGCACACCGGGACAGCACGCCCTTCGGCCAGGGGCGGCCCTATTCCACCGGCCAGCTCTCCCGCCTGCTGGAGCGCAACATGTTCACCGCCGAGCGGCGCGACACGGCGCTGTTCACGCCCCCCTTCCAGGCGCGGCTGCTGCTGCGCGCCGCCGGGCTGTGGGAAGGGGCGGGGCGCAGCCTGGCGCCGCGCTTCGCCGGGCTGGTGCTGGTGGAGGCCCGCAAGAGCATGTACGGCGTGCTGCCGGCGCATGGCGCCTCGATCCGCCCCGGGCGGCGGGTGCTGGTGCCCGAGGGGGTCTGGGCCGCTCGCGAGGAGGCGATGCGGCGCGACTCGGCGCCGCACCTATAGTCCGGCCCAAGGCCGGCACCGGTCCGGCCGTCTGGGAGGACCCAACATGTTCCAGATCGCCACCCCGCCGCGGCGGGCCGTGCTTGGCGGCATGCTGGCCGGCGGGCTGCTCGCCGGCAGCGGCACCCCTGTTCTGGCCCAGCGCGATTACGGGCCGGGGGCGCCGCCGCTGCGCTACCCCGACCCCGACGTGCTGGTGCTGAACCCGCGCCGCTTCCGCGCCAAGCTCGGCAATGCCGCGATCCGCCGGGTGCATACCGGCATGGGCTGGGCCGAGGGGCCGGCCTGGCACGCCACCGGCCGCTTCCTGATCTTCTCCGACATCCCGAACGATGAATGCCTGCGGCTGATCGAGGAGGACCGGCATGTCGCCCGCCGCTTCCGCAGCCCCTCCGGCTTCGCCAATGGCAACACCTTCGACCGCGAGGGACGGCAGATCGCCATGCGGCACCGCCACCGCGACGTGGTGCGCTACGAGCCGAATGGCGATGTCACCATCCTGGCCGCGCGCGGGCCGGATGGGGAGTTCAACGCCCCCAATGACGGCGTGGTGCATCCGGGCGATGGCAGCATCTGGTTCACCGACCCCGGCTATGGCGCGCTGATGGATTATGAGGGCCAGCGGCACGAGACCGGCAGCCCGCGCCCCTTCATCAAGGAAGCCGTCTACCGCATCGACGCGCAATCGGGCGCGGTGACCAAGGTGGCGGACCAGCCCTTCAAGCCGAACGGCCTGTGCTTCAGCCCGGACTACCGCATCCTCTATGTCGCCGACACCGGCAGCAGCCACTACCCCGAGGCGCGCAATGTCGTCTGGGCCTTCGACGTGGACGGCGCCAGCCTGCGCAACCCGCGGGTCTTCGTCGACATGGCGCTGGACGGCAAATCCGGCCTGGCGGACGGCATACGCTGCGACACCGAGGGCAATCTCTGGTCCTCCGCCGGCTGGGTGGGAGAGGGGTATGACGGGGTGCATGTCTTCGCCCCCGATGGCGAGCGCATCGGCCAGATCCGCCTTCCCGAAATCTGCAGCAATCTCTGCTTCGGCGGCACGCGGCGGAACGTGCTGTTCATGACGGCGAGCCAGTCGCTGTACATGCTGCCGGTGGAGGCGCGCGGGGCGCATTTCTGTTAGTAAGAATCTTCTTTTTCTGAAGAAAAAGAAGCAAAAAGACTTTCTGTCAGTTTGGCGTCCCGCCTCAGGCCATTCGCGGGACGCCAACTGACAAAAGTTTTTTGGTTCTTTTTTTCAAAAAAGAACGCTCTGCTGCGCTTCTCTCGAATCGCCGCAACCCCCGGATGGCGGCCCGGCTGCCGCCCGGGCGAGGCTCCCCCCACCAAGAGGAGAGCCCTGCATGTCCCGCTTCCGCTGCACCCCCATCCCCAGCGCCACCGCCGCGCGCTGGCGCGCCACCGGCCTCGACGATCGCGGCCAGAAGCTGCATCGCCGCGTGGTGGACGGCCCGGGCTTTCCCTGCCGGCACTGTCTGCAACTCGGCGAGATGGGGGAGGAGATGCTGCTCGGCAGCTACGACCTGCCGCAGCCGCAGGGCGTCTACTGGACGCCGAGTCCGATCTTCCTGCATGCGCGGGATTGCGCGGCCTATGCGGCGGAGGACGAGATCGCGCCGATCGTGCTGGCGAACGCCATCGTCTCCGTCCGCTCCTATGACGAAGCGGCGCTGTGCCTCTACGATCTGGGCGGCATCGCCGAAGGGCCCGCGGTGGCCCCCCTGCTGCAGCGGGCGCTGGACGATCCGCGCACCCGCCACATCAACATCCACACCGCGCGCCCCGGCTGCCTGCTGACGGCGGTGGAAAAACTGCCCCACTGAAGGCGGAGTCCGGGGGGACCCTGTCCCCCCGGCCTTTACTTTCTCAGGCGGCCTCGAGGCACATGGCGACACCCATGCCGCCGCCGATGCACAGCGTGGCCAGGCCCTTCTTCGCGCCGCGCGCCTTCATCCCGTAGAGCAGGGTGGTCAGCACACGGGCGCCCGAGGCGCCGATCGGGTGGCCCAGGGCGATGGCGCCGCCATGCACGTTCACCTTGGAGGTGTCCCAGCCCATCTCCTTGTTCACCGCGCAGGCCTGGGCGGCGAAGGCCTCATTGGCCTCGATCAGGTCGAGGTCCTGGATGTTCCAGCCGGCCTTCTGCAGTGCCTTGCGGCTGGCCGGGATCGGGCCGGTGCCCATGATCGAGGGATCGACGCCGGCGGTGGCCCAGGAGGCGATGCGCGCCAGCGGCGTCAGGCCGCGCCTGGCGGCCTCGGCCGCGGTCATCACCACGATGGCGGCGGCGCCGTCATTCAGGCCCGAGGCATTGCCGGCGGTGACCGAACCATCCTTGGCGAAGGCCGGGCGCAGCTTGGCCAGCACCTCCAGCGTGGTCTCGGGCTTCGGGTATTCGTCGGCGTCGACCACCGTGTCGCCCTTGCGGCCCTTGACGGTGATGGGCGCGATCTCGTCCTTGAAGGCGCCGGACTTCATCGCCTCGCCCGCCTTGCGCTGGGAGTTGTAGGCGAACTCGTCCTGCTGCTCGCGGGTGATCTGGAACTTCTGGGCGACGTTCTCGGCGGTGTTGCCCATGTGGTAGCCGTTGAAGGCGTCCCACAGCCCGTCGCGGATCATGGTGTCGACCATCTGGAAGTCGCCCATCTTCACGCCGGCGCGCAGCTGCGCGCAATGCGGCGCCTGGGTCATGCTCTCCTGCCCGCCGGCGACGACGATGGCGGCATCGCCGGTGGCGATCTGCTGGGCGGCCAGCGCCACGGCGCGCAGGCCGGAGCCGCAGAGCTGGTTGATGCCGAAGGCTGTGCGCTCGACCGGGATGCCGGCATGCACCGAGGCCTGGCGGGCCGGGTTCTGCCCGGCGCCCGCGGTCAGGATCTGGCCGAGGATGACCTCGTCCACCTCGCTGGCCTGGATACCGGCGCGGGACAGGGCAGCCTGGATGGCGGCGGCGCCCAGCGCATGCGCCGGCAGCGACGCGAAGGCGCCGTTGAAGGCGCCGACAGGGGTGCGCGCGGCGGCGGCGATGACGATGTCGGTCATGGCTGGGTGACTCCCTCCTGGTGTTTGGCGGCCCTGCCGATCCGGGCTCCGGGTCGGCCTGCCGGGGGCGGCGGGCGCCGGGCGGGGCAGGGCCGCTGCGGCGTGGCCGCGGCTGGGCGTAATGTGCGCCGCAAAACGGGACCGCTACAAGGGGCCAAGCCATTCCCGCAGCGGTTGCCAGAGCACCGTCTCGGCCCGGCTGCCGGCGGCCATGCCGATATGCCCGGCCGGCACGCGGCGGATATGGGCAGCCGGCAGCAGCGCCGCCAGCGCCGCGGCCGAATCCGGCGGCACGATGCGGTCGGCCTGCGGGATGGCGACGAAGCTGGGCAGCCGCAGCGCCGCCGGGTCCACCACCGCGCCGGCGACACGCCAGCGCAGCCGCGCCGTCTCGTTCCGCCCGTACCAGCCGCCCAGCGCCTCCCGCGCCACCGGCGCGGCGAGCGGGATGCCATCGTTCAGCCAATCCTCCAGCGCCACGAACATGCAGGCGCGCGGGCTGTCTGGCTCCATGGCGGCGAAGGCGCGGAACTTGGCGGCGATGCCCCAGGGGTCGAGGCCGGCGAACAGCGTCTGGATGACATCGACCGGCAGCGCGCCCTGGGCCTGCAGCAGCGGCTCCAGCCCGGGCAGCAGGGCCGACAGCGCCAGGGCGCGCTCCCGCGTGGCGGCATCGCCGGCATGGAAATCCCAGGGGGTCGCCAGCAGGGCCAGGCCGCGCAGCCGCTCCGGCCGGCGCAGCGCCGCGGCCAGCGCCAGCAGCCCGCCCATGCAGTAGCCGACCAGCGCCAGCTTCCCCAGCGGGGCCAGCGCCGGCGCGGCGATGGCGCGTTCCAGCCGCCCCGCGATGTAGTCGGTCAGGGTGAAGCCGCGCTCGGCCTCCTCCGGCCAGCCCCAGTCCAGCAGCAGGACGCGGCAGCCCTGGCCGGCCAGCCAGCGCAGCAGGGAATGGCC
This sequence comes from Pseudoroseomonas cervicalis, assembly GCF_030818485.1. Taxonomy (NCBI): domain Bacteria; kingdom Pseudomonadati; phylum Pseudomonadota; class Alphaproteobacteria; order Acetobacterales; family Roseomonadaceae; genus Roseomonas; species Teichococcus cervicalis. Next base: position 2,295,337 of record NZ_JAUTAJ010000004.1, on the reverse strand, counting down.
GGGCATCAGGTCCAGCACCTCGGCCCGGTTGACCAGGGAGGGCACGACCAGCACCGGCGGGCCCTCGCCGCCGTAATCCAGCAGGCGGCTGTCGCCCTCCTGCCACAGCACCGGGGGAGGCGGCATCTCGCGGCGATAGGGGTGGCGGCGATAGGCGGCGAGGCCGGCGATCAGCGCCCGGTCCTGCCGCGCCAGGCGGCGCAGCACGGCGGCGCGGAAGCGCTCAGGATCGTGGCCGCCTTCCGCGAGGGCGTGGCTGATCCGCTGCAGCTCCGCCCGGCCCGGATTCGAGATCGGCCAGGCGTCGCTCCAGCTCGGCGAGCCGGGCGAGAAGGGCATCGCGCTGCCCGCCGGGCCCAGGCTCAGCGCCGCCCCCATACCGCGCAGCAGCGCCAGGTTCAGGTGCAGCGGCAGCGGGCGCGGGCCGCGGCGGCGGGGCAGGGTCATGCGGCGGCGCCCCCGCGGGAGAGGAAGAGGGCGGAGAGGGGGAAGGCGGGGAGGCGGGGGGCGCGGCGAAGCCCGGCCAGGCGGCGAAGGGCGCCGGGCCGAGGCCGGTGGGAGGCAAGCCGGGGGGAAAGCCAGGGGGAAAGCCGGGCGGCGGGAAGGGCGGCGCGAAGCCGCGGCCCGGCGGCGGCGTGCTGGCGGCGCGCAGCCAGGCGGCGCCCAGCGCGGCCCAGCTGGACCATGCCTCGGCCAGCTCGCGATCGGCCGCCCATGCACTGATCTCGCTCTGCCACAGCGTGATCCAATCCTCTGCCAGCTGGTCCAGCCCCTGCGGGCCCTGGCCCGGCGCATCGCCCGGCCCGGCGCCCTGCGGCGGCTCCTTCTCGCGCCCTGCCATGCCCTGTCCCGTGTGCGTCCCTTCTGCTGCACCGCGGCGCGGCAGGGCCGGAACATAGCGCCCCGGGCGCGCCAAGGAAGGGCGCGCGAAGCTGTTCGCACTGCATCATGACGCATGCTAGCGTCGTCGCGACCACGAAACGCGGGATGGGAGGGACCAGTGGCAGAACAGGCAAAACAGCAGCCCCCGGCCGAAGAGCAGGGCAAGCCCACGGTCGTCATCAAGAAATACGCCAACCGGCGGCTCTACAACACCGAGGCCTCCTCCTACGTCACGCTGGAGGATCTGGCGCGCATGGTGCGCGAGGGGCGGGATTTCGTCGTCTATGACGCCAAATCGGGCGACGACATCACCCGTGGCGTGCTGACCCAGATCATCGTCGAGGAGGAGGCGAAGGGCCGCAACCTGCTGCCCACGCCCTTCCTGCGCCAGCTGATCGGCTTCTATGGCGACAGCCTGCAGTCCCTGGTGCCGCGCTATCTGGAGGCCACCATGGGCAGCTTCGCCCGCCAGCAGGAGCAGATGCGCGCCTCCGTCGAGCAGGCGATGGGCGGCTTCAACCCGCTGGCCGGGCTGGAGGAGGTGGGCAAGCAGAACATGGCGATGATGGAGCGCGCCATGTCGCTGTTCAGCCCCTTCGGCCCGAAGGCCGGCGGCACGGCGCAGCCCTCGGCCGAGGACAGCGCCGAGGTGGCCGAGCTGAAGGCCGAGCTGCGCCAGCTGCGCCAGCAGCTGGCCGAGCTGCAGCGCCAGAAGGGCTGAGCCGGAGCGGGCCCCGCGCCGCCACCCTGCCCGGTGGCGCGGGCCCGTCCGGCTCCCTGTCTTGACGCGACCGTGATGCATTCGAGGCGCAACAGCCCGTCGATCACGGAGTTGTTAAGTTTGCGATAGCGAATGGCGATAAACTGCAAAGTCTGTAATACTATTTAGGGTTGAACCACCAACCAACTGGCAGGGCAGAGCATGGCTGACAGCGACGTCGATCGCGTTCCCTCCGGGGACGAGTCGGATGACTCCTCCACCCAACGCGCGCGTCAGGCGGACCGGCATGTCGGCATGCGCATCCGCGAGCGGAGGCTGATGCTCGGCCTGTCGCAGCAGCAGCTGGCCAGCATGATCGGGGTGACCTACCAGCAGGCGCATAAGTACGAGCGCGGGCTGAACCGCATCTCGGCCGGCCGGCTGTTCGAGATCGCCACCGTCCTGGCGGTCCCCGTCTCCTGGTTCTTCGAGGGGCTGGACGAGGATGGCAGCACCCAGCCGCTCGGCGTGCGGCAGCGCATGTGCCTGGAACTGGCGCGCAATTTCGCCCTGATCGACAATGAGCGGCACCAGGAGGCGCTGAGCCAGATGGCCCGGGCGCTCGCCGCCCAGTCCCAGGGCCGCCCGCTGGACTGAGCCGCGCGGCGCCGGCGACGCCGCGGCTTCGTTGCGATTGCGGCGCAAGCGCGCCGGGCGCGGCGGGGCCGGGCGGCATCGCCAATGGACAGGCCCGCGCCGCCTTGCGAGGCTCGGGCCATGCCACAGACCGTCCCGAACCGCCTGGCCGTGATCGCCGATGTGCATGGCAATGCCGATGCGCTTGCCGCGGTGCTGGCCGATATCGATGCCCTGGGCATCGCCACCATCCTGAACCTGGGCGACCATGTCAGCGGCCCGCTGGCGGCCGCCGAATCGGCCGCGCTGCTGATGGCGCGGCCCGGCATGCTCTGCCTGCGCGGCAATCACGACCGCTGGGTGGCGGAGCTGGCGCCGGAGGCCATGGGCAGTTCCGACCGCGCGGCGCATGAGCAGCTCTCCCCGGCGCAGCGCGACTGGCTGCGCGGCCTGCCGGCCACCGCCCGGCTGGGCGAGGAGGTCTTCCTCTGCCATGGCACGCCGCAGAGCGACCTGACCTACTGGATGGAGGAGGTGCAGCCGGATGGCCGCACCGGCCGCCGCCGCCTGGCCGGGATCGAGGCGGAGGCGGCGGGGCTCGACCTGCCGCTGCTGCTCTGCGCGCACAGCCACACGCCGCGCGCGCTGCGCCTGTCGGGCGGGCGGCTGCTGGTCAATCCGGGCAGTGTCGGCTGCCCCGGCTATGTCGATGACGACCCGCCGCATGTCATGCAGTCCGGCCTGCCGGATGCCTGCTACGCCGTGCTGGAGCGGGGGCAGGGCGGCTGGCGGGCGAGCTTCCGCCACATCCCCTATGACACCGCCCGCATGGTGGGGCTGGCGCGCGCCGCCGGCCGCGCCGAATGGGCGGCGGCGCTGGAGACCGGCTGGATCGACCGCGAGGGCTGAGCCGGCCAGGGCTTTTCGCGCCCCGTCCCGGCGCGGAAACCCGGCCGCCTCGCGGGTCCCGGGCAGGCGGGGAAAGCCGGCGCCTGGCGGCCCTGCATTGGCACGGGAACCGGGGCCTCGTGGCCCCCGGCGAACAGGAAAAACCCCCGGGCCTCGCGGGCCCCGGTGGACGGAAAAAACCCCGGGGCCTTGCGGCCCCGGTGGACAGAAAAACCCCGGGGCCTTGCGGCCCCGATGGACAGAAAAACCCCGGGGCCTTGTGGCCCCGGGGCGGGTCGGTCGTCGCCCCGCCTCAGCGCGGCAGGGTGGCGGGCGGCTGGGCCGGCTGGGGCGCGCGCTCCTGCGCCGGGTAGCTGCGCGGATAGGTGATCTGGTCCGCCGGGCCGGGGGCGCGGATCGGCCCGGGCCGGCCGCAACCGGCCAGCGCCAGCGCCGACAGCGCCAGGATCGTGGCGAGGCAGGCGCGGCTCATGCCAGGCGCTCCCGCCACTCGGCCGCCATGCGGCGCACATTCACCGGCGCCGTGCCGCCATAGGAGGTGCGCGAGGCGACCGAGGCCTCGACGCTCAGCACCTGGAAGACGCCATTGTGGATGCGCGGCTCCTCCGCCTGCATCTCGTCCAACGACAGGCCGGAGAGGTCGACGCCGCGCGCCTCGGCCTTGGCCACCAGCCGGCCGGTGACGTGGTGCGCGTCGCGGAAGGGCAGGCGCAGCTCGCGCACCAGCCAGTCGGCGAGATCCGTCGCGGTGGAGAAGCCGGCGCCGGCGGCCTCGCGCAGCCGGGTCACGTCGGGCTTCAGGTCGCGCACCATGCCGGCGGTGGCGGCCAGGCAGAGGGCGAGGGTCTCGGCGGCGTCGAAGATGCCTTCCTTGTCCTCCTGCATGTCCTTGCCATAGGTCAGCGGCAGGCCCTTCATCACCGTCAGCAGCCCGACCAGATGGCCGGAGATGCGGCCGATCTTGGCGCGCACCAGCTCGGCCGCGTCCGGGTTGCGCTTCTGCGGCATGATCGAGGAGCCGGTGGTGTAGGCGTCCGACAGCGCGACGAAGCCGAAATACGGGTTGGTCCAGATCACGATCTCCTCCGCGAAGCGGGAGAGATGCATGGCGCAGATCGAGGCCGCCGAGAGGAATTCCAGCGCGAAATCGCGGCTGGCCACGGCGTCCAGGCTGTTGCGCATCGGCTGGTCGAAGCCGAGTGCCGCCGCCGTCATGTGCCGGTCGATGTTGAAGCCGGTGCCGCACAGCGCGGCGGCGCCGAGCGGGCTCTGGTTCATCCGCGCGCGGCAATCGCCGAGGCGGGAGCGGTCGCGCCCCAGCATCTCGACATAGGCGAGCAGGTGGTGGCCCAGCGTGGTGGGCTGCGCCGGCTGCAGATGGGTGAAGCCGGGCATGACGGTCGCCGCGTGCTCATCGGCGCGCTCGACGAGCGCCTGCATCAGGTCGGCCAGCTGGCCGTCCAGCCCGTCGATCGCGTCGCGCACCCAGAGGCGGACATCGAGCGCCACCTGGTCGTTGCGGCTGCGCGCGGTGTGCAGGCGCTTGCCGGCCTCGCCGATGCGCTCGGTCAGCCGCGCCTCGATGTTCATGTGGATGTCCTCCAGCGCGGTGCTGAAGGCGAACTGGCCGGCCTCGATCTCGCCGGCGATGGCGTTCAGCCCCTCGCGGATGGCGGCCTCGTCATCGGCGGAGATGATCCCCACATGCCGCAGCATGGCCGCATGGGCGAGGCTGCCACGGATATCCTGGCGCCACATCTTGCGGTCGAAACCGATGGAGGCATTGATCTCCTCCATGATCGCCGAGGGTCCGGCGCTGTAGCGCCCGCCCCACTGCTGGTTGCCCTGGCTGCGTTGCTGACTGGACCCACTGGAACTGGACAAGGAAGGATCTGCCTCGTGTTGCTCGGACGCCGCTCCCTGCTCTCGCTCTTCGCGGCGGGGGCGACCCTAACCACGCTGCTTCCGGCACGGCAAGGGATTGCAGCGGAGGGGCTCGGCAAGCTGGACCGTTCGGCGCCCCGGCCGCCGCCGGAATTCAGCTTCACCGATGCCGAGGGGGCCACGAAGACGCTGGCCGATTTTCGCGGCCGGCCGCTGCTGATCAATTTCTGGGCCACCTGGTGCCCGCCCTGCGTGGCCGAGATGCCGGCGCTGGACCGCACCCAGGCGGCGCTGGCGCGGGAGGGCTGGGCGGTGCTGGCGCTGTCCTCCGACCGCGGCGGCGCGGCGCAGGTGCGCGGCTTCTACGAGCGGACCGGGGTGCGGGAGCTGGCCGTGCTGCTGGACCCGCGCGGCGCCGCCGCCCGCGCCTTCGGCGCCCGTGGCCTGCCGACCAGCGTGGTGATCAACCGCCAGGGCCAGGAGGTGGCGCGGCTGGAGGGTGCCGCCGAATGGGACCAGCCGGCCTTCCTGCAGGCGCTGCGCGGCCTGGCCGGGGAGGAGACGGGCGCCACCTGACAGGGCGCTCAGGGATTGAGACGCCCGGCGATGGAGCTGGAGCGCGGCCCGGTCCTAGGATGGTGCATCGCCCAAGCCCCTGAGCAGGAGCAGATGATGAGCACATCCGAATGGCAGCGCCTGGAGCGTGACCTGCAGGCGCAGCCCGCCTTGCGCGAGGCATTGGTGCAATGCGGCAACCGGGAGAAGGCCCTCAGCCTGGCGCGGAGCCTGGGCTATGCGGTGAGCGCCGAGGACCGTCCGCCCCGCCAAGCCCTGACGGACGAGGCGCTGGACCAGGTGACGGGCGGCGTCATCCGCAACTTTCCCTACCCGTAAGATCTTATTTTTCCGAAGAATTTGTTTCACCCTGGCGTCCCGCCCCAGGCCCTGGGCGGGACGCCAACGACCAAAAGTTTTTTGGTTCTTTTTTTCAAAAAAGAACCCTTTCCCTTCCCTGTCCCAGGAGGCCTGTCCGAGAGGGGCTTTCCACCCCGCCCCAACCGGCGCGACACTCCCTCCACCAAGACGCACAGGGATGGTGGCATGAGCGAGTTGTGGCGCCTGACGGCCAGCGAGATCGCCGATCGCGTGAAGGCGCGGCAGGTCTCGGCGCGGGAGGTGGCGCAGGATGCGCTGGCGCGGCTGGCGGCGGTGAACCCCGCCATCAACGCCGTGGTGCAGGAGATGCCGGAGGAGGCGCTCGCCGCCGCCGACGCCGTGGACGCCGCCCTGGCGCGCGGCGAGGCGGTGGGGCCCGCCGCTGGCCGGCGTGCCCGTCACCATCAAGGTGAATGTGGACCAGAAGGGCCATGCCACCACCAACGGGCTGAAGATCCAGAAGGAGCTGCTGGCGGCCGAGGACAATCCGGTGGTGGCCAATCTGCGCCGCGCCGGCGCCGTGATCATTGGCCGCACCAACACCCCGGCCTTCAGCCTGCGCTGGTTCACCCGCAACACGCTGCATGGCGCGACGCGCAACCCGCGCAATCCGGCGCTGACGCCGGGCGGCTCCTCCGGCGGCGCGGGGGCGGCGGTGGCGGCGGGCATCGGCGCCATCGGCCATGGCACGGATATCGCGGGCTCGATCCGCTACCCGGCCTATGCCTGCGGCGTGCACGGGCTGCGCCCCAGCCTGGGCCGGGTGCCGGCCTGGAACCCCTCCAGCCCGGAGCGCGCCATCGGCGCGCAGATCATGGCTGTCTCCGGCCCGCTGGCGCGCAGCATCGCCGATATCCGCCTCGGGCTGATCGCCATGATGGCCGAGGATCTGCGCGACCCCTGGTATGTGCCGGCGCCGCTGGAGGGCCCGGCCGCGCCAAAGCGCGCCGCGCTCTGCGTCCGCCCCGAGGGGCTCGACACCGCGCCGGAGGTCGAGGCGGCGCTGCGCGACGCGGCGCTGCGGCTGCAATCGCAGGGCTGGAGCATCGTCGAGACGCCCTGCCCGCCGCTGCGCGAGCCGGCGCGGCTGCAGCTGCAGCTGTGGATGGCCGAATCGCGCCGCAGCGCCAATGCGGCGGTGGAGCGCGAGGCCGATCCGGATGCCAGCTTCGTCATGGCGCAGATGGCGCGGGTGGTGACGGCGCCGGATCTCGACCAGTTCCAGGACATCCTGCAGGCGCGCGCCGGCTTCGTGCGGCAATGGCAGGTCTTCCTGAAGAACTATCCGGTGCTGCTGCTGCCGGTCTCGGCCGAGCTGCCCTTCCCGGACCAGCTCGACATCTCCTCGCCGGAGGGCTTCGACCGGGTGCTGGAATCGCAGCTGGTGCAGGTCGGCCAGCCGCTGATGGGGCTGCCCGGGCTGACGGTGACCACCGGCATGGCGGGCGACAGCCCGGTCGGCATCCAGCTGGTGGCCGGGCGCTATCGCGAGGATCTGCTGCTGCAGGCGGGTGCCGCGATCGAGGCCGGTGGCGCGCCGGTCCGGCCGGCGGAGCCCATCCTGGAGCCCGCCCCCGCCGCCTGAGCGGGGCCGGGAGAGGCGGGGGCCCGGAGTGGGCGCCCGCCGCCGGCCTCAGCGGACCACCCGCTCCAGCGCCGCGATCAGGTCGCGCGGGTCGTAGGGCTTGGCCAGCACCGGCACGTTGCGGTGCCGCTCCGGCAGGCCGGCGGCGCCATAGCCGGTGGCGACGACAAAGGGCACGTCGCGCTCCACCAGCCGGTCGGCGACCGGGGTGGAGGCCTGGCCGGCCAGGTTGATGTCGAGCACGGCGGCCTCGGGTTGCTCGGCCTCGAACAGCTCCAGCGCCTCCTCCACCGTCGCGGCGGGGCCGAGCACGGAGGCGCCGGCTTCCAGCAGCGCGTCCTCGACCAGCATCGCGATCAGCGCCTCATCCTCCACCACCAGGATGCGACGCCCATTCAGTCCGCTCATGCGGTTTCCTCTTCCACCTGCGGGCCACTTGCCGGGCGGAAGCAGATCGCCGCCCGGAACCCGTCCTCCGCATACTCCATCTCGACCGAAGAGCCAGGGCCCAGCTCGGCCGGCAGGCCGCGTTCCAGCATCCGGCTGCCGAAGCCGCGGCGCGAGGGGGCGCGCACCGGCGGCCCGCCGCATTCCTGCCAGGTCAGACGGACCATGCTATCCGCCTCGCCCTTCCAGCGCACCAGGACAAGGCCCTCCGGCTGCGACAAGGCGCCATGTTTCGTGGCGTTGGTTGCCAGTTCGTGCATCGCCAGCGCCAGACCCAGCGCCTGGCGGGGGGCCAGCCAGCATTCCGGCCCCTCCAGGCTGAGCCGCGCCGGCCCGTCCCCCGCGCCGGACTGCCAGGGGGCCAGGGCGGCGCGGGCGATGTCGTCCAGGCTGGCGCCGCGCCAGGTGCGCGCCGTCAGCAGATCATGCCCGCGCGAGAGGGTCAGCAGCCGCGCCTGGAAATCGGCCAGGAAGCGCGGCATGGCGTCGGCGCTGCTGCCGGCGGTGCGCGCGGTCTGCAGCGCCAGGGAATGCACCGTGGCGAGCGTGTTCTTCACCCGGTGGTTCAGCTCGCCCAGCAGCAGTGCCTGGCGCGACTCGGCGGCCTTGGCGGCGGTGATGTCGCGCGCCAGCCCGCCGCGCCGCACGATCATCCCCTGCGCGTCCAGCATGGGGAAGCCGATGTCGCGGATCCAGCGCATGCCGCCATCCGGGCGCAGGATGCGGTACTCGGCGTCGAAGCTGCCATCGCGCTCGGCCTGGCGCCAGGCGGCCTCGACGCGCGCATGGTCGGCCGGGTGCACCGCCTCCAGCCAGAGCAGCGGCTGCTCCATCAGCCGCTCCCGCGCGATGCCCCAGATCCGCTCGAAGGCAGGGCTGACGAAATCCAGCTGCCGGCCGCTGGGGTCGGTCATCCACATCACATCCGGGCTGGCCTCGGCGAAGCGGCGGAAGCGGCTTTCCGAGGCGGCCAGCGCGGCGGCGGCCTGCACCGCGGCGGCGCGCGAGGCGGCCTGCGCCGCCACCTGGCGCGACAGCGCCTCGCGCGTCTCGGCCAGTTCGGAGACGTCGGTGACGGCGCCGATCCAGCGGCGGATGGCGCCATCGGGCCCCTCGGCCGGCAGGGCGCGCACCATGCACCAGCGCCAGCCGCCATCGGCGCGGCGCAGCCGCAGCTCGGCGGCGAAGGGGCGGCCGCGGCGCAGCGCGCGCTGCCAGGCGCGCTCGACCCGCGCCTGGTCGAGGGGGTGGACAATGCGGCCCAGCGACTGCACCGCCTGGTCGGGGGAGAGGCCGGTGAAATCCTCGACCCGCGGATTGACGTAGTCGATGCGGCCATCCGGCAGGCTGGACCAGATCACCTGCGGGATCGCCTCGGCCAGGATGCGGAAGCGCAGCTCGCTCTCGCGCAGCGCGTCGGCGGCGCGGCGCTCGGCGTCGATGTCGCTGGCGGCCAGCACGGCGCCGGTCACCTGGCCCTGCGCGTCGCGCACCGGCGCCGCGGTCAGGCGCAGCCAGACCATGCTGCCATCGCCGCAGCGGAAGCGGTATTCGCCGCCATCCGGCAGGCCGTTCTGCAGCGCGCGGGCCAGCGGGAACTCCTCCGAGGCGACGCGCTGCCCGTCCGGATGGTAGGCCTCCCATTCCTGGTCATAGGCCTCGATGCCGCGGCTCAGCCGCACCGGGCGGCGCAGCATCTCCTCCAGCCGACGGTTGCCGAGCAGCACGCGGCCCGCCGGCGCCTCGGCCAGCAGCAGGCCCACCGGCACGTTCTCCAGCACCGCCTTCAGCCGCGCCTCGCTCTGCCGCAGCGCCGCCTGCGCCGCGCGCTCGTCGCTGACATCGCGGAAGAACAGGGTCAGCCCCTCGGCCGAGGGGTAGATATCGGCCGAGATCCAGCGGCCGAGCGCCGGGTGGAAGGCGGTGACGGCCTGGGCGCCGCCCTGCTGCGCCGCCTGCCGGCAGGCGGCGCCGAAGGGCCCGTCCTCCCAGCCCGGCAGCACCTCCTCCAGCCGGCGGCCGGTGGCGTCGCGGCCGCCGGCCTGGGCGCGGGCGCGGCCGTTCAGATAGGTGACGCGGCCGGCCGCATCCAGCACCAGCACGCTGTCGGTGGTGCTCTCCAGCACCGTCTGCAGCCGCGCGGTCAGTGCCAGCCGCTCGGCCCGGAGCGCGTCGCGCTCGGCCGCCGCATCGGTGAGGGTCGCGGCGGCGGCGTCGATCTCGCGCAGGCCGGAGGGGGTATAGCCGGGCAGCGGCGCGCCGCGGCCGAAGGCCTGGGCCATGCGGCCAAGCCGGCCGAGCGGCGCGGCGATGCGCCGGTCCGCCCACCAGGCCAGCGCCGCGCTGAAGCCCAGCAGC
>NZ_JAUTAJ010000004.1:600000-782500 GCF_030818485.1 Pseudoroseomonas cervicalis | reverse complement strand
ATGCGCCTTCTCGACCTCGTCGAACAGGATCACCTGATAGGGCCGGCGGCGCACCGCCTCGGTCAGGGCGCCACCCTCCTCATAGCCGACATAGCCCGGGGGGGCGCCGATCAGGCGGCTGACCGCGTGCTTCTCCATGTACTCGGACATGTCGATGCGCAGCAGCGCCTTCTCATCGTCGAACAGGAAGCTGGCGATCGCCTTGGTCAGCTCGGTCTTGCCGACGCCGGTGGGGCCCAGGAACAGGAAGGAGCCGATCGGCCGGTTCGGGTCCTGCAGCCCGGCGCGGGCGCGCCGCACCGCCTTGGACACCGCCTCCAGCGCCTCCTCCTGGCCGACCACGCGGTTGCGCAGCTGGTCCTCCATGCGCAGCAGCTTGGCCCGCTCGCCCTCCAGCATCTTCTCGACCGGGATGCCGGTCCAGCGGCTGACCACCGCGGCGATGCCCTCCTCGGTCACCGCCTCGTTCACCAGCCGGCCATCATCGCCGGCGGCGGCGATCTGCTTCTCCAGCGTCGGGATGATGCCATAGGTCAGCTCGCCGGCCCGGGCATAGTCGCCGCGGCGCTGCGCCAGCTCGACCTCGGTGCGGGCCCGGTCCAGCTCCTCCTTGGCCTTCTGCGCCGCGGAGAGCTTGTTCTTCTCCGCCTGCCAGGCCGCCGTCATCGCCGCCGAGCGCTCCTCGAGCTCGGACAGCTCGCGCTCCAGCCGCTCCAGCCGGTCGCGGCTGGCGGCATCCTCCTCCTTCTTCAGCGCCTCGCGCTCGATCTTCAGCATCAGGACGCGGCGATCGACCTCGTCCAGCTCCTCGGGCTTGCTGTCCACCTGCATGCGCAGCCGGCTCGCCGCCTCATCCACCAGGTCGATCGCCTTGTCGGGCAGGAAGCGGTCGGTGATGTAGCGGTTGGACAGCGTCGCCGCCGCCACCAGGGCGGAGTCGGCGATCCGCACGCCATGGTGCAGCTCATACTTCTCCTTGATGCCGCGCAGGATGGAGACGGTGTCCTCCACGCTCGGCTCGCCCACGAAGACGGGCTGGAAGCGCCGCGCCAGCGCCGCGTCCTTCTCCACATGCTTGCGGTATTCGTCGAGCGTCGTGGCGCCGATGCAATGCAGCTCGCCGCGGGCCAGCGCCGGCTTCAGCAGGTTGGAGGCGTCCATGGCGCCATCCGCCTTGCCCGCGCCCACCAGCGTGTGCATCTCGTCGATGAACAGGATGACCTCGCCGGCCGCCTGCTCGATCTCGGTCAGCACGCCCTTCAGCCGCTCCTCGAACTCGCCGCGATACTTGGCGCCGGCCACCATCGCGCCGAGGTCGAGCGCCAGGACGCGCTTGTTCTTCAGCGCCTCCGGCACGTCGCCATTGACGATGCGCAAGGAGAGCCCCTCGACGATCGCCGTCTTGCCGACGCCGGGCTCGCCGATCAGCACCGGGTTGTTCTTGGTGCGGCGGGCCAGCACCTGGATGGTGCGGCGGATCTCCTCATCCCGGCCAATGACGGGGTCGAGCTTGCCGCTGCGCGCCGCCTCGGTCAGGTCGCGGGCGTATTTCTTCAGCGCGTCGAATTGCTGCTCGGCATTGGCGCTGTCGACCTTGCGGCCCTTGCGCACCGCCTCGATCGCCGCATCCAGCTTCTGTGCCGTGGCGCCGGCCTGGGCCAGGGCACGGCCGGCCGGCGTGTCGCTGCCGGCCAGCGCCACCAGCAGCCGGTCCTGCGCCACGAAGGCGTCGCCGGCCTTGCTCGCCTGCTGCTGCGCGGCATCCAGCACCCGCACGATGTCGGGCATGAATTGCGGCTGGCCGGCGCCCCCGCCCTGCACCTTGGGCAGCTTCGCCAGCTCGGCCTCGACCGCCGCCTTGACCGGGGCGGGGTCGCCGCCGGCGGCGCGGATCAGCCCCGCCGCAGCACCCTGCTCGTCATCCAGCAGGGCCTTCAGCAGGTGCTCGGCGGTGATTCTCTGGTGGTATTCGCGGATCGCGATGGTCTGCGCGGCCTGCAGGAACCCGCGGGCGCGCTCGGTGAATTTCTCGATGTCCATTCTGTCCCTCCTCCGAGGCAACCGGTGCTCCGGCGCCCCTCAGAAGGCGACGCCGGTCACCGCTCGTGCTTGGATGTGGTACGGGATGCCGCGCCGCTTCAAGAGGCCGCGGCCGGAAAATCAGGAGCTGAACCGATGCGCGTCGAGCGTCTCTACCGCTACCCCGTGAAGGGCCTCTCGGCCGAGGCGCTGGAGGAGGTGGAGCTCACCGCCGGCGAATGCCTGCCCCAGGACCGGCGCTTCGCCCTGGTCCAGGGCGACGCCCCCTTCGAGGAAGCGGCGCCGCGCTTCCTGCCCAAGCAGAATTTCGCCTGCCTGATGGCCAATGCGAAGCTGGCGCTGCTGGCCTCCGCCTATGACGAGCGCAGCGGCCGCCTGGCGCTGCGCATCCCCGGCGAGGCGCCGCTCAGCGCCGAGACCGGCACCGAGGAGGGCCGCGCCGCCCTCGGCACCGCGCTCACCCGCTATCTGGGCGAGGAAGCGCGCGGAACGCCCCGCTTCACCGAGGCCCCGGGCCATGCCTTCACCGACCAGAAGAAGAAGGGCGTCTCGCTGATCAACCTGGCCAGCCTTGCGGCGCTGGAGCAGGCGATCGGCCAGAAGCTCGACCCGCTGCGCTTTCGCGCCAACATCTATTTCAGCGGCCTGCCGGCCTGGGCGGAGTTCGACTGGGTGGGGCGGGAGGTGCTGCTGGGCGCCGCCCGGCTGGCCGTCTTCAAGCGCACGGTGCGCTGCCCGGCGACCCAGGTGAATCTGCAGACCGGCGAGCGCGACCTCGATATCCCGCGCCTGCTGCGCGAGCATTTCGGCCATGCCGATCTCGGCGTGCACGCGACCGTCGAGGAAGGCGGGCGCGTCGCGGTGGGCGATGCGCTGGAAGAGCTGCCGAATTAAGACAGAAATCTTCTTTTTCTGAAGAAAAAGAAGCAAAAAGACTTTGCCGGTTGGCGTCCCGCTTCAGGCCTGAGGCGGGACGCCAAACTGGAAGAAGGTTTTTGGTTCTTTTTTCAAAAAGAACCGCTTCCCTTGCTTACTGCACGCTCTCGCGCTGCTCGGCGCCCTCGGCCTCGCCCTCATAGGCGGGCTGGCCGTTCATCTCGGCCTGCGCCTCGGACGGCGCCTCGCCACCCTCGCCGCCCTCGGCCCCGTTCTGCGGGCGGCGCGGCGCCTGGGCCTGCGCGGCCTGGGCCATGGCGTTCAGGATGCGGAAATAATGCTCGGCGTGCTGGAAATAGCTCTCGGCCATCACGCGGTCGCCGGCGCCCGTCGCGTCGCGGCCGAGCTGCAGATACTTCTCGAAAAGCTGCTGGGCGGTGCCCCGCAGCCGCATGTCCGGCCCGTTCGAGTCGAACACATGGTTGCGGTTCATCGGCTGGTGGTTGTTCTGGCGGAATTGACCGCCGCCGCCGCCCCCGCCGCCGCCGTGGCGATGGCCGCCGCGGCCGCGCATGCGTTTCATGTTCATCGGTGTTGCGTTCGCCGTCTCATGCTGGCGCCCTGCAGGCAACCGGACCGGTGAAGCACCGTCCTGCCCCTGGGGCACTGGCTGATGGTGTTGCATCGCTGCGGCGCCGGGGGGCGATGGCACCTGCCATATGGGCCGCCCCGGCGGGTCCTGCCGGGGGGCACTCCGCCCGGGTCCGCAAGGCCACCCTAGTCCGACCGCGCTGCAGCGCCAAACGGTTTTTTTCAGCGGGCAGCCAGAACCAGGGCGCGCTCCACCCCGCCCAGATCCGGCCGCAGCGCCCGACTCGCCAGCCCCGCCGCCGCCGCAAGGGCGGAGACCGCCGGCGCCTGACCCTGCCCCAGCTCCAGCACGGCGTGGCCGCCCGGCGCCAGCAGGCGCGGCAGCGCCGCCACGATCACCCGGTAGGCGTCCAGCCCATCCGCCCCGCCATCCAGCGCCCGGGCGGGCTCATGCCCCGCCACCTCGGGCATCAGCCCCGGCACCACGGCGCTTTCGATATAGGGCGGGTTGGACAGCACCAGGTCGAAGCGCCCGGCCAGCGCCGTGTCCCAATCCCCCGCCAGGAAGGCGGCGCGCCCGGCCAGCCCGTTACGCGCCGCGTTGCGCGCCGCCAGCGCCGCCGCGCCGGGGGAAAGATCCACCCCCACCCCGAAGGCCCCTTCCCGCTCCGCCAGCACGGCCAGCAGCAGGCAGCCCGTGCCGGTGCCAAGGTCCAGCACCCGCCCGCCGGAACCGGAAAAGACCTCCAGCGCCGCCTCGACGATGGCTTCCGAATCGGCGCGCGGGATCAGCGTGTCGCGCGAGACCTCCAGCTCCAGCGTCCAGAAGCCCTGGCGGCCCAGCAGATAGGCCATCGGCTCATGCGCCAGGCGGCGTTGCAGCAGCGCGGCGAAGCGGGTCGCGGCCGCCGGCGCCACCGCCGCGCGCGGCTCGCGCAGCAGGGCCTCCTGGCTGGTCGCCATGGCCTCGGCCAGCAGCAGCCGGGCCTCCAGCCGCGGCGCCTCGATGGCGGCGGCGCGCAGCCGCTGCCCGGCGCGGCAGAGGAAGGCCCCCACCGTGCCGGCGGGGTCGGCGCAGTCAGACACCCTCGGCGGCGAGGCGCGCGGCCTCGTCCTCGGCGATCAGCGCATCGATGATGTCGTCCATCTCGCCCTGCATCACCCGGTCGATCTTGTGCAGCGTCAGGCCGATGCGGTGGTCGGTCACGCGCCCCTGCGGGAAATTGTAGGTGCGGATGCGCTCCGACCGGTCGCCGGTGCCGACCTGGGCGCGCCGGTCGGCCGAGCGGCTGGCCACCGCCTGGCTGCGCTGCGCCTCGTACAGCCGGGCGCGCAGCACCTTCATCGCCTTGGCGCGGTTCTTGTGCTGGCTGCGCTCCTCCTGCATCGCCACCACCGTGCCAGTGGGGATGTGGGTGATGCGCACGGCGCTGTCGGTCTTGTTCACATGCTGGCCGCCGGCGCCGCTGGCGCGGTAGGTGTCGATGCGCAGATCGCTCTCATTGATCTGCACATCCACATCCTCCGCCTGCGGCAGCACGGCGACGGTCACGGTGGAGGTGTGGATGCGCCCCTGCGTCTCGGTCGCCGGCACGCGCTGGACGCGGTGCACCCCGCTCTCGAATTTCAGCCGGGCGAAGACCCCCTGCCCTTCCACCTCGGCCACCGCGCCCTTGATGCCGCCGAGCTCCGACTCGTCATAATCCAGCACGCCGAAGCGCCAGCCGCGCGACGCGGCATATTTCTGGTACGCGGCGAACAGCTCGGCGGCGAACAGCCCGGCCTCGTCCCCGCCGGCGGCGGGGCGGATTTCCAGGATGGCGCTGCCGGCATCCGCCGCATCCTTGGGCAGCAGCATCAGCCGCAGCTCGCGCTCCAGCACCGGCACGGCGTCGCGCTGGGCGTAGTATTCGGCCTCGGCCAGCTCGCGCATCTCGGGGTCGGCCATCAGCGCCTCGGCCTCGTCGCGGGCGCGCTCGGCGGCGCGCAGCGCCTCCACTTGCGCCACCAGCGGCTCCAGCTCGGACAATTCCTTGGCCAGCGCGCCGACCTGCGCGCCCTCCGCCGTCTCCAGCAGGGCCCGCAGCTCATCGGCGCGGTAGAGCAGGCGGTCGAGCTTTTCCGGCAGTTTCATCCGTGCTTTCCAAGGGCAGGTTGGGGGAATGAATTCCCCCAAGCCCCCTTCTTTTTTCTGTCAGGGCCAGCCTCCGTTGTCGGCTGGCGGCCCGCCTGGCCACCCGGGAGCGGCAGCCTGAAAGAAATCCCTCAGATTTCTTTCAGTTCTCTTCTTCGCCGTCGTCAGCGACCAGTTCCAGCCCCTCGACCACCTGCTCCAGCATGGCATCCACCACCCCGGCGGCGGCGAGCGCCGAGAGCAGGCCGGGCATGCCAACCCGCTCCTGCGTGCCATCCTGCAGGTTGCGCACCAGGACGACATTCTCCGCCACCTCGCTCTCGCCGAGGATGACCGCCGCCTGGGCGCCGATGCGGTTGGCCCGCTCCATGCGCTTCTTCAGATTGCCCTTATAGGCCATCTCGGCCGGCACGCCGCTGGCGCGCAGCATCTGCAGCAGCTCCAGCGCCGGGCCTTCCTCGGCCTCGGAGACCGGGATGACGGCCACCGGGCGCGTCGCCTCCGGCGTCTCGGCCAGCAGCTCGGACAGGCGCTCGATGCCCGCGGCCCAGCCGACGCTCGGGGTGGCGGGGCCGCCCATCTCCTGCACCAGCCCGTCATAGCGGCCGCCCGCCATCACCGTGCCCTGGGCGCCCAGCCGGTCGGTGACGAACTCGAAGGCGGTGTGGCTGTAATAGTCGAGCCCGCGCACGATGCGCGGGTTCTTCCGGTAGGGCACGCCGAAACGGTCCAGATGCCCCAGCACCTTCTCGAAGAAGGCCGCGGCCTCGGGCGTCAGATGCTCGAAGATGGTCGGCGCATCGGCCACCAGCGCCTTGTCGCCGGCATCCTTGCTGTCGAGGATGCGCATCGGGTTCTTCTCCAGCCGCGTCTGGCTGTCGGCGGAGAGCTTCTCCCGGTGGGCGGTGAAATAGGCAACCAGCGCGGCGCGATAGGCGTCGCGGCTGGGGGCGTCGCCCAGCGTGTTGATCTCCAGCACCACCCCGTCATCGATGCCGAGATGCTGCAGGATCTGCCAGCCGCAGGCGATCACCTCGGCATCGGCCAGCGGCTCGGCGGCGCCCAGGATCTCGGCGCCGATCTGGTGGAACTGGCGGTAGCGGCCCTTCTGCGGCCGCTCATAGCGGAACATCGGGCCGGCATAGAACACCTTGCGCGGCAGCCCGCCCTGGGTCAGCCCGTTCGAGACCAGCGCGCGGCAGATGCCGGCGGTGCCCTCGGGCCGCAGCGTGACGGAATCGCCGCCGCGATCCTCGAAGCTGTACATCTCCTTAGTCACCACGTCGGAGGTGTCGCCGAGGGTGCGGGCGAAGACGCCGGTGGCCTCGAAGATCGGCGTCGCCCATTCCTCCAGCCCGTACAGGCCGGTGACGTGGCGCGCCGTCTCGACGACATGGTGGTGGCGGCGGAACGCGTCGCCGATCAGATCCTTGGTGCCACGAACCGGCTGCATTCCGCTCAACGCCGTTACTCCGCTGCCTGCTTGCTGGGGGCGCCCGGCGCCGGGTGCCCGCCCTCGTTGTTCGCGGCCGCGCCGTCCTTCGGCAGGGCCGCCTTGATTTCCGCCGCCTTCGCCTCGACCAGGCCGACGATATGGTCGACCATGCCGTCCTGGCCCATCGTGTGATGCGTCTTGCCGGCGGCATAGACCATGTGCCGGCCATTGCCGCCACCGGTCACGCCGATATCGGTCATCAGCGCCTCGCCCGGGCCGTTCACCACGCAGCCGATGATCGACAGGCTCAGCGGCACCTCGATATGCGCCAGCCGCTCCTCCAGCGCCGCCACCGTCTCGATGACGTTGAAGCCCTGCCGGGCGCAGGAGGGGCAGGAGATGATCTTGACGCCGCGGTGCCGGATGCCGAGGGACTTCAGGATGTCCCAGCCGACATGCACCTCCTCCTCCGGCTCGGCGGAGAGCGAAACGCGCAGCGTGTCGCCGATACCGGCCCAGAGCAGGCTGCCCAGGCCGATCGAGCTCTTCACCGTGCCGGTGCGCTTCCCCCCCGCCTCGGTGATGCCGATATGCAGCGGGTGGTCGCAGGCCTCGGCCAGCTGCTGATAGGCGGCGACCGCCAGGAAGACGTCGGACGCCTTCACGCTGATCTTGAACTCGTGGAAATCCAGCTCCTGCAGATGCGCCGCGTGCCACAGCGCGCTTTCCACCAGCGCCTCCGGGTTCGGCTCGCCATACTTCTCCAGCAGGTGCCGCTCCAGGCTGCCGGCATTGACGCCGATGCGGATCGAGCAGCCATGGTCGCGAGCGGCCTTCACGACCTCCTTCACCCGCTCCTTGCTGCCGATATTGCCCGGATTGATGCGCAGGCAGGCGGCGCCGGCCGCGGCGGCTTCCAGCGCGCGCTTATAGTGGAAGTGGATGTCGGCGACGATCGGGACATTCACCTCGCGCACGATCTCGGCCAGCGCCGCGGTCGAGGCCTCGTCCGGGCAGGAGACGCGCACGATGTCGACGCCAGCCAGCTCCGCCCGGCGGATCTGCGCGATGGTGGCCGCGGCATCCTCAGTCGGCGTGTTGGTCATGGTCTGGACGGAGATCGGCGCGTCTCCGCCCACCAGCACCTTGCCGACGCGGATCTGCCGGGATTTGCGGCGCAGGATCTGCTGGTAGGGGCGATAGGACATGGCGGTTCAGGCCTTCCGCTGGGGCATGGGGCCGATATGGCAGCAGAGCGGCGGCTGGCCAAGCCATGCCGGCGGCGGAGCCCGCCCGCGCCCCGCGCGGGGCCGGGCGGGACCGCCGGCGCGGCGCTAGCGGCTGGGCAGCTGGCCGGGCTGGGCCTCGCGCAGCCGGGCGGCGTCCAGCGGGATGTCGCGCCGCACGCCGACCTGGTCGGTCATGGCCGGGCTCGGCACGCCGCCCACCTCGATCGCCAGGGCCTCGGCCTTGCCGGTGGTCAGCACCAGATTGGGCGCCTGCGGCACCTCATAGGTCTCGCCCGGGCGCAGCACGCGGCTGAACACCACCCGGCCGCTGCGCGAATCGCGCACCTGCACCCAGGAATCCTGGCTGGCCCGCAGCACGATGCCCTGGCCATTGCCGGCCGGCGCCTCGGCGGTGCCGGAGGGCGCCAGCGGCGGCGGGGCGGGCGCCGCCGGCGCGCCGGTGGTGCCGGGGGCGATGGGCGCGCCATTCTGCGTGCCGGGGCCGGTCACGCCGGGCGCGACCGGGGCGGTGGCGCCGGGCGTCTGGCCGGGGGCCGTGCCCTGCTGGGGCGCCGCCGGGGCGGTGCCGCGCGGCGCGGCGGCGTTCGGGGCCGGGCCGCCGGGCTGGGCCGGCGTGGCATTGGGCGCCGCAGCCTGAGGCGCCGTGCCCTGGGACGCCGGGCCCTGGGGCGCCGCCGCCGGCGGGGCGCCGGGCGCGGCCGGAGCGCCCGGGGCAGCGCCGGAGGGCGCGCCGGCGCCGCCCGCGCTGCCATTGGGCAGCGGCGGCAGGCCGGCCTCGCGCGCGCTCTGCTCCAGGCGCGGCGGCAGGACCGGCACCGAATCCACGCTGCGCTCGGCCGAGCCGCTCCACTGGTACCACGCGGCATAGCCGCCGATCGCCAGCACGGCGCCGAGCAGGATCACCGCCCCCGCCGGCACGCCGCGATCCGGCACCGGTTCGGGGAAGACGAGGTCCTTGGGGCGGCTGGCGCCGCCGGCGCCCTCGCGGAAGCGGCGCACCAGATCCGGCGCGTCCAGGCCCATGGACTGGGCGTAGCTGCGCACGAAGCCGGTGCCATAGGCGACACCCGGCAGGTCGCGCACCCGCCCCTCTTCCAGGGCGGCCAGGTAGCGGCGGTTGATGCGCAGCTGGTCGGCCAGCTCCTCCAGGCTCACGCCCAAAGCGAGCCGCGCCTCGCGCAATTCCTCGCCCACCCGCGCGGCCTCGGCGGGCTGGCTGTCGGACCGGGGAAGGCGTTTGAGGTCGTAGGGCACGCGGAGAACACCTATCGCGCCGCGCGTCGCGCGGCAAACCGAATTGCGGTGAGGTGCGGCGACGGGCGGGGCGGACCGGCGGGCGGCGCGCCCGGCCGGCCGCCGCCCGATCCCGCGTCAGACGCCCGCGCGGCGGGCCAGCAGGGCGGCGCGCGCCTGGTCCAGCAGCTCGGCGATGATCTCGGCCGCCGGCTGCTCCTTGGTCACCAGGCCGACGCTCTGGCCGGCCATCAGGCTGCCCTGCTCGACATCGCCATCGACCACGGCGCGGCGCAGCGCGCCGGCCCAGAAATGCTCGATCTCGAGCTGGCCGGCCTCCTTGGTCACCTCGCCCGCCTTGAAGCGGGCGATGACCGCCGCCTGATGCTCCAGGAAGCGCTTGGTGCCCTCATTCTGCAGGGCGCGCACCGGGATCACCGGGAAATTCTCGTCGAGCTGCACGGTGGGCAGCGCGTCGCGCGCCGCGCCGCGCAGGAAGGCGCGCTTGAAGTTCGGATGCGCCACGCATTCGGACGCGCAGACGAAGCGCGTGCCGAGCTGCACGCCGGCCGCGCCCATCTCCAGATAGGAGAGGATGGCCTCGCCGCGGCCGATGCCGCCGGCGACGAAGACCGGCACGTCGCGGATATGCGGCAGGATCTCCTGCGCCAGTACCGTCAGGCTGACCGGGCCGATATGGCCGCCGGCCTCGGAGCCCTCGATCACCAGCGCATCGGCGCCGGAGCGCACCAGCTTCTTGGCCAGCGCCAAAGCGGGCGCGAAGCAGATGACCTTGGCGCCGCCCTCCTTGGCCGCCTTGATGGCGGGCCCGGGCGGGATGCCGCCGGCGAAGACGATATGGCCGACCTTCGCGTCCAGGCAGACCTGCACCAGCTCCAGCAGGTTCGGATGCATGGTGATCAGGTTCACGCCGAAGGGCTTGTCCGTCAGCGCCTGGGTCGCCGCGATCTCCTCGGCCAGGCGGTCCGGCATCATCGCGCCGCAGGCGATGACACCGAAGGCGCCGGCATTGGAGAGGGCGGCCACCAGGTTGCGCTCGCTGACCCAGCTCATCGCGCCGCCCAGGATGGCGTATTCGGTGCCCAGGAAGGCCGCGCCCCGGGCCATCAGCGCGTCGATGGCGCCAGCCCCGGGGGCCAGGTCAGTCTGCGAATCCATGCTCAGCCTTCCGAATCCAGCCCATAGGCGCTGTGCAGGGCACGCACCGCGAGCTCGGTATACTCGGCGCCGACCAGGACCGAGGTCTTGATCTCGGAGGTCGAGATCACCTGGATGTTGATGCCCTTCTCCGCCAGCGTCTTGAACATGGTGGCGGCGACGCCGGCATGGCTGCGCATGCCGATGCCGACGATGGAGATCTTGGCGACCTCCGGATCGGCGATCACCGTCTCAAAGCCGATGGTCGGGCGGGCCTTCTCCAGCACGTCGCGGGCGCGCGGCAGGTCGGTCTTGCCGACGGTGAAGGTCATGTCGGTGGTGCCGTCGGCGCCCAGATTCTGCACGATCATGTCGACATTGACATTGGCGGCCGAGAGCGGGCCGAACACCTCGGCCGCGATGCCGGGCTTGTCCGGCACCCGGCGCAGCGTCACCTTCGCCTCGTCGCGGGAATAGGCGACGCCCGTCACCAGCGGCTGTTCCACGATCTCATCCTCATCCACGACCATCGAGCCCGGCTTGTCCTCGAAGGAGGACAGCACCTGCACCCGGACCCGCTGCTTCATCGCCAGTTCCACCGACCGGGTCTGCAGCACCTTGGCGCCGACCGAGGCCAGTTCCAGCATCTCCTCATAAGCGACCGCCGGCAGCTTGCGCGCGCGCGGCACGATGCGCGGGTCGGTGGTGTAGATGCCGTCGACATCCGTGTAGATGTCGCAGCGATCCGCCTTCACCGCCGCGGCGATCGCCACCGCCGAGAGGTCGGAGCCGCCGCGGCCGAGGGTGGTGACGCGGTTGTCCGGGCCGATGCCCTGGAAGCCCGCCACCACCGGCACCTGGCCGGCCCGCATGCGCTCGATCAGCGCCTCGCCCTTGATCTCCTCGACCCGCGCCTTGCCATGCGCGCCATCGGTCAGGATCGGCACCTGCCAGCCCTGCCAGGAGCGGGCATCGACGCCGATGGTCTGCAGCGCGATGGCCAGCAGCCCGATCGTCACCTGCTCGCCCGTGGCGACGACGGTATCGTATTCCCGCGCGTCGTGCAGAGGCGAAAGCTCCTGGCACCATTTCACCAGCTGGTTGGTGACGCCGGACATGGCGGAGACCACCACCGCCACCTCATTGCCCGCATCCACTTCCCGTTTCACCCGGTTGGCGACGTTGCGGATACGGTCCAGGTCGGCGACGGACGTGCCGCCGAACTTCATCACGATGCGTGCCATGCGGGCTCTGAAGGATCGGGGTCCGAGAATGAGACCGGCCACGGTTGCGGCCGGCGCGGGGCTGGGACAGATAACGGCGAGCGGGCGAGGCCGCAACCGCGAACGCACGCGGCCCCGCCCCGCCCGAGCCCGGAGACCGCGCCATGACCGCCGAGACCACCGCCCTGCCGGGCGAGATCGCCAAATTCGACGCGCTGGCCGGCGGCTGGTGGGACCCGTCGGGGCCGATGGCGCCGCTGCACCGGATGAACCCGCTGCGCTGTGGCTGGATCGCCCGCCGCCTGGCCGCCGCCCAGGGCCGGCCGGGCGAGGCGCTGTCCGGGCTCGAGATCCTCGATGTCGGCTGCGGCGCGGGGCTGGCCAGCGAGGGCCTGGCGCGGCTCGGCGCCCGCGTCACCGGGATCGACGCGGCGCCCGGGGCGCTGCAAGCGGCGCGCGCCCATGCGGCGCAATCGGGGCTCGCCATCGAATACCGCCAGGCGACGCCGGAGGCGCTGGCGGCCGAGGGGCGCCGCTACGACGCCGTGGTCTCGCTCGAGGTGATCGAGCATGTCAGCGACCGCGCCGCCTTCCTGGCGGCGCTGGCGGCGGTGGTGAGGCCGGGGGGGATGGTGTTCCTCTCCACCCTGAACCGCACGCCGCGTTCCTTCCTGTTCGCCAAGCTCGGCGCGGAATATGTGGCGCGGCTGCTGCCGCGCGGCACGCATGACTGGCGGATGTTCGTCACCCCGGCCGAGCTGGGGGCGGAGGCGCGCCGCGCCGGGCTGCGCGTGACCGACATTGCCGGCATGACCGCCAGCCTGGGCGGGCGGCAATGGCGCGAGAGCCGCGATGTCGGGATCAACTACATCGTCGCGGCGCGGCGCGACTGACACGACCCGCGGCGGCCGGCGGGAGAGGGTTCTCACCGTCCCGCCGCCCCCGCGCGGCCGGCGGGGCTTCTCCCCGCCGGCCAGGGCGGCAGGGCCTGCCCCGCCGCCGCCTTCGGCTCAGACCGTGACCTTGCTGGCCACGCTGATATTGCCGCGCGTCGCGTGGCTGTAGGGGCAGACGCGGTGGGCGCGCTCGACCAGCGCATCGGCCGCCGCCTGCTCCAGCCCCGGCAGGGCGATGTTCAGCACCACTTCGAGCCCGAAACCCTCGCCATCGTCGCGCGGGCCGATGCCGACCTCGGCGGTGACCGAGACATCGGCCGGCAGGGCGAGCTTCTGCTGCCCGGCCACGAACTTCATGGCGCCGATGAAGCAGGCGGAATAGCCGGCGGCAAAGAGCTGCTCGGGGTTGGTGGCGCCGCCGGCGCCGCCCAGCTCCCTGGGCGCGGCCAGGCGGACATCGAGCAGCCCGTCCTCGCTGCGGGCGGAACCGTCACGGCCGCCGGTGGCGGTGGCGCGGGTGCGGTACAGGATCTTCATGGCTCATCTCCGGATGGGTCGTGGTCGGTCTGGGGCCGAACGCCAGGGCGGCGTTCAGTTGCGCACAATCTAATTGCCCACGATCCATTGTCAATCCCATTGTGCGCTATATATCTTCACGGAGACAGGAGCCCGCCCGTGACCGATATCCCCGCCCCGCTGCCGCTCGAGGAGCAGCTCTGCTTCGCCGTCTATGCGGCGGCGCATGCCTTCGGGCAGACCTATCGCCCGCTGCTGGAGCCGCACGGGCTGACCTATCCGCAATATCTGGTGCTGCTGCAGCTCTGGGAGGGCGATGACCGCTCGGTGCGCGAGCTGGGCGAGCGGCTGTTCCTCGACAGCGGCACGCTGACGCCGCTGCTGAAGCGCATGGAGGCGGCCGGCTGGGTGACGCGCCAGCGCGACGCGCGCGATGCCCGCATCGTCCGCATCCGGCTGACGCCGAAGGGCGAGGCGCTGCGCCCGGTGGCGGCGGCGATTCCGGGCGTGCTGCGCTGCGCCGCCGGCCTGCCGGCCGCGGAGCTGGCCCAGCTGCGCGACACGCTGCGGCTGCTGGCCTCCCGGCTGCGGGAGGCGGAGGTCGCGGCGCCCGGGCCGATGGCCGCCGGCTGACCGCCTCGTGACCCCGCCGCCATGGCGGGGCGGTGGCATCCGGCAGCGCCGCTGCTAGCCTGTCGCCCGGGAGAGGGAGCGCGGGCCTTGGTGCAGCAGAGCGTGGCGGTGATCACCCTGGGCGTCGCCGATCCGGACCGCGCCCGGCGCTTCTATGCCAAGGGCTTCGGCTGGCAGCCGGTCTTCGAGGCACCCGGCATCCTGTTCTACCAGATGAACGGCTTCGTGCTCGGCCTGTGGCAGCGCGAGGCGCTGGAGGAGGATCTGCGCCGCACCATGCCGGCCACCTCCTCGGGCTTCACCCTGGCGCACAATGTCGCCGGCCCGTCGGAGGTGCAGCCGCTGCTGGAGCGGCTGGCGGCCAGCGGCGGCATGCTGCTGCGCGCCGCCGAGGCGCCGCCGCATGGCGGCCTGCGCGGCTATGTCGCCGATCCGGACGGCCATGCCTGGGAGATCGCCTGGAACCCGGACTGGCCGATCGATGCCGAGGGCCGGGTGCGCTTCGCCGCCCCCGCCGGCCCGGAGACCGGCCCAGGGAGCGGCGCAGGGAGCGACGCAGGGACCAGCCCGGGGCAGGCCGCCGGGTCGGCCGGCTAGCCTCAGCCGTCGGCGCGCGGCACCCAGGGCAGGCGGGCGATGTCGATGCCCTCCTCGTTCAGCGCCTCGGCCTCGGCATCGCTGGTCTCGCCATAGATGCCGCGCCGCTCGCTCTCGCCGCGATGCATGCGGCGCGCCTCCTCGGCGAAATCGCTGCCGACATAGTCGCAGCTCTTCTCCACCTCGGCGCGCATGCGCTGCAGCAGGGCGACCAGCTGCGCCGGCATCGGCCCGGCGGCGGCCTGCGGCGCGCCGGGCGGCGGCGCCGGCGGGGCGGCAGGCGGCGCGGCGGCCGGGGCCTCGGCCGGCGGCGGGGCGGCGTCGCGCGTCCGGGCGATGGCCGGCGCCATCAGCGCGCGCTGCACCTTGTCGCTGCCGCAGACCGGGCAGTCGATCAGCCTTGCCGCGGCCAGTTTCTCGAAGGCCGCGCTGTCCTTGTACCAGCCATCGAAGCCGTGGTCCTGGTCGCAGCGGAGCTGGTAGTGGATCATGCCCTGGTCCGGTTCATCCTGCCGCACCCCCGCCCGCCGGGCCCGCGCCTGCGGCGGAAGCCTCTCCTGGCCGCCCCGGCGCGGTGCGCTGCGCCGGGGGCGCGCCCCTTAGCCCGCCTGCAGCAGCGGATCCAGCTTGCCCGCCCGGTCCAGCGCGAAGAGGTCGTCGCAGCCGCCGATCGCCTGATCGCCGATGAAGATCTGCGGCACGGTGGTGCGCCCGCCCGAGCGGCGGATCGCATCCTGCCGCTCCGGCGAACCGTTCGGCGCGTCGTATTCGGTGAAGCCGACGCCCTTGCGGCCGAGCAGCAGCTTGGCGCGCGAGCAATAGGGGCAGAACGCGGTGGTGTAGATTTCGACCTTGGCCATGCATGACACATCGGCGCCGCCGCGCCCCCGGTCAAGAGCGTTGCGGCAGCGAAGCCATGCGCGAAGCGCAGGGAGAGTGCGAAGCGCGGGGAGGAGGGCGCGGAGCGCGGGAAAACGCGCGTGGCGCGCGGCCGCTCAGCCCTCGCGCAGCAGGGCGGCATCCGGCACCCGGGCGGCGGCCAGCACATCGACCCTCGCCGCGCCATGCCGCAACAGCACCTCCGCGCAGGCCGAGGCGGTGGCGCCGGAGGTGAGCACGTCATCCACCAGCAGCAGCCGCCGCCCGGCGATGCGCGGAGCGGCGCCACGCGCCAGAGCGAAGGCGCCTTCCAGCGCCGCGGCACGCTCGGCCGCGCCGCGCTCGCCCAGCGGCGCGGTGCGGCGGGTGCGGCGCAGCAGGTCGGGCGCCCAGGGGCGGCCGGAGCGGCGCGACAGGGCCGCGGCCAGCAGCGCCGCCTGGTTGTAGCGGCGGCCGAGCAGCCGCCAGCGATGCAGCGGCACCGGCAGGATCAGCTCGGCCCGCGCCAGCAGCGGCGCGCCGGCCTGCGCCATCTGCCGCGCCAGCGGCCCGGCCAGCTCCGTCCGGTCGGCATATTTCAGGCCGAGGATCAGGCGCTTCGCCCCCTCCCCGTACCAATAGGCGGCGCGCGCCTGTCCATAGGCCGGGGGCGACGCCAGGCAGCGCGGGCAGAGTGGCGCGCCGCCGCGCGGGGCCAGCGGGTCCCGCGCCGGGCGCTCGCCCTGGCCGGCATGCAGGAAGGGCACGCCGCAGCGGTCGCAGCAGGGCGGCGCGATCAGCGGCGTGGCGCGGAAGCATTCGGCGCAGAGCGTGCCCTGTTCCAGCACCGCCTCGCCGCAGGACAGGCAGCGCGGCGGCAGCACCAGATCCAGCGCCGCGCCGCCCAGCCGGGCGCCCCAATGGCGGATATCCCAGCGCCGGCCGAGCCGCGCCAGGCCGCGCCAGCCCGGCATCAGGATGCCCCCGCCGGGGCGTGGGGCGGGCATGACCTCACCATTTCGTGAGCCTATCGTCCTATCCGGCCAGGCCGCAACCGGACTTGCGCCGCGCCGGGCGATGCCGCACCTGACGCGCATGAGCGATGCCATGCAGGTCTTCGACCGGTCCCTGGTGCGGCGGCGCCGCGAGCGCGCGGCCCCCGGCATCGACCGCGTCGCCCCGGTGCTGGAGGACGCGGCCGAGCGGCTGCTGGACCGGCTGGACGACACCACCCGGCGCTTCGCCCGCGCCCTCGACCTCGGCGGCCGGGGTGTGGTGGCGCCGGCGCTGCGGGCGCGCGGGGTGGAATGCGTGATCTCCATGGACCTCGCCCCCGGCATGGCGCGCCGCGCCGGCGGGCTGCCGCTGGCGGGGGATGAGGAATGGCTGCCCTTCGCCCCCGGCAGCTTCGACCTGGTGGTGGCCAGCCTGTCGCTGCACTGGGTGAACGACCTGCCCGGCACGCTGCTGCAGATCCGCCGGGCGCTGGCGCCGGACGGGCTGTTCCTGGCCTCGCTGCCGGCGCTCGGCACGCTGCAGAAGCTGCGCGAGGCCCTGGCCACGGCCGAATCCGGGCTGCGCGACGGGCTCAGCCCGCGCATCTCCCCCTTCCCCGAGTTGCGCGACGGCGCCGCCCTGCTGCAGCGCGCCGGCTTCGCCATGCCGGTGGCCGACCGCGAGCGCATCGGGCTGCGCTACCGCACCCCGCTGGCCCTGCTGCGCGACCTGCAGGCGGCCGGCGAGAGCAACGCCGTGCTGGCGCGCGACCCGCGCACCCCGCCCCGCGCCCTGTTCCCGCTGGCGCTCGGCGCCCTGCCCCTGGACCCGGAGGGGCTGCTGCCGGTGTCGCTGGAGCTGCTGACCCTGACCGGCTGGGCGCCGGGGCCGAACCAGCCGCAGCCGGCGCCGCGCGGCAGCGGCCAGGTCTCGCTGGCCTCGGCGCTGGGCACGGTGGAGCACCGCAGCGGCGAGAAGCCGCATTGACGGCCCGCCGGGCAGGCCCCGCCCTCTCCGCCGCGTAGCCCTGCCCCGCGCGCGCCGCGCCTTGCAACCGGCGCCGGGCCCGCGCATCTTCCTGCGTCATGGAACAATCGGGTGCCGAGGCGCGGCGGATCACGCTGCACGCGCCGGAAGATTTCGAGGGGATGCGTCGCGCCGGCCAGCTGGCCGCAGCGACGCTGGACATGATCACCCCCCATGTGAAGCCGGGTGTCACCACCGAGCGGCTGGACGATCTCTGCGACCAGTTCATCCGCGACAATGGCGCCATCTCGGCCTGCCTCGGCTACCGGGGCTATCCGAAATCGACCTGCATCTCGATCAACCACGTGGTCTGCCACGGCATCCCGGGGCCGAAGGCGCTGCAGGATGGCGACATCCTGAACATCGACGTCACCGTCATCCTGGATGGCTGGTATGGCGACACCAGCCGCATGTATGTGGCCGGCCAGGCCAGCACCAAGGCCAAGCTGCTGCTCGACGTCACCTATGAGAGCCTGCTGCGCGGCATCGCCGCGGTGAAGCCGGGCGCGCGGCTGGGCGATATCGGCCACGCCATCCAGAGCTATGTCGAGAAGCAGCGCTTCGGCGTGGTGCGCGATTTCTGCGGCCATGGCATCGGCCGCACCTTCCACGCCGCGCCCAACGTGCTGCATTTCGGCCGCCCCGGCGAGGGCGCGGTGCTGAAGCCCGGCATGTTCTTCACCATCGAGCCCATGGTGAATATCGGCAAGCCCGACGTGAAGGTGCTGGATGATGGCTGGACCGCCGTCACCCGCGACCGCAGCCTCTCCGCCCAGTTCGAGCATATGGTGGGCGTGACCGAGACCGGCTGCGAGGTCTTCACCTACTCCCCCGCCGGCCTGCACAAGCCGCCCTACGCGGCCTGAGCCGAAACCTGCCCCGGGCGGTGTCCGGCACCGCCTGATCGCTCTTTGCTGGACAATTCTCCCCCGCCCCGCTCAACCTTGGGGCGAGGGAGGGCGTCCCATGCGCAAGATGCGCGGCATGGCGGAGGCGGCCATCGGCCTGCCGACGCTGATCGAGTTCGATGGCGCGCCGGTGTCGCGGCCGCTGGCCTCCGCCGCCGAGGGCCACCGCGCCCGGATGCGCGCGCGGCTGCTGCAGGCCGGCCCCGACGCGCTGGCCGATCACGAGCTGATCGAGATGCTGCTGTTCCTGGCCCTGCCCCGGCGCGACACCAAGCCGGTGGCGCGCGCGCTGCTGGCCCGCTTCGGCAGCTTCGCCAATGCACTTTCCGCCCCCGCCACCGAGCTGCGCCAGGTGGAGGGGCTGGGCGAGGCCGGCATCGCCGCGCTGAAGACCGCCCAGGCCTCCGCGCTGCGCCTGATGCGGGCCGAGGTGATGGACCGGCCCGTGCTGAGCAACTGGGAGAAGCTGACCGGCTATCTCAACGCCGCCCTGGCGCGGGAGCGGGTGGAGCAGTTCCGCATCCTGTTCCTCGACAGCCGCAACCGCCTGATCGCCGACGAGGCCCAGGCGCGCGGCACGGTCAACCACACCCCCGTCTATCCGCGGGAGGTGGTGAAGCGCTGCCTGGAGCTGCAGGCCACCGCGCTGATCCTGGTGCACAACCACCCCAGCGGCGACCCCACCCCCAGCCAGGCGGATATCGAGATGACCGCCGAGATCCGCGCCGCCGCCGCCACGCTCGGCATCGTGCTGCATGACCATCTGATCGTGGGCAATGGGCGGCATCTGTCATTCAGGGCGACAGGTTTACTGTAGAAAGCAAAGGGTTCTTTTTGAAAAAAGAACCAAAAACCTTCTTTCAGTTGGCGTCCCGCTGATAGCCTGAGGCGGGACGCCAAACTGAAAGAAGTCTTTTTGCTTCTTTTTCTTCAGAAAAAGAAGAAATTAAACAACAGGCGGCACCCCCGCCTCGCGCAGCGCCGCCTGCTGCCGCTCCGCCAGCTTATCGGCGTCGAAGCCCTCGATCAGCTCGTTGAACAGGCGGTGCCAGTTCAGCCGCGCATTCAGCCGCAGGAAGGCGCTACCCAGCCCGACCGCGCCGCGATCCACCAGCACGAATTCCCGCGGCGGCCGCACGCCGCCGGTGCGCTTCAGCCCGGCATGCACCTCGGCCGCGACCTTGCGGCCGAAATCCGGGTCGTCGCTCTCCTGGATCGGCCGCACCCGGTCATCCAGCAGCGGCTCGTGCAGGAACTTCGCCCAGAGGCCGAGCACCTCCATCTTCTCCTTGGAGAGATCGGTGAAGCCCCAGATGCGATAGGCCTCGGCGGCCTTGTCCTGGTCGTTGTCGCGCAGCGCCTCGTACAGCATGACCACGCCGCGCAGGAAGCTCGCCGGGAAGACGCGGATGGCGCCGTAATCGAGCAGGTTGATGCCGGCCGGGCTGGCCTCGGTCGGCTGCCGCACCTGGTAGTTGCCCAGATGCGGGTCGCCATGGATCACGCCATAGCGGTAGAAGGGCACGTACCAGGCGCGGAACAGCGCGGTGGCATAGGCGTCGCGCTCCTCCTGCGAGGGGTCCTCGGCCAGCCGGTCCAGGATCGGCCGGCCATCCAGCCAGCTCATGGTCAGCAGCCGCTTGCTGCAATAGCCCTCGATCGGCTCCGGCGTGCGCACCGTCGGCTCATCGGCCAGCATGCGGTTGTAGAGCCGCATCTGCGCCGCCTCGCGCTCGTAATCCAGCTCCTCGCGCAGCCGGTCGCACAGCTCGACATAGACATCGTCATGCTGGATGGCGTCGTCCATCCGGGCGAAGACGTTCATGGCGAGCTTCAGCTGGCGGAGATCGGCCTCCACCACGCTCGGCATGTCCGGGTATTGCAGCTTGCAGGCGACCAGCCTTCCATCCGGCAGGGTGGCGCGATGCACCTGCCCCAGGCTGGCGGCGGCCGAGGCCTCCTGGCCGAAACTGGCGAAGCGGCTCTGCCAGTCGGGGCCCAGCTCGCTGGCCATGCGGCGGCGGACGAAGGCCCAGCCCATCGGCGGGGCGTTGGCCTGCAGCGCCGCCAGCTCGGCCGCGTATTCCTTCGGCAGGGCGTTGGGGATGGTGGTCAGGAACTGGGCGACCTTCATCAGCGGGCCCTTCAGCCCGCCCAGCACCGCCTTCAGGTCGCCGGCATGCGCCGTGCGGTCGGTCTTGATGCCGAGGAAACGCTCCCCCGCCACGCGGGCGGCGATGCCGCCCACCGCGCCGGAGGTGCGCGCCATCCGCCGCAGCTCACCGAACAGGGAACTGCCCTCGCGCTCCTCAGCCATCCTCGCGCTCCAATTCGTCGCGCCCATCGGCGCGCTCCAGCTCATCGATGAAGCCGGCGATGACGTTCAGCCCCTTGTGCCAGAAGGCGGGGTCCGAGGCGTCGAGCCCGAAGGGCGCCAGCAGCTCCTTGTGCCGCAGCGTGCCGCCGGCCTTCAGCAGCTCCAGATATTTCTGCTGGAAATCCTTCACGCTGCCCTCCTGGAACACGCCGTAGAGCGCGTTCACCAGGCAGTCGCCGAAGGCGTAGGCGTAGACATAGAAGGGCGTGTGGATGAAGTGCGGGATGTAGGACCAGTAGATCTCGTAATCCGGCGTGAACTCGAAGGCCGGGCCGAGGCTCTCCACCTGCACCTGCATCCACAGCGCGCCGATCTCCTCGCGCGACAGCTCGCCCTTGCGGCGGGCATCGTGCAGCAGGGTCTCGAAGCGGTAGAAGGCGATCTGGCGGACCACCGTGTTCAGCATGTCCTCGACCTTGCCGGCCAGCAGGGCGCGGCGCCGCTTCGGGTCGGTCTCGGCATCCAGCACGGCGCGGAAGGTCAGCATCTCGCCGAAGACCGAGGCCGTCTCGGCCAGGGTCAGCGGCGTGCCGGACATCAGATAGCCCTGGTCGGCCGCCAGCACCTGGTGCACGCCATGGCCCAGCTCATGCGCCAGCGTCATCACGTCGCGCGCCTTGCCGTGGTAGTTCAGCAGCAGATAGGGATGCGCCGAGGGCACGGTGGGGTGCGCGAAGGCGCCGGAGGCCTTGCCCGGCCGCAGCGCCGCGTCGATCCAGGGCTTGTCGAAGAATTCCTTCCCGATCCGCCCCAGCTCCGGGCTGAAGCCGTGATAGGCCTTGAGCACCCGGTCGCGCGCCGCATCCCAGGGGATGTCGCTGTCATCCTCGGCCGGCAGGGGGGCGTTGCGGTCCCAATGCTGCAGCTTGGGCAGGCCGAGCCACTTCGCCTTCATCGCGTAGTAGCGGTGCGACAGCGCCGGGAAGCTGGCGACGACGGCGTCGACCAGCGCGTCCACCACCGCATCCTCGACCATGTTGGCGCGGTTGCGGCTGCTGCCGGGGCGCGGATAGTTCCGCCAGCCGTCGATGATCTCCTTGTCCTTCGCCAGGGTGTTGGTGATCAGGGTGAACAGCCGCGCCTTCTCGCCGAAGGCGGCGGAGACGCCCCGGGCCGCCGCCTCGCGCACCGCGCGGTCGCGGTCGGAGAGCTTGTTCAGCGCGCCGGAGACGTTCAGCACCTCGTCCCCGACCTTCACCTCCATGCCGGCGATGGTCTCATCGAACAGGCGGTTCCAGGCGGCGCGGCCGGTCACCTCCTTCTCGTGCAGCAGGCGCTCGACCTCGTCGGAGAGCTGGTGCGGGCGGAAGACGCGCAGGTCGCGCAGGAAGGGCTGCCAGCGGGCCAGCGCCTTCGAGCCGGCGATCTTCTTCTCCAGCACCGCCTCCTCGAGCTTGTTCAGCTCCAGGCTGAAGAACAGGGTGTGGCTGGAGATCGCCGTCACCCGCTCCTGCATGGTCTGGTAGAAGCGGCCATTGGCGGCATCCTGCGCATCGCCGGCGAAGACCAGCGAGGCATAGGACATCACCCGGCCCAGCACCTCCTCGATCCGCTCATAGGTCGCGATGGCCTCGGCCAGGGCGTCGCCGGACATTTTTTCCAGTTTGCCGGCATGGGCCTCGTGGAAGGCGCGCGCCTCGGCCTCGGCGCGGTCGAGATCGGCGGCCAGCCGCGGATCGCCGGAGCCGGCATAGAGATCGGACAGATCCCAGACCGGGAGCGACCCGGCCTCGCCGCTCCCGCCCTGGCGGGCGGCCGTGTCGTGGGGGGCGGGGCGTAGATGGGAAAGCTGCACGGGACGCCTTGCGGTTGTGGTTCTGCTCCTCCCGATATAAGCCCCTGAGCGGGCAGGCCAAGCGCCCCCCTGCCCGATCCTGCGCCGCATCCCGCCCGGGGCGCGGCTTTTGCCTGCCCAGCCGGCGCCAGACCGGCGGCGACACTTCGCCCGGCACGGCACCGGGGCGCGCCCGCACCGGCCCCGGCCGGCTGCGCAACTTCGCGGCATGACACCGCCTTTCCGACCGCGTCCCTTTCCCTTCGCCGCCGCTGCCAGAGGACACCGCTTGCCCGATGCCCGCTGAGGAACACTGGACCAGCCTGCCGGCCCTGATCCTGGGCCAGGCCCGCTCCTGGCCCGACCGGCCGATGCTGCGCTACTGGCGCGGCGGCGCCTGGCGCAGCCTGAGCTGGGCGGATTTCGCCCTGCAGGTCGCCGCCGTCGCCGCGGCCTTGCGCGCCCGCGGCATCTGCCCTGGCGACCGGGTGGTGCTGGTGGCGGAGAACCGCCCCGAATTCCTGGTGGCCGACATGGCGGTGATGGCGATCGGCGCCGTCACCGTGCCCGGCTACACCACCAACACGCTGGCCGACCATGCGCATCTGCTGCGCGATTCCGGGGCGCGCGCGGCCATCGTCTCCACCGCCCGCCTGGCGCAGAGCGTGGCCGAGGCCGCCGGCATCGGCGGGCTGGACCTGCTGGTCAGCATGGAGGACAGCCCCGGCACCACGCCCTGGTCCGAGCTGGCCGAGACCCGCGGCGATCTCGCCATGCTCTATGCCGAGGTGGAGCATATCCCGGCCGGGCGGCTGGCCTGCCTGATCTACACCTCCGGCACCGGCGGCCCGCCCAAGGGGGTGATGCTGCCGCACCGCGCCATGCTGGCCAACCGCCGCGGCATCACCGATTTCATCCGCCAGCTGAAGCTGCCGCCAGATGCCTGCTACCTCTCCTTCCTGCCGCTCAGCCACGCCTATGAGCACACGGTGATCTACCTGCTGTGCTCCTTCGGCATGGAGGTGGTGTTCAGCCGCGGCGCCGAGAAGCTCTCGGCCGAGCTGGCCGAGATCCGCCCGCATGTGCTGACCGCCGTGCCGCGGCTGTTCGAGGTGCTGCGCGCCCGGCTGCTGGCCGGGCTGGAGAAGCAGTCCAGCTTCAACCGCGCGCTGTTCGAGCGCACCAGCCGCATCGGCATGAAGCGGCTGGAGGGGGAGCGGCTGAGCCTGGGCGAGCGGCTGCAGGACCCGATCCTGGACCGGCTGGTGCGCGCCAAGGTGCGCGCCCGCTTCGGCGGAAGGCTGGTCGCCATGGTCTCGGGGGGCGCGCGGCTGGATCCGGATCTCTCCGGCTTCTTCATCGCGCTCGGCCTGCCGGTGCTGCAGGGCTATGGCCAGACCGAGGCCGGGCCGGTGATCAGCGTCAATGTCCCCTGGGACAATGACCGCCGCTCGGTCGGCCGGCCGCTGCCGGGCGTCAGCTTGCGCATCGCCGAGGATGGCGAGGTGCTGGTGCGCGGCGAGCTGGTGATGGATGGCTACTGGAACCAGCCCGAGGCCACGGCGCAATCGGTGCGCGCCCTGCCCGATGGCGAGGAGGGCTGGCTGCACACCGGCGATGTGGGGGAGCTGGTGGAGGGCCGGCTGCGCATCACCGACCGCAAGCGCGACTTCATCAAGACGCTGGGCGGCGAGATGGTGAGCCCCGCCCGGCTGGAAAGCCTGCTGATGGCCGAGCCGGAGATCGCCCAGGCGGTGGTGGCCGGCGAAGGCCGCCCGGCGCTGAGCGCCCTGCTGGTGCCGGCCGACAAGCAGGACGAGCCGGCGGTGGCCGCCGCCCTGCGCCGGGTGAACGGCAAATTGTCGGGCGTGGAGCGGATCCGGCATTTCGCGCTGGTGCCGCCCTTCACCGTGGAGAATGGCCAGATGACGCCGACCATGAAGGTGAAGCGGCGCATCGTGCTGCGCGACCATGAGGCGCAGATCGCCCGGCTCTACGAGTAGGGCGTTTCTGTCGGCGGTTTGCGGAAGGGGGGCGGCGCTGCCGCCCCTTTTTTGTGGGGTGCGCCGGGCCGTTGCCCGCGCCACCCGCCGGAGAGTCCTGCCGCCCGGCCTGGCCATCATCCCGGCGTCTCTGCCGCCGGGGAGGCCATGCCCGGGCGGCGCACCGCCCGGGCTGAAAACTTGGTCCGGGCGGTTGCTCCGCCCGGCATGCCGGCCGTGGGGTCTGCCCCCACGGCCCAGGCCCTGCGGGGCCTCAGCCGATGGTGTCGAGCACCAGCCGGCGGATCTCCGCCTGGGACAGGCCGGCCGTCAGCGCCTGCTGCGACAGCTTCGGCGCCGCCACGGCCTGGCGGGGTTCGTTCACCACGGTCGCCGCGCTCATCGCGGTCTCGGCCGGGGTGGGGATGTGCTTGTTCAGATACATATCTTTCTCCGGGACGCGGCGCATGGTTGGCGCCACCCGGTCACGTCGTTGGGTTGTCAGGGTGTCCGCGATCGTGGCCGGTCTCATGCCGGCCAAAAACCCGATGCGGGGCAAAAGGTTGCAGGAAAATCCTGCGACGCCGCCACCGCTCTGGCGGTGGTCGGCTGTCCGGGCCTGGGCGGCCCGGGGCACGCCTTCCGGCGGCCTTGGACAGCAGATAGGCGCTCGGCCGCCCCTCCGCAACCCCTGGTTTGCGAAGCGGGGCGTTTCCTCGCTCCTGCGGCGCAAGCGGGGCCGGCGGCGCGGCCGGCCCGCGCGCCTCAGGGCTGCGCCGCCTCGGCTTCCTTGCGGTCGATGGCGGCATCCTCCGCCACCGCCACCAGGGTGGTGGTGACCGGCTGCACCGGCATGACCAGGAAGCTCTCCTTCTCCTGCGGCGCGGCGCGGCGGCGCATGCGCCACAGCCCCCAGACCGCGATGCCGGCCTGGGCCGAGAGGATCAGCCAGCCCAGCCCGGCATTGCCCAGCCAGGACATGGCGAAGCCGCCCAGCACCGGGCCGAGGGCGGAACCCGCGCCCCACAGGATCAGCAGCCCGCCCGAGGCGGCGGCGAAGCCGCCCGGCGGCACATGGTCGTTCACATGCGCCAGCACCAGGCTGTAGGTCGGGATCACCAGCGCGCCGAACAGCGCCACCAGGCTGAAGGTCATCCAGATCGGCGGGTGGTCGGGCACCAGCAGCACCATGGCCAGCAGCGCCGCGGCGGCCACCAGCGTCAGCCCGACGATCAGCCCGCGCCGGTCGATGCGGTCGGACAGCCAGCCCATCGGCCAGGTGGCGATGAAGCCGCCCAGCGAGCCGCAGGCCATGAACACCGCCACCTGCCCCGCCGGCAGCCCCAGCCGCTGGGCGAAGAGCGGCCCCAGCGAATAGTAGGACGCCGTGCTGACCCCGACCAGGAAGGCCGCCACCACGCCGAAGGGCGACAGCGCGTAGAGCCAGCGCAGGTCGAGCCGCCGCGCCTCGCCGCCCGGGTCGGAGGGCGCCTGGGCGCGCGACAACACCACCGGGACCAGGGCGAAGGAGATGATCATCGAGATCAGGCAGAACAGCACGAAGCCGCGCGGGCTGGCCGTGGTCAGCAGCATCTGACCGGCGACGCCGGCGATCATGCCGGTCATGCCATAGATGCTGAGCAGCTGGCCGCGCACCGCCGAGGCGGCGGCGCCGTTCAGCCAGCTTTCCACCACGATGAACAGCCCGGCGAAGCAGAAGCCGGTCAGCGCCCGCCCCAGCGGCCAGAGCCAGGGATCGACCAGCATCAGATGCAGCAGCGGCACCGAGGAGGCGATGGCCGCCAGCGCCGCGAAGGCGCGGGTGTGGCCCACCGCCTGCACCAGCCGCTCGCCGCGCAGCGACCCCGCCATCAGCCCGAGATAGAAGCCGCTGCCGACCAGGCCGATCTCGGTGGCGCTGAACCCCTCCAGCCCGCCGCGCACGGTGAGCAGCGAGGATTGCAGCGTGTTGCCCATCTGCAGCAGCGCATAGCCGAAGAGCAGGGCCAGCACGGTGACGAGGGTGTTGACGAGAGGCGTGGCGCGCAAGGGCGGACTCCGGCGCTGGGGGCAGGCTGGAAGGCCAGCCGGCGGCGGAGGCGGTGCGGCTGGGCGGCCCGGTTTCGGGCCGGACGCGCCCGGCAGAAAAGGGCCATGGGCCGCCCGGTTCAAGCCCCGCCGGGGTGACAGAAACTTGTCCCCGGCCGGGATCCCGTCCGCGGCCGGGGCGCGGCGCCGGCGGCCGGCCCGGCGTCGGGCCGGGCCGTTCGGCGGGGCGGGACCAGGCCCGCCCCGCCCGCTCACATGCCGAGGGCGCGGCGGTAGAGGTCGAGCAGCGTCTCCTGCTCCTCCACCTCGGCCGGCTCCTGCTTGCGCAGGCGGATGATCTGGCGGATCACCTTGACCTCGAACCCGGCCGACTTCGCCTCGGCGAAGATGTCCTTGATGTCGTCGGCGAGCGCCTTGCGCTCCTCCTCCAGCCGCTCCACCCGCTCGATGATCGAGCGGAGCCGGTCCGCGGCGATGCCGCCGACCTCGGTGTCCTGTTCCTCGTGTTCCGCCGCGTCGGACATCAAGCCGCTCCGTAAGTTCCAGCGGCAAGCCCTTGGCCCGCCGCGCGATTTTCCCCAGGCAGGCCAGGCCCGCCCGAGGGCCGAGGCGGCGGGGTATAGCGCGGCCGGCGGCGGTTCCTCAATGGCGCAGTCTCGCGAGCGCCGCCCGGGGCCGGGACATGGCCGCCGGGCGGCAGCCCGGCCTCAATGGCCCGGGTTCTGCGCGGCGAAGGCCGCCTTCTGCTCCGGCGTCGCCTCCTTCTGGTGCTTCGCCTGCCACTCCTTATAGGGCATACCGTAGACGATCTCCCGCGCCGCCGGGTCCGGCAGGGCGATGCCGCGCGCCTCGGCGGCCTCGCGGTACCAGCGGCTGAGGCAGTTGCGGCAGAAGCCCGCCAGGTTCATCAGGTCGATATTCTGCACATCGCTGCGCTCGCGCAGATGCTCGACCAGGCGGCGGAAGGCGGCGGCCTCCAGCTCGGTGCGGGTGGCGGCGTCGATCTCAGGGGTCATGGCTCTGGCTCTCCTTGGCTGCCCCCAAATTGGGGTGGGAGGGGCATGGCTGCCAAGCACCCCTGCCCTTCGCCCTGCCCGCTCCCCATATCGGACCCGACCCGCCGGCCCGCGCGCCGGCCCCGCCTTCGCACCCCCTGTGGGAGCCATCATGATGATCCGCTATTCCGTCCTCGACCTCGCCCCGATCAAGCAGGGCGAGGAAGCCGCCGACGCCTTCCACCAGTCCCGCGAACTCGCCCAGCATGCCGAGGCACTGGGCTATCACCGCTTCTGGCTGGCCGAGCACCACAACATGCCCGGCATCGCCAGCGCCGCCACCGCCGTGGTGATCGGCCATGTGGCCGCCGGCACCCGCAGCATCCGCGTGGGCTCGGGCGGCATCATGCTGCCCAACCACGCGCCGCTGATGGTGGCCGAGCAGTTCGGCACGCTGAACGCGCTGTTCCCCGGCCGCATCGATCTCGGCCTCGGCCGCGCGCCCGGCACCGATATGCGCACCGCCCGCGCGCTGCGCCGCAACCTCTCCGGCGAGGCCGACAGCTTCCCCCAGGATGTGGTGGAGCTGCAGCAATGGTTCGCCCCGGTGCGGGACGGCCAGCCGGTGCGCGCCGTGCCCGGCGCCGGCATGGAGGTCCCGATCTGGCTGCTCGGCTCCAGCCTGTATTCGGCGCAACTGGCGGCGGCGCTCGGCCTGCCCTTCGCCTTCGCCTCGCATTTCGCGCCGCAGGCGATGATGCAGGCGCTGGAGATCTACCGCGAGGGCTTCCGCCCCTCGGCGCAGCTGGACAAGCCCTACAGCATGGCGGCGATGAACCTCTTCGCCGCCGAGACGGATGAGGAAGGCGCGCGCCTCTTCACCTCGCTGCAGCAGCAATTCCTCAACCTGCGGCGCGGCACGCCGGGCAAGCTGCCGCCGCCGGCCGAGGATGTGCCCGCCCTGCAGCGCGAGGCCGAATGGGCCGGCGTGGGCAATTCCCTCGCCTGCTCGGCGGTGGGCAGCCGGGAGACGGTGAAGCGCCAGATCGCCGAGTTCCTGGAGCGCACCCAGGTGGACGAGCTGATGCTGACCGGCATGATCTACGACCACGACGCCAGGCTGCGCTCCTACAGCATCGGCGCCGAGGTGTGCCGGGAGCTGATCGGGGAGCCGGTGGCCGGCTGAGGCTGGCAGCCAGAGCAAAAAGGCGCAGGGGAATGAATTCCCCTTTTTCTGTCGGCTGCCGGTCATGGCCGGGACGGGAGGCGCTCCACTTCGCCGGGCCGCTCCGGCCCAGCGAAGCGTCCCGCCTGGCCGGCAGACGGCGGCAGCCTGAAGGAAAGGGGGAAGAATTCATTCTTCCCCCCCGCATTCAGGCATTGCCCGACAGGTAATCCATCGCCGCCTTCACCCCGCCCGGCTGGTGCGGGACGCCGGCGATGCGCAGCCCCATCTCGACGCCGCTCAGCGTGCCCATCAGCGCCAGGTCGTTGAAATCGCCCAGATGGCCGATGCGGAACACCCGGTCGTTCAGCCGGCCCAGGCCATTGCCCAGGCTCATGTTGAACTTCTCCAGGATGGCGGCGCGCAGCGCATTGGCCGAATGCCCCTCCGGCAGCCGCACCGCGGTCAGCGCCGAGGAATAGTGCCGCGGATCTTCGCACTGCACCTCCAGGCCCCAGGCGCGCACGGCGCGGCGCGTCGCCTCGGCATGGCGGTCATGGCGGGCAAAGACATTCTGCAGCCCCTCGGCCAGCAGCAGGTCCAGCGCCGTGTCCAGCGCGTAGAGCATGTTGGTGGCCGGGGTGTAGGGGAAGTAGCCGGTGGCGTTGGAGGCCAGCATCGGCTTCCAGTCCCAGAAGCTGCGCGGCAGCTTGGCACTCTCCGACGCCTTCAGCGCCTTCGGGCTGATGGCATTGAAGGACAGGCCGGGCGGCAGCATCAGCCCCTTCTGGCTACCGGCGACGGTGACATCGACGCCCCATTCATCATGCCGGTAGTCGATGCTGCCGAGGGAGGAGATGGTGTCGACCAGCAGCAGCGCCGGGTGGCCGGCCTCGTCCAGCGCCGCGCGCACCTCGTCGATGCGGCTGGTGCAGCCGGTCGAGGTCTCATTGTGCACGACGCAGACCGCCTTGATGGCGTGGCCGGTATCGGCGCGCAGCTTCGCCGCGATGCCGGGCACATCCACCGCGCGGCGCCAATCGGTCTGGATCAGCTCCGGCTTCAGCCCCAGCCGCTCGGCCATCTCGCGCCAGAGGAAGGCGAACTGCCCGGTCTCGCACATCAGCACCGTGTCGCCGGGGGAGAGGGTGTTGACCAGCGCCGCTTCCCAGGCGCCGGTGCCGGAGGCCGGGTAGATGATCACCGGCTGGGTGGTCTGGAAGACGGCCTTGACCTTCTCCAGCAGCTGCTTGCCCAGCAGGCCGAAATCCGGGCCGCGATGGTCCATGGTCGGGTTGTCCAGCGCCCGCAGCACCTTGTCCGGCACATTGGTCGGGCCCGGGATCTGCAGGAAATGCCGGCCGGCGCTCGGCTTGGACTGGAAATAGGCCATGGATCTCTCCTCCCCTCGGGGTTCTGGCGATGGTCTTACGGGCCGTCCCATGTCCGGCGCCAATGAGTTCGCCTTGTCGGATTGATGAGCATTATAGATCGGACAGGGGGGCGCGCCCGCGCTAGGGTCCGCCCGGGACGACACACGCCAGGATTGCCGCATGAACGCCATCCATCACGCGAAGCATCGGCCGGGGGACAGCGCCCTGGCGGAGCGGCTGCGGCGCGAGACCGAGGGGGAAGTGAAATTCGCCCCCGCCGATCGCGGCCGCTACGCCACCGATGCCAGCATCTACCAGGTGGAGCCGATCGGCGTTCTGGTGCCGAAGACCATCGCCGATGTCGAGGCCGCCATGGCGATCTGCCGGGCGGAGGGCGTGCCGGTGCTGCCGCGCGGCGGCGGCACCAGCCAGTGCGGCCAGACGGTGAATCGGGCCCTGGTGCTGGACTGCACCAAGCATCTGCGCCGCGTGCTGGCGGTGGACGAGGAAGCCGGCACCGCCTGGGTGGAACCCGGCATCACCCTCGGCGCCCTGAACGACAGCCTGAAGAGCCGGAAGAAATTCTTCCCCGTCGATCCCTCCACCTGGGCGCGCTGCACCATCGGCGGCATGGCCGGCAACAATTCCTGCGGCAGCAAGTCGATCCGCTACGGGCTGATGGCGGACAATGTGCTCGCGGTCGACGCCATCCTGCCGGACGGCCAGCGCCATGTCTTCGGCGCGGCGCTGGAGGCGGGGGCGGAGACGCCGGAGAGTGTCGCCACCCTGCTGCGCGCGCTGGAGGCGCTCGGCACGCGCGAGGCGGCGGAGATCGCCGCGCGCTTCCCGAAGCAGCTGCGCCGCGTCGGCGGCTACAACATCGATGCGCTGACGCCGGAGGCGCGCGCGTCGGGCCGCGGCAACCTCGCCCGCTTGCTGGTGGGCAGCGAGGGGACCCTCGCCTTCTCCGCCGCGCTGCAGCTGAAGCTGTCGCCCATCAAGCCGCGCAAGGTGCTGGGCATCTGCCAGTTCCCGAGCTTCCGCGCCGCCATGGCGGCCAGCGAGCATCTGGTGACGCTGAACCCCGAGGCGGTCGAGCTGGTCGATCGCACCATGATCGATCTCGGCCGTTCCATCCCGATCTACCGCGCCACCATCGACCGCATCGTGCTGGGCGAGCCGGACTCGCTGCTGATCGTCGAATTCCATGGCGATGACGATGCCGCGCTGCTGGGCGAGCTGGACCGGCTGGACGAGATGATGGGCGATCTCGGCTATCCGGGCGCCGTGGTGCGCGCGACCGAGGCCGGTTTCCAGGCCGCCATCGCCGAGGTGCGCGAGGCGGGCCTCAACATCATGATGAGCATGAAGGGCGACGGGAAGCCGGTCTCCTTCATCGAGGACACCGCCGTCGACCTGCCGGACCTCGCCGACTACACCGAGCGGCTCAATGAGGTGTTCGAGCGGCACGGCACCAAGGGCACCTGGTACGCCCATGCCAGCGTCGGCTGCCTGCATGTCCGCCCCGTGCTGAACATGAAGCAGGGCGAGGATGTCGCGAAGATGCGCGCCATCGCCGAGGAATGCTTCGCGCTTGTCCGCGAATACAAGGGCAGCCATTCCGGCGAGCATGGCGACGGCATCGTCCGCAGCGAGTTCCACGAGGCGATGTTCGGCAGCCGCATCGTGCGCGCCTTCGAGGCGGTGAAGGACGCCTTCGATCCGGCCGGGCTGATGAATCCCGGCCGCGTCGTCCGCCCGCCGCGCATGGATGACCGCAGCCTGTTCCGCTACCCGCCCGACTACCGCGCCGACCCCGCGGTGACGCCGGCGCTGGACTGGTCCGCCTGGCCGGGGCCGCAGGGCGGTTTCCTCGGCGCGGTGGAGATGTGCAACAACAACGGCACCTGCCGGAAATTCGACGCCAATGTCATGTGCCCCTCCTACCGCGTCACGCGGGACGAGCAGCATCTGACGCGCGGCCGCGCCAACACGCTGCGCCTGGCGCTGACCGGGCAGCTCGGCCCCGACGCGCTGGCCGGCGAGGAGGTGGCGGAGGCGCTCTCCCTCTGTGTCTCCTGCAAGGGCTGCAAGCGCGAATGCCCGACCGGCGTCGACATGGCGAAGATGAAGATCGAGGTGCAGCACGCCCGCGCCCGCAGGCACGGGCTGTCGCTGAAGGACCGGCTGATCGCCTCGCTGCCGCGCTGGGCGCCCTGGGCCAGCCGCGCCCCCTGGCTGCCGGCGCTGCGCGACCGCGTGCCGCTTTTGGCGAAGCTGTCGGAGCGCTTCCTCGGCCTCGCCGCCGGGCGCAGCCTGCCGCATTTCAGCCCCCGCCCCTTCCGCGATGCCGAGGCGGTGACGGCCGGGCCGAAGCGCGAGGTGCTGCTCTTCGCCGACAGCTTCAACCGCTCCATGGAGCCCGAGGTGCTGCGCGACGCGGTGCTGGTGCTGGGCCGGGCGGGCTACCGCGTGCGGCCGGCGCGCGCCGCCTCCGGCCGGCCGCTCTGCTGCGGCCGCTCCTACCTCGCCGCCGGCATGGTCGACCGCGCGCGGGAGGAGGCGCGCCGCACGCTGGAGGCGCTCTCCGCCAGCGACGCGCCGGTGATCGGGCTGGAACCCTCCTGCCTGACCACGCTGCGCGACGAGTTTCTGTCGCTGTTGCCGGGCGAGGAGAGCCGCAAGCTGGCGGACCGCGCCATGCTGCTGAGCGAGTTCCTGGCGAAGGAGGGCGACCAGCTGCCGCTGCACGCCACCGGCACGGCGCGAGCGCATATCCATGGCCATTGCCACCAGAAGGCCTTCGGCGCCTTCCCCGCCGCCGTGCAGGTCCTGCGGAAAATCCCGGGGCTGGAGGTGACGCCGATCGCCTCTTCCTGCTGTGGCATGGCCGGCAGCTTCGGCTATGAGGCGAAGAACCTGGAGACCAGCAAGGCCATGGCCGAACTTTCCCTCATGCCCGCCATCCGCGCCGCCGGCGCGGAGGATGTCATCATCGCCGATGGCACCTCCTGCCGGCACCAGATCCGCGATCTCTCGGGCCGCACGGCGCTGCATTCGGTGCAGCTCCTGGCGCGCGCGCTGCGCCCGCAATGAGCGGCCCGG
The DNA here is from genome assembly GCF_030818485.1 of Pseudoroseomonas cervicalis. Lineage (NCBI taxonomy): Bacteria > Pseudomonadati > Pseudomonadota > Alphaproteobacteria > Acetobacterales > Roseomonadaceae > Roseomonas > Teichococcus cervicalis. The sequence goes on along the minus strand of NZ_JAUTAJ010000004.1, from coordinate 749,310 downwards.
AGATGAGCGCGGCGCTGGAGATCCTGGAATTCTGGTTCCAGGGCGATGCGACGGTGATGCGCGAGGCCTGGTTCCGCCGCGACGATACCTTCGACGAGGCCATCCGCCAGCGCTTCAGCGCGCTGGTGGTGCCGGCGCGGGAGGGCGCGCTGGATGGCTGGGCGGCGGCGCCCGAGGGCACGCTGGCGCTGCTGATCCTGCTCGACCAGTTCCCGCGCAACCTGTTCCGCGGCAGCGCGGAGGCCTTCGCCAGCGACGCGCATGCCCGCGCCATCGCCCGCCGCGCGGTGCTGGAGCAGGGCCAGGACCGCGCCCTGCACCCGGTGCAGCGCGTCTTCCTGTACCTGCCCTTCGAGCATTCGGAGGCGATGGCGGATCAGGACCTGTCGGTGGCCCTGTTCGAGGGGTTGCGCGACCATGCGCCGCATCGCGGCGCGGGTGGCGTCATCGACTATGCCTGGCGGCACCGCGCCGTGGTGGCGCGATTCGGCCGCTTCCCCCATCGCAACGCGACGCTCGGCCGGGCGAGCAGCGCCGCCGAGGCCGCCTATCTGGCGCAGCCGGGCGCCGGCTTCTGAGCCCGCGTTGCAGCGGTTTCCCTTCACAAAAACGTAACCGTTGTCGCATGCAACGCGCCGCCGCGGCGCGTTGCGGCGCAGCGAATCGGCAGGGGCCAAGCCTGCAACCCTTGAAACGCCTGCGCATCGTCCGGAAAAACTGGCAAGCGTAAAAGGCGGTTAGGACCCGCTCTTGAGAGTTCGGATCAGCACCGAAGCCAGATTGTGGCTATTCTGCCACAAGGGGGTTCCGTTGCAGAACCGGTCCGAAACTGCGCGGTGAAACTGTGGTTTTCCCTGCGCCCGTCGAATGGGTTGCTAGGGAACAAACACATGTCATTCCGCCGTCTGCTGCTCGCAGCCACCATCCTCGCCACCCCCGCCGTCGCCATGGCTCAGGAGGCTTCCTCCCCCTGGTATTCCGGCTTCGTGCCCAACCCCGCCGCGCAGCCGGTGACGGGCGTCTATATCGGTGCCGGCGCCGGCTGGAACCACTCCGACGCCCGCGGCCTGAACTCGCTGGGCGGCAACGGCTCCTACTTCGCCAACAACAACCGCAACCGGCAGGGCAATCTCGGCTTCGAGGAAGGCTTCGTCGGCGCCCTCTCGATCGGCTACGGCTTCGGCAACGGCTTCCGCACCGAGATCGAGGGCAATTACCGCTACAACAATGTCGACCGCATGGGCGGCTTCCAGGGCCGCGCCGGTGGCCCGGGCGTCGGCATGCGCGGCATCGATGGTGAGCAGCAGCAGTACGGCGTGATGCTGAACGCCTTCTACGACTTCCAGCTGCCGCGCTGGTTCCCGAACATGCCGGTGGCGATGGTGCCGTATATCGGCGGTGGCGTGGGCTGGATCTGGACCGATCTCGACGCGCGCGGCACGCAGATCGGCGCGCCGGGCAACACCGTGCGCATCGACGACACGGTCGGCCAGTTCGCCTATCAGGGCATCGCCGGCGTGGCCTTCCCGATCGAGTCCGCCCCGGGCCTGTCGCTGACCCTCGAATATCGCTACACCGGCGCGCTGCAGAGCCACTACAAGGGCCGCACCGTGGCCGCCAACGGCGCCACCGTCGGCACCGGCCGCTTCGAGGCCGACCAGCTGCACAACCATTCGGTGATGGTCGGCCTGCGCTACGCCTTCAACCAGCCGACCCCGCCGGCCCCGGTGCCGGTCGCGGCCCCGGCGCCCGCCGCCGCCCCGGCCCCGGCCCGCACCTACCTGGTGTTCTTCGACTTCGACCGCGCCGACCTGACGGACCGTGCCCGCCAGATCATCAGCGAGGCCGCGCAGAACTCCGCCCGCACCCAGACGACCCGCATCGAGGTGGCCGGCCATGCCGACCGCTCGGGTTCGCCGCAGTACAACCAGCGCCTGTCGCAGCGTCGCGCCGACGCCGTGGCCGCCGAGCTGGTCCGCCTGGGCGTCAACCGCTCGGCCATCACGGTCCAGGCCTTCGGCGAGAGCCGTCCGCTGGTCCCGACCGCCGATGGTGTGCGCGAGCCGCAGAACCGCCGCGTCGAGATCGTGCTGCGCTAAGCAGCCCGCGATCGCGACCGGAGAGAGGGGGCGCCGCAAGGCGCCCCTTTTTTCATGCGGCGCCCCCGCCGGCAGCGCGGCCCGGCCGGCGCCATGCAACCCTGCCGCCCGCCCATCGCTCTCAGTCCGCCATCGCCCCCTGCCCGCCACCCCGCCGCCGCGGCCCCGCGCCGCCCGCCCCGACCCGAGGAGCCCCGCCGATGCGCCTGCCGGCCCTGCTGCTCGCCGCGCTGCTGCTCGGTGCCTGCGATGGCGATCCGGGCGGGGTGCGGCATCTGGTCGAGGCCCCCGCCGCCCGGCCGATCCAGGTGGAGACCGAGGCCGGCCCGGTGCAGGGTGTCGCCGCGCCGGAGGGCCAGGCCTTCCTGAACATCCCCTTCGCCGCGCCGCCCACCGGCCCCCGCCGCTGGCTGCCGCCCGCGCCGCCCGAGCCCTGGAGCGCGCCGCGCGACGCCACGCGCCTCGGCCCCGGCTGCCTGCAGAATTTCAGCCCGGCCTATCTGCAGGGGCAGACCGCCACCTGGATGCAGGCGGGCGAGGAGGATTGCCTCAACCTGAATGTCTACGCCCCCGCCACCGCCCGGCCGGGCGAGCGCCTGCCGGTGATGGTCTGGCTCTATGGCGGCGGGCTGGTGGTGGGCAGCAACCGGCAATACGACCTCAGCCGCCTGGCCGAGAGCCAGCGCGTGGTCCTGGTGGCGCCGAACTACCGGCTGGGGGCGCTGGGCTTCCTGGCGCATCCGGCGCTGCGCGCGGCGGCGGGCGGCGCCGCCAATCTCGGCCTGCTGGACCAGCAGGCGGCCTTGCGCTGGGTCCAGCGCAACATCCCCCGCTTCGGCGGCGATCCGGACAATGTCACCCTGTTCGGGGAATCTGCCGGCGCCTGGAGCGCCTGCCTGCAGCTGGCCTCGCCCGGCGCGGCGGGGCTGTTCCACCGCGCCATCCTGCAGAGCGGCGCCTGCCAGACCGCCTTCTCCACCCTGCCGCTGGCCGAGGCCGAGGCGGCGGGCCTGGCCTATGCCGAGGCGCTGGGCTGCGGCCCGGCCGCCGACGCCGCGGCGCAACCCCGCCAGGCCGAATGCCTGCGCGGCCAGGCGGCGCGGGCGCTGGCCGGCCAGCCGCATCCGGCGCGCGGGCTGATGGGCCCGACCAGCTGGGGCGCCATCGCCGGCGACAGCGTGCTGCCGCTGGCCCCCGCCGAGGCCATCGCGCAGGGCCGCATCCACCGCGTGCCGGTGCTGCTCGGCTACAATGCCGAGGAGGGGCGGCTGTTCGGCGTGCTCTACCGCCTGACCGGCGAGCTGTTCAGCGAGGAGAGCCATCGCCGCGCCGTCACCCGCCTGTTCGGCGCGCTGGCGCCGCAGGCGCTGGCCGCCTACCCGCCCGGGCTGGAGGCCAATGAGGCGCTGAGCTTCGCCCGGCTGGTCACCGATGCGGTCTTCGCCTGCCCGACCCTGGCCCTGGCCGAGCGGCTGGCGCCGCTGCTGCCGGTGCGCGCCTATCTGTTCGACGATCCGGCGGCGCCGTCGCGCCTGCCCGCTCTGCCGCTGCTGCCGCCGCTCGGCGCCTATCATGCCGGGGAGATCGCCTTCGTGCTGGGCAGCGCCTGGGCGCTGGCCGACCCGGCGGCGATGAGCCCGGCGCAGCGCGCCCTGTCGCGCGGCATGCAGGCGGCCTGGGGCCGCTTCGCCGGCCTGGGCGATCCCGACGCCCCGGCCGGGACGCCGGAGGCGCTGCCCGCCTGGCCGCTCTGGCAGCCGGGCGCGCCGCGGCTGATGCGGCTGCGCCCCGGCGGCAGCGGGATGATCCCGCCACCGCTCGGGGCGCATCGCTGCGCGGCCTGGGCCGCGCTGAATTTCTGACGCGGGGCGTCCGGGCCGGCGGGCGGGGGCCCGCCATGCCCTGCGCCGCTACTGCACCCGGGCCGGCGGGGCGCCGGGCGGGTCGCCCACCGGCGGGATGCCGGGCGCGTCCGGCGTCGGCTGGTCCGGGCCGGGCGGCTCGTCGATCGGCGGCTCCGGCAGGTCGGGGCCGGGCGTCTCGGGCGCCGGCGGCGGCACCGGGCTTGGCGGGTCGCTGGGGGGGATCGGCGTCTGCGACCACAGGATGGTGCCGATCGGGATCAGGCGCGCCGCGCCGCGGGGGGACAGGTTGGGCATGGAGTTCTCCCTTGCTGCAGGGAAAAGGTCCGGCCTGTGCCCTGGTTGCCACAGGCACCGCGGAAACTTGCACTCACGGCACCGTGAGGCGCATTCTATCGTGGCGTTTTTGTTGCGATGCACAATAATGTCGATCGAGTGACGGAGGAAGTCCAAGGCAACGCCCGCCCCCTGGAGGACGCATGCGCCGCCGCCACTTTCTCCGCCTCGCCCCGGCCGGGTTGCTGGCCGCCCCCGCCCTGCTCCGCAGCCCGCGCGCCCGTGCCGCCGCGCTGGAACCGGTCGATGTCGAGCTGGTGCTCGCCGTCGATGTCAGCCGCTCCGTCGACCCGGAGGAGCAGGAGCTGCAGTTCAACGGCTATGCCCAGGCCTTCCGCGATCCGCGCCTGACCGAGGGCATCGCGCGCGGCGCGATCGGCGCCATCGCCGTCACCTTCTTCACCTGGTCGGACTGGAACATCCAGGAGCTGCTGGTGCCCTGGATGCGGGTCGACGGCCCGGCCAGCGCCGCCCGCTTCGCCGCCGCCATCGACGCGGCGCCGCGGCGGACGCATCTCTACACCTCGATCTCGGGCGCCATCGACTATGCCGCCGGCCTGTTCGGCCAGGGCTATGAGGGCACGCGCCAGGTGGTCGACATCTCCGGCGACGGGGTGAACAATTCCGGCCGCCCGCTGGCCCAGGCGCGGGAGGAGGCGCTGCAGCGCGGCATCGTGCTGAACGGGCTGGCGGTGCTGGACAAGACCCCGCCCCCGGCGCAATTCGCCGCGCTGAACCCGCCGCTCGACGAATATTACCGCGACCAGGTGATCGGCGGCCCCGGCGCCTTCCTGATGGTGGCCGAGGGCTTCACCGCCTTCGAGAATGCGGTGCGCCGCAAGATCATCCGCGAGATCGCGCTGAACGCGCCGCCGGGCCCGCTGGTCGAGCGCGCCTTCGCCTGAGGCGGGGCGCTGGGCGGCCATCGCCTGGCGTCCATTGCCTGGCGCCCATTGCCTGGCGCCCATTGCCTGGCGCCCGGGGCATGAAGGGCGGAGCGGGCCGTTGCAGGGGGCACGGCCCGCCCGACCCGATACCCGACAGCGCCCGGGCGCGACCGGCCCCGGCCAGGGCCGGCCTGCCCCGCTTTCGCCGCACCCCTTCCCTGCCTTGACGGCCCCTGGCGCGCCGCCACGCCCAGGCGCATGCTTCGCCTCCCGCCCGGTCGCCCCAACCTTGCCAGGAGGACAACGCCCCGCATGCCTCAGGATACCGATGGCCTGCCGCCGCCACAGCGGCGCTGGGCGGTTCTCGCGCTCGCCGTCTCCATCGCCATGGCGGTGATGGATTCCTCCATCGCCAATGTCGCCCTGCCGGCCATCGCGGCCGATCTGCGGGTCTCCTCCTCCGAGGCGATCATGGTGGTGAACGCCTACCAGATCGCCATCGTCGTCTCGCTGCTGCCGCTGGCCTCGCTGGGCGAGCTGGTGGGGCATGAGCGGGTCTACCGCACCGGCCTGGCCATCTTCACCATCGCCTCCTTCTTCTGCGCGCTGTCGGATTCGCTGACCGGCCTGGTCGCGGCGCGGGTGGTGCAGGGCTTCGGCGCGGCCGGGCTGATGAGCGTCAACACCGCGCTCGTCCGCTACATCTATCCGCAGCGCCTGCTCGGCCAGGGGGTGGGCATCAACGCGCTGGTGGTGGCCTTTTCCTCGGTGCTGGGGCCGAGCGTCGCCGCCGCCATCCTGGGCGTCGCGCACTGGCCCTGGATCTTCGCCGTCAACCTGCCCCTGGGCTGCCTGGCCCTGCTGCTGGCGCTGCGCTTCCTGCCGCAGACGCCGCGCGCCGGGCGCCGCTTCGACGCCGCCTCCGCCCTGCTCAGCGCCGCCACCTTCGGCCTGGTGATGACGGCGCTGGAGCAGTTCTCGCATGGCGCGCCCGCCTGGGCCTGGGGCGGGCTGCTGGCGGGCGGCATCCTGGCCGGCATCGCGCTGGTGCGGCGGCAGAGCGGCCGCCCGGCGCCGCTGCTGCCGGTGGACCTGCTGCGCATCCCGGTCTTCAGCCTGTCGGTCGCCACCTCCATCGCCTCCTTCGCGGCGCAGATGCTGGCCTTCGTGGCGCTGCCCTTCTACCTGCAGCACAATCTCGGCCGCAGCCAGGTGGAGACCGGGCTGCTGATGACACCCTGGCCGCTGGTGCTGATCGTCGTCTCGCCGCTGGCCGGCCGCGCCTCGGACCGCATCCCCGCCGGCCTGCTGGGCGGCGTCGGGCTGGTGCTGATGGCGATCGGCCTCGCCTCGCTGGCCGCGCTGCCCGACGCGCCGAGCGCCTTCGACCTCGGCTGGCGCATCGCGCTCTGCGGCCTCGGCTTCGGCCTGTTCCAGAGCCCGAACAACCGCACCCTGCTCTCCTCCGCCCCGCGCGAGCGCAGCGGCGGCGCCAGCGGCATGCTCTCCACCGCAAGGCTGCTCGGCCAGACCAGCGGTGCGGCGCTCGGCGCGCTCACCCTGCGCCTGGCCGGGGAGGACGGGCCGATCCTGGCGCTGACGGTTGCCTCTTGCATTGCCGGCGCCGCCGCCCTCATCAGCTTCTCCCGCCTGTCCGCGCCGCGCCGCGCCTAGACTGAAAGTCCGCTTCGATGTCCAGCCTGCCCCCCCGCCCCTCGCCCGAGCGCCTCGCCGAGGAGATCCTGCGCCAGACCGCGGCGCGCGGCCCCGGCAGCTCCATCTGCCCGAGCGAGGTGGCCCGCGCCCTGGCGCCGGAGGAGACTTGGCGCAGCCTGATGACGCCGGTGCGCCATGCGGCGCTGCGGCTGCAGAAGGAGGGCCGGGTGGAGATCCTGCGCAAGGGCAAGCCGGTGCCGGCCGAGGAGGTGCGCGGCGTGATCCGCCTGCGCGCCCCGCATGAATCGTGACCGCACGCGCCTGACCCTCTCCCCGCCCGACCGCCGCCGCCGCGCCCCGCCGCGCGGCGCGGCCCCGCTTCGCCCAACCCCGCTTCTCCCGCGGCCGAACCCGCCGGCGCCGGCCGCGCGCCCCGGCCATGGCCGCAGCAGTGCCGGCCAGCCGCCGCCACGCCGCGCCGCCGGCTGAGCCCGGCCCCGCCCGCCGCGCACCCCGCGCCGGGCTTCCCTGCCCTGCCCTCCGCTTCCCTCCGACGAAAAGCCCTTCCCGATGCGCAGCCTCACCCCCTTCCTGCGGGATGCCTGGGCCCTGGCCCGCCCCTACTGGAACAGCGAGGAGCGCTGGCGGGCGCGCGCGCTGCTCGCCATCGTCATCCTGCTGAACCTGGCCCTGGTCGGCATGGGCGTGCTGCTCACCTACTGGCAGCGGGCCTTCTACAACGCGCTGGAAGCGAAGGATTTCAACGCCTTCACCCAGCTGATCCTGTGGGGCCATGGCGATGAGGACGGTTTCATGCCGGGCTTCACCCTGGTCGCCGCGATCTACATCCTGGTCGGCGTCTACGCCCTCTACCTGCAGCAGGCGCTGCAAATCCGCTGGCGCCGCTGGCTGACCGAGCGGTTCCTCACCGGCTGGCTGCAGGGCCGCGCCTATTACCGCATCAGCCTGACCGACCAGGGCACCGACAACCCCGACCAGCGCATCGCCGATGATATGCGCCTCTTCGTCGACGACAGCCTCGCCCTCGGCCTCGGGCTGATGAACGCGGTGGTGACGCTGCTCTCCTTCGTCTTCGTGCTCTGGGGCCTGTCCGGGCCGATGGAGGTGCTGGGCGTCTCGATCCCCGGCTACATGGTCTGGGTGGCGCTGGTCTATTCGGTGGTCGGCACCTTCCTGGCACACCGCATCGGCCGCAAGCTGATCGGGCTGAACTTCCTGCAGCAGCGCGTCGAGGCCGATTTCCGCTACGCCCTGGTGCGCTTCCGCGAGAACATGGAAGGCGTCGCCCTGCATGGCGGCGAGGCGCAGGAGCAGCGCGGCCTGCTCGCCCGCTTCGGCGCGGTGATCCAGAACTGGTGGGGCATCATGCGCGCCACCAAGCAGCTGACCTTCTTCACCTCGGGCTATGCGCAGCTGGCCGTCATCTTCCCGATCGTCGTCGCCGCCCCCGCCTATTTCGCCGGGCGCATGCCGCTGGGCGGGCTGATCCAGACCTCCTCCGCCTTCGGCGAGGTGCAGGGCGCCATGTCCTGGATCGTCACCAACTACGCCCGCCTGACCGAATGGCGCGCCACCGTGGAGCGCCTGACCGGCTTCCAGCGCGCCCTCTCCGCCGCCCATTCCGCCGCCGGCGAGGGCCTGGCCCGCCACCCCTCCCGCGACGGCGCGCTGCGCGCCGAGGCGCTGCGCCTGGCCCTGCCGGATGGCCGGGTCCTGGCCGAGGATGCGGCGCTCGGCCTGCAGCCGGGCGAGGCGGTGCTGGTCACCGGCGCCTCCGGCAGCGGCAAATCGACCCTGTTCCGGGCGCTGTCGGGCATCTGGCCCTTCGCCCGCGGCCAGCTCGCCATGCCGCCGGGCGACACGCTGTTCCTGCCGCAGCGGCCCTATCTGCCGCTCGGCACGCTGCGCGACGCCATCGCCTATCCGCATGCGGCGGCCGAATTCTCCGAAGCCCAGATCCTGGCGGCCCTCGACCAGGCCGGGCTCGGCGCCCTGGCGCCGCGGCTGGATGAGAGCGAGGCCTGGGACCGCCGCCTCTCCGGCGGCGAGCAGCAGCGCCTGGCCCTGGCCCGCGCTTTGCTGCTGAAGCCGCGCTGGCTGTTCCTCGACGAGGCCACCGCCTCGCTCGACCCGGAGGCGGAGGAGAACCTCTACGCCACGCTGCGGCGGCAGCTGCCGGAGACGGGCATCCTCTCCATCGCGCACCGGCCGGCCGTCGCACAGCATCATGACCGGGTGCTGCGTTTCGCCGAAGGCCGGCTGCAGGAACAGGAAAGAACAGGGGGCGCTGTCCCCTGAACCCCCGCCGGGGGGACAGGGTCCCCCCGGACCCCGCCGTCAGGCGCTGCCGATCAGGATGCCGGTCAGCAGCACCAGCGCGCCGCCCAGCACCACCTGCAGGATCGCGCTGCCGAAGGGCGTCTCCATGTAGCGCCAGCGGATCCAGGCGATGGCGAACAGCTCCACCGCCACCACCAGCGCCGCCACCGCCGTCGCCGTCCAGAAATCGCCGATCAGGTAAGGCAGTGTGTGGCCCAGGCCGCCCAGCGCCGTCATCACCCCGCACACCGCGCCGCGCAGCCAGGGATGGCCGCGGCCGGTGATGGCGCCATCATCCGACAGCGCCTCGGTCAGCCCCATGCTGATGCCCGCCCCGGCCGAGGCCGCCAGCCCCACCAGCAGCGCATCGCCGGAATTCTGCGTGGCGAAGGCGGCGGCGAAGATCGGCGCCAGGGTCGAGACCGAACCATCGATCAGCCCCGCCAGCCCCGGCTGCACCACCTGCAGCAGCAGCATCCGCCGCGCCTCGACATCCTCGGCGCGGCGCACCCCCTCGGGCAGCGCCTCCGCCTCCAGCGCCGCGGCGCGCGCCTCATGCTTCTGCTCCACCTCGGCCAGGTCGCCCAGCAGGCGGCGGATCTCGACATCGCGCGCCCGCTCGGCGGGCGCGGGCATAGAAACGCCCGGCCTCGCGCTCCATCAGCGCCGCCTGGGCGCGCACCGTCTCCAGCCGCAGATCCGGCGCCAGCCAGACCGGGTGGCGCTTCAGGAAGCCGCGCACATCCTGGCGGGTGATGTAGGGCATCTCGGCGCCGAATTTCTGCTGGTACAGCGCCAGCAGCCGGTGCCGGTGGCCCTGCTCCTCCTCCGCCATGCCGTCGAACAGCGCGGCGGTGCCGGGATAGGCCGGGCGCAGCCGCAGCGCGAAGCTGCGATAGATGCGCGCATCCTCCTCCTCATTGGCGATGGCGAGGGCCAGGGTCTCGGCCTCGCTCAGCTCCTCGAAGCGCTTCATGATTCCGTCTCTCCTGCCGCGTTTTTCCGCCCACAGGCGCGGCGGGGCAAGCTGAAGATCAGAAAAGTTCAAATCTTTTCATGCGCTTAGAGCAAATGCGTGGCAATCGCAGCCGGGCTTCGCAAAGCCCCCTCCAGCGTCCAGTATCGCCGCCCGAACCGGAGGATGTTGCATGACCGCGCTGCTGAAGCCCGCCATCGACCATGTGGTGATCCATGTCGGCCCCGAGCTGGACCAGGCCGCGGCGCAATATGCGCGGCTCGGCTTCCAGCTGACCGAGCGCGGCCACCACTCCATGGGCTCCAGCAACAACCTGGCGATCTTCGGCACCGACTATCTGGAGCTGCTGGGCTATGAGCCCGCCCGCGCCACCAATCCGGGCGCGCTGTGGCAGATGCCGAACGGCCTGGGCGGGCTGGTGTTCAAGCCGACCGGCGATGCCGATTTCCGCGACCGCGTGGCGGCGGCCGGCCTGCCGGTCTCGGAAAGCCGCGAATTCACCCGCCCCGTCGCCCTGCCCGATGGCAGCACCCGCGACGCGCATTTCCGCGTGACGCATCTGGGCGCGGAGGTGGCCTTCAACGGCCGCGTCTTCTTCTGCCACCATTTCACGCCGGAGCTGGTCTGGCGCCAGGAATGGCAGCGCCACGCCAATGGCGTCACCGGCATCGCCGAGTTCGGCGTGGTCAGCAACGACCCCGCCCGCGCCATCGCCCCCTACGCCACGCTGTTCGGCGCCGATGCGGTGCAGGAGCTGCCGGGCGGCCGCGCCATCCTGGCCGCCGGCGGCGCCCGCCTGCTGGTGCTGCGGCCCGAGGCGGCGGCGCTACATTGGGGCGACGCCCTGCCGCCCCTGCCCGGGGATGGCACCGACCGCATGGTGGCGCTGACGCTGCGCGCCGAGCTCTCCGCCGCCGCCGCCGCGCTGCGCCAGGGTGGCATCACCCCGCTGGAGCAGCCGGGCCGGCTGACCGTGCGCGCCGCCGATGCCTGCGGCCTGGCGCTGAGCTTCGCCGGCTGAGGCTGCGGGGCGGGGCCGCCTGCCCCGCCTCAGCCGCGGAAGAAATCGGGCCGCGCCTGGCGGATCTGCGCGATCTCGCCCAGCGTGCCGGCGAAATGCGCGCGCAGCCGGGAGGCCGCCTGCGCCGCATCCCCGGCCAGGATGGCCTCCACCAGGGCGCGGTGCTCGGCCAGGATCGATTCCGCCTTGCCCGGCGCCGGCAGATGCAGCCGGCGCAGCCGGTCCAGATGCCCGCTGCGGCTCTGCACCAGCGCCCAGAGCGGCGCCTGGCCGGCCGCCTCGTACAGCGCCGCATGCAGCCCGTCATCGGCGGCGGCGAAGCCGGCATGGTCGCCGAGCAGCCCCTCCTGCCGCGCCAGCCAGCCCTGCAGCACCGCCGCCAGCCCGGGCGGCGCCTGCCGCGCCAGCCCGCGCACCAGCTCCAGCTCCAGCGCCAGGCGCAGGAAGCGCGCCTGGCCGGCGCTCTCCAGATCGATGCGCGCGACGCGGGTCGAGGCGCTCGGCACCACCTCGACCAGCCCTTCCGCCTGCAGCCGCAGCAGCGCCTCCCGCACCGGGGTCTGGCTGAGGCCGAGCTGCGCCGCCAGCGCGGCGCGGGACAGCACCGCGCCGGGCTCCAGGCTCAGCCCCAGGATGGCGGCGCGCAGGCTGGTGAAGGCCAGCTCGCCCGCGCTGGGGCGGCGGCCGATCGGCTGCAGCAGGGGCGGGGCGTCGTCGAGGGAAAGCGGCGGCATGGCGCCATGCTAGCGCCGTTTCGCGAAATCCGAAATATCGGCGGGTTGCCGTACAACATGATGTTCCGTACTCTCCGCCCAAGCGCCGCCCCGGAGGACGGCCGAGAAGGAGACGCCATGCCGAGCCCCCTGCCCCGTATCCTGGTGGCGCGCCGCCTGACCCCTGCCGCCACGGAGCGTGCCCGCCGCGACTTCGACGCGAAGCTGGCCGAGCAGGACATGACCGCGGAGGAAGCGATCGCCGCCGCCGCCGCGCATGGGGCCGAGGCGCTGCTGATCGGCCCCAAGGTGAAGCTGGACGAGGCCGCCATCGCCCGCCTGCCGGCGCATGTGAAGCTGATCGCCAACAGCAGCGTCGGCTATGACCATATGGACGCCGCCGCCGCCCGCGCCCGCGGCATCCTGGTGACCAACACCCCGGATGTGCTGACCGACTGCACCGCCGATCTCGCCTTCCTGCTGCTGCTGGCCGCCTGCCGCCGCGCCCATGAGTATGAGGCGCTGATGCGCCAGGGCTGGCGCAAGGGGCTCGGCCTGCCGGACATGCTGGGGGTGCGGCCCTCGGGCAAGACGCTCGGCATCGTCGGTATGGGGCGCATCGGCCGCGCCATGGCGCAGCGCGCCCGCGGCTTCGGCATGCGCATCCTCTACCACAACCGCAACCGCCTGGCGCCGGAGCTGGAGCAGGGCGCGGAATACTTCGCCTCGATGGCCGAGATGCTGCCGCATTGCCAGATCCTGTCGCTGCATCTGCCGGGCGGCGCGCAGAGCGGCGTGCTGATGGACCGCGCCGCCTTCGCCGCCCTGCCCAGGGGCGCCGTCTTCGTCAACACCGCGCGCGGCTCGCTGGTCGATGAGGAGGCGCTGCTGGAGGCGCTGACCAGCGGGCATCTCTTCGCCGCCGGGCTCGACGTGTTCCGCAAGGAGCCAGACTACGACACGCGCTTCGCGGCGCTGCCGAACGTGTTCCTGACGCCGCATGTGGCCAGCGCCACGCTGGAGACGCGCGACGCGATGGCGATGCGCGCCCTCGACAACATCGCGGCCGTCACGGCCGGCCGCCCCCCCATGGACCCCGTCTGAGGCCTGCCCGCCATGAGCGAATCTCCCCTGCCCCACATCAAGAAACCGGAAGAGCTGCGCAGCCGCCGCTGGTTCGGCCCGGCCGATCTGCGCAGCTTCGGCCACCGCTCCCGCGCCATGCAGATGGGCTACGCGCCGGAGGAATGGACCGGCAAGCCGATCATCGCCATCCTCAACACCTGGTCCGACCTCAACCCCTGCCACGCGCATTTCAAGCAGCGCGTGGACGATGTGAAGCGCGGCGTGCTGCAGGCCGGCGGCTTCCCGGTGGAACTGCCGGCGATCTCGCTGGATGAGAGCTACCTGAAGCCCACCAGCATGCTCTACCGCAATTTGCTGGCGATCGAGGCGGAGGAGCTGATCCGCAGCCATCCGGTCGACGGCGTGGTGCTGATGGGCGGCTGCGACAAGACGACGCCCGGCCTGATGCTGGGCGCGACCAGCGCCAATGTGCCCGCCATCTACCTGCCGGCCGGCCCGATGCTGCGCGGCAACTGGGCGGGCAAGGTGCTCGGCTCCGGCTCGGATTCCTGGAAATACTGGGACGAGCTGCGCGCCGGCAAGATCACCGACAAGGACTGGCTCGGCGTCGAGCAGGGCATCGCCCGCAGCTATGGCACCTGCATGACCATGGGCACCGCCAGCACCATGACGGCGATCGCGGAAGCCGCCGGCATGTGCCTGCCCGGCGCCTCCTCGATCCCCGCCGCCGATGCCAACCATATCCGCATGGCCTCCGCCTGCGGCCGCCGCATCGTCGAGATGGTGTGGGAGGATCTGACGCCGCAGAAGATCCAGACGCGCGAGGCCTTCGAGAACGCCATCGCGGTCGCCATGGCGATGGGCTGCTCGACCAACGCCATCATCCACCTGATCGCCATGGCGCGCCGCGCCGGGCAGGAGATCGGGCTCGAGGATTTCGAGCGCTACAGCCGCAAGGTTCCCGTCATCGGCAATGTGCGCCCCTCGGGCAGCACCTATCTGATGGAGGATTTCTTCTATGCCGGCGGCATCTGCGCGCTGATGAACAACATCCGCGAGCATCTGCACCTGGACTGCCTGACGGTGACCGGCCGGACCATGGGCGAGAACATCGAGGGCGCCAAGGTCTACAATGACGACGTGATCCGCCCGCTCTCCAACCCGATCTATGGCGAGGGGTCGCTGGCGGTGCTGAAGGGCAATCTCGCCCCCTCGGGCTGCGTCATCAAGCCCGCCGCGATGGACCAGAAATTCCTCAAGCATTCCGGCCCGGCCGTGGTGTTCGACGACTACCCCTCGATGAAGAAAGCCGTGGAGGACGAGAATTATCCCTTCACCGCCGATTCCGTGCTGGTGCTGCGCAATGCGGGACCGCAGGGCGGTCCGGGCATGCCGGAATGGGGCATGCTGCCGATGCCCAAGAAGCTGCTGAAGGAAGGCCATCGCGACATGCTGCGCCTGTCGGATGCGCGCATGTCCGGCACCTCCTACGGCGCCTGCGTGCTGCATGTGGCGCCCGAGAGCTTCATCGGCGGGCCGCTCGCCTTGCTGCAGACCGGCGACATCGTCGAGGTCGATGTGCATGCGCGCAGCATCAACATGCTGGTCTCCGAGGAGGAGCTGGCGCGCCGCCGTGCCGCCTGGGTGCAGCCCGCGGCGCGGTATGAGCGCGGCTATGGCTACATGTTCACCAAGCATATCCGCCAGGCCGACGAGGGCTGCGACTTCGACTTCCTGCGCACCGATTTCGGCGCGCCGGTCCCCGAACCCGTGATCTACTGAGCGAAGGCGACACGCCATGGCCCTGAGCCCCGAGACCCGCGACAAGCTGAAGCAGGTCAGCACCGCCACGCTGGCCACCGCGCTGTTCAAGCGCGGCTTCCGTACCCAGATGATCCAGGGCGTGCAGCCGCTGCACCCCATGACCGAGAGCATGGTGGGCGAGGCCTTCACGCTGCGCTACATGCCGGCGCGCGAGGACCTCAACAAGCTCGACGTGTTCCGCGACCGCGGCCACCCGCAGCGCAAGGCGGTGGAGGAATGCCCGCCCGGCGCCGTGCTGGTGATGGACAGCCGCAAGGATGCGCGCGCCGCCTCCGCCGGCGGCATCCTGGTGACCCGGCTGCAGCAGCGCGGCGTCGCCGGTGTCGTCACCGATGGCGGCTTCCGCGACAGCGCGGAGATCGCGACGCTGGATATGCCGGCCTATCACAGCCGCCCCTCGGCGCCGACCAATCTGACGCTGCACCAGGCGATCGACATCAATGTGCCGATCGGCTGCGGCGACGCGCCGGTCTTCCCGGGCGATGTCATCGTGGGTGACAATGACGGCGTCATCGTCATCCCCGCGCATCTGGCGGACGAGATCGCCACCGAGGCGACCGAGATGACGGCCTTCGAGGATTTCGTCACCGAGAAGGTGCGCGGCGGCCAGAGCATCCTCGGCCTCTACCCGCCGACCGATGAGAGCAATCTCGAGCTCTTCGCCGCCTGGAGGAAGCAGAACGGGCGCTAGCGCGCCCCCTCCCCCCGACGTCCAAGGAGAAAACAACAATGAATCGTCGTCACCTGCTGCGGCTGGGCGGGCTCGCCGCGCCCGCCCTGCTGCTCGGCCGCCCGCTGCGCGCGGCCGAGGAATGGCCGGCCAAGCCCGTCACCATCATCGTGCCCTTCGCGCCGGGCGGCTCCTCCGACATCATCGGACGCGCCGTCGCGCAGCGCATGACCGAGGCGCTGGGCAAGCCCGTGGTGGTGGAGAACCGCCCCGGCGCGGCGGGCGAGATCGGCGCCCGGGCGCTGGCCCGCGCCACGCCGGATGGGCATCTGCTGATGGCCGCCCCCATCAGCACCTTCGCCATCAACAAGGCGCTGCGGCCCAATCTGGGCTATGATCCGGAGAAGGATTTCACCAACCTCACCCAGTCGGTCTCGACGCCGAATGTGCTGGTGGTCAATCCGCGCCAGGTGGCGGCGAACGACCTCGCCACGCTGGTGCCCTGGCTGAAGCGCAGCGGCGCGCAGGATTCCTATTCGACCAGCGGCGTCGGCTCCTCCGACCATCTGACGATGGAGCTGTTCAAGCAGCTGACCGGCACGAGCATGGCGCACATCCCCTATGCCGGCGGCGCGCCCGCGACCACCGATTTGATTGCCGGCAATGTGCAGCTCTCCTTCCAGAATCTCGGCTTCATCACGCCCTTCATCCGCGACAGGCAGGTGAAGCCGATCCTGGTGACCTCCGAGCAGCGCCACCCGCTGCTGCCCGAGGTGCCGACGGCGGCCGAGGCCGGGCTGCAGGATTTTGTCGTCTCCTCCTGGCAGGCCATGGCGGCGCCGCCGAAGATGGAGCAGCCGCTGCTGGGGCGCGTGCACGCCGCCATCGCAGCCGCGCTGCGCCACCCGGCGACGGTGGAGCAGATGGACCGCATCGGCTTCTCGGTCGTCGCCAGCACGCCGGAAGCCTTCCAGGAATTCCAGCGCCGCGAGATCGCGCGCTGGACCGAGGTGGTCCGGCGCGGCAACATCCAGCCGGCCTGAGGCCCAGCCCCGGGGGCCGTGGCCCCCGGGGCCCGCCGCCTCAGTCGAAGCTGAGGAAGTTCGGCATCTCGCGGATCGGCCGCGCCGCGCGCAGCTTCGCCAGATCCGGCACCGGGCGGGCCAGCGTCGCATCGCCCGCCACCGCCACCTCGATCGCCGCGGCCACCGCCACCACCAGCGCATCGCCGCCGCGGGGCCCCACGATCTGCAGGCCGAAGGGCAGCCCCGCCTTGTCGACGCCGAGCGGCAGCGAGATCGCCGGATGCCCCGGCACCGTCACCGCATAGGCCAGCGCCAGCCAGTGGAAATAGTTCTTGGTCGGCTTGCCGTCGATCTCGGCCGGATACAGCTCGGCCCAGGGGCGCGGCGAGAGGGTGATGGCCGGCGAGATGATGACGTCATAGCCGCGCTGGAAGAAATCCTGCCAGTTGCGGTAGATCTTCGTCTGCTGCACCGAGGCGCGGGCCACGTCATTGGCGCTGTAGCCGAGACCCTCCTCGACATTGGCGCGCACATTCGGGCCGACATCCTGCGGCCGCTTGCGCACCTTCTCCTCATGCGCGGCCAGGAAGTTCAGCGCGCGCAGGATGGCGAAGACCTCGTCGATGCCCTCGCAATCGGGCGTCGCCTCCTCGACCCGGCCGAAGAGCGGGGAGAGCGCCTGCACGCGGCTGGCGAAGACCTCGCGGATATGGTTCTCGGTCGGCGCGAAGCCGAAATCCGGCGTCGCGGCGACGCGCAGGCTGGAGAGATCGATCGCCTCGTCGAAGGCCATGCCGCGGCGGACATCGCGGTCCGGCAGGGTGTAGGCCAGCGGGTCGACGCCATGATCGGCCGCCATGACCGAGAGCATCAGCGCCAGGTCGCCGACATCGCGCGCCATCGGGCCCAGCACCGGCAGGTTCGACCAGCCCAGCAGGCGGCGCTCCGCCGGCACCATGCCGGGGCTCGGGCGGAAACCCACGATGCCGTTGAAGGCGGCCGGGTTGCGCAAGGACCCGCCGGTGTCCGAGCCCGAGGCCAGCGGCACCATGGAGCAGGCCAGCGCCACGCCCGAGCCGCCGGAGGAGCCGGCCGCCGAGCGCGTCGGATCGAAGGGGTTGCCGGTCGCGCCATAGACGGCGTTGCGGGTGTTGGCGCCGGCGCCGAATTCCGGCGTATTGGTCTTGCCGAGCACGATGCCGCCGGCGGCGCGCAGATCGGCCACCATGGTGGAATCCCGCGCCGGCACATGGTCCTTGAAGATCGGGCTGCCGAAGGTGGTGACCAGCCCCGCCGTCTCGTCCAGATCCTTGATGCCGAGCGGCAGCCCGTGCAGCGGCCCGAGCTTCTCGCCCTGCATCACCGCATGCTCGGCCTGCTTCGCCGCCCTGCGGGCGCCGGCCTCGTCCAGCGCGACCATGGCGTTCACCGCATGGTCGACCTCGCCGATGCGCTTCAGGCAGGAATCGAGCAGCTCGACGGGCGAGAGCTTCTTCTCGCCGATCAGGCGGCGCAGGGTGACGGCGGAGAGGTCGCAGGGCTCGGTCACGCGGCGGATTCCTTGCTGTGGCACACGGAAAGAAAGGCGCCGGGCGGGATCGCCGCCCGGCGCCGCATCGGGCTCAGTAGCCCAGCGCGCAGCCATCCTTGCGCGGATCGGAGCCGCCGACCAGCACCCCGCGCGCATGATCGATCAGGATCGCCTGGCCGCCGCCATGCGGCTTGTCGATCAGCTCGCAGACATGGCCCATGCGGTTCAGCTGGTCGACCACCGCCACCGGGATGCCGCGCTCGATCTGCAGCTTGCCCTGGTAGGGGAAGAGGCGCGGCAGATCGAGCGCGCTCTGCACGTCGAGGCCGAACTCGAAATGGTTGGTCAGGAACAGGGTCTGGCCCATGGGCTGGAAATGCCCGCCCATCACGCCGAAGGGCATGATGGCGCGGCCATCCTGCATGACCATGCCGGGGATGATGGTGTGCATCGGCCGCTTGTTGGGGGCGATGCAGTTCGGGTGCCCCTCCTCCAGCCGGAAGCCGAAGCCGCGATTGTGCAGCATCACGCCGCTCTTCTCGGCCAGGATGCCGGAGCCGAAGCTCTCGAAGAGCGAGTTGATGAAGGAGCAGGCATTGCCCTCGGCATCGACGACGCAGAGATAGACGGTGTCGCGGTGCTTCGGCAGCATCGCCGCCATGCCGGCCGGCGGCAGCTCGCGCATCGCCACATCGTCGCGGATCAGGCCGCGCAGCGCCTCGGTGTATTCATCCGAGGTCAGCTTCGCCACCGGCACCTCGACCTGGGACGGGTCGGCCAGGAAGCCGTCGCGGTCGCGATAGGCCAGGCGCGCCGCCTCGACATGGCGGTGCAGGCGGGTGGCGGAAAGCGGGCCGCCCTCCGGCGTCTCCATCCGGCCGAGCACGCCCAGCATCTGCAGCACCAGCAGGCCCGAGCCATTGGGCGGGCACTGGAAGATGTCGAGGCCCTTCCAGCGCGTCTGGATCGGCGTGACGAACTCGGCGACCTCGAGGCCGGCGGCGAAATCGGCCTCGGTATGGGTGCCGCCGGCGGCGCGCAGCGTCGCCACCATGTCGGCCGCGATCTCGCCCTCATAGAAGGCGCGGGCGCCCTTCTCGCCGATGGCGCGCAGCGTGCGGGCCAGCGCCGGCTGGGCAAACTTGTCGCCGATGGCGAAGGGCTTGCCATCCTTCAGGAAATGGCGCGAGGCCGCCTCGTTCTTCGCCAGCTTGCCGGCGGCCGCCTCCCAGTCGGAGGCGACGCGGGCATGCACCGGGTGGCCTTCCTCGGCCAGCTTGATAGCCGGCGCCAGGATCTGCGCCAGGGACAGCCTGCCATGCGCCTTGTTCAGCTTGTCCCAGGCGGAGACCGCGCCCGGCACCGTCACCGAATGGGCGGAGGTCGCCGACATGGCGGTCAGCCCATCGGCGCGCAGCTTCTCGGGCGTGGCACCGGCCGGCGCGCGGCCCGAGCCGTTCATGGCGACCACCTGGCCGGTGCCCGCCGGGGCATACAGGCAGAAATTGTCGCCGCCGATGCCGGTGGATTGCGGCTCGATCACCGCCAGCACGGCGGCGGCGGCGATGGCGGCGTCCATGGCGTTGCCGCCCTGGCGCAGGATGTCGATGGCGGCGAGCGAGGCCGCCGGCATGGAGGTGGCGGCCATGCCGTTCATGGCAAGGACGGGGCTGCGGCCGGGGGAGTGGAAGTCGCGCATGGGATTCTTTCGGACAGGTCTCAAACGGAACAGAAGCCGCCATCGATCAGCAGCGAGGCGCCGCTGATCATGGCGGAAGCGGGGGAGGCCAGAAAGACCACCGCGCCCATGATGTCCTCGACGCCCATCATGCGGCCGAGCGGCGTGCGGCGGAGATGGGCGGCGCGGAATTTCTCGTCGGACAGCAGGCCGGCGGTCAGCGGCGTCTCGACGAAGCCGGGGCAGATGGTGTTGACGCGGATGCCCTTCGGACCCAGCTCGGCGGCCATCGCCTTGCTCAGCCCTTCGATGCCGTGCTTGGTGGCGGTGTAGACGGTGCGGTTCAGCCCGCCGACATGCCCGTTCACCGAGGAGAGGTGGATGATGCTGCCGCCCCTGCCCGCCGCCACCATGCCCGCGGCCACCGCCTGGGCCACGGTGAAGGCGGCGCGCAGGTTCAGGTCGACCAGGGCGTCGAAGCTCGCATCCTTCACCTCGGTGAAGGGCTCGCGGATATTGGTCCCGGCATTGTTGACCAGGATGTCGAAGGGCCCCTCGCGCTCCACCAGGGCGCGCACCGCGGCGCGGTCGGTCACGTCCAGCGCATGGGCGGAGAGCTTCAGGCCGGGGCCGGCCGCGGCGATGGTGGCCTGCATCTCGTCGAGGGCGCGCGCGGTCATCACCACCTCGGCCCCGGCGGCGGCCAGCGCCAGGGCGGCGGCGCGGCCGATGCCGCGCGAGGCGCCGGTGACCAGCGCGCGCTGCCCGTCGCAGCGCAGGGAGGGGGTGGTCGGCAGGGCCTCGGCCATCGTGTTCGTTGCTCCCGGAGCGTTTCCCGCCCCGGACGCTGGCATGGGGGCGCCGCCACGGCAATCCGCCCTTCCGCCGGGGCCAGGGCTGCGCTATCGAACCGGAATGGAAGCCACCGCGACGATCGAAGATTTCGACCGCCTCGACATCCGCGTCGGCACCGTGGTCGATGCCCAGGTGCTGGAGGGGGCGCGCAAGCCCGCCTACAGGCTGGAGATCGATCTGGGGCCCGAGCTCGGCATCCGCCGCTCCTCCGCGCAGATCACGGTGCATTATACGCCGGACAAGCTGATCGGCCGGCAGGTGCTGTGCGTGGTGAACTTCCCGCCGCGCCGCATCGCCGGTTTCGAGAGCCAGGTCCTGACGCTGGGCCTGCCCGATGCCGAGGGGGCCGTGGTGCTGATCCGACCCGATTTCGCCGTCCCGAATGGCGGCAGGATGTTCTGAGAATGGCCTCGCGCTACTACACCGTCAGCTGGGACCAGCTTCACCGAGACAGCAAGGCGCTGGCCTGGCGGCTGGTGGAGCGCGGCCCCTGGAAGGGCATCGTCGCCATCACCCGTGGCGGGCTGATCCCGGCGGCGATCATCGCCCGCGAGCTGGATTGCCGGCTGATCGAGAGTGTCTCGATCATCACCTATGACGAGGAGAAGAAGGGCGAGCCGGTGGTGGCCAAGCCGCCGATCGCCGCCGGCGATGGCGATGGCTGGCTGGTGCTGGACGATCTGGTCGACACCGGCACCACGGCCAAGGTGGTGCGCGGCATGCTGCCCAAGGCGCATTTCGCCACTGTCTATGCCAAGCCCGCCGGCAAGCCGCTGGTGGACACGTTCGTCACCGAGGTGAGCCAGGACACCTGGATCCTGTTCCCCTGGGACACCGAGCCGCAATTCGTGGCCCCCATCGCCCGCACCGCCGCCGCCAAGTAACTGAAAGAAAAAAGAAGGGGTCCAGGGGAATTCATTCCCCTGGCCTTTTTTATTGTCTCAGTACCCGCGCTCGGCGGTCACTTGCGTCGGCAGGGCTTCGCCCTTCCGCCAGGCGCGGAGGTTGTCGAAGAAGATGTCCAGGCTGCGGTCATTGTAGGTCCCCGGATCGTCGGAGGACATGTGCGGCGTGACGAACAGCCCCGGCGTCCGCCACAGGCGGGAGTCGGCGGGCAGCGGTTCCGGCACGGTGACGTCGGTGACGCCGCCGGCGAGATGGCCGCTCTCCAGCAGATCGCAGACCGCGTCCTGGTCCCAGAGCGGACCCCGCCCGATATTCACCACCTTCGCCCCCTTCGGCAGCAGGGAGAGCCGGCGGCGGTCGAACAGCCCCTGGGTCTGCGGCGTCAGCGGGCAGGCGAGGACGAGGAATTCGGCGCGCGGCAGCACGCGGTCGATATCGGCTTGCGCTACCACCTCGTCGCACGACTCGTGCGGGGCGGCGCTGTTGCGCACGCCGATGACCTTCATGCCGAACTGCTTCGCCCGCGCCGCCACGCCGCCGCCGAGCGAGCCCAGCCCCACGATGCAGACGCTGCGCCCGGCCAGGACCGAGCCGAAGCGCGGCGCCCAGCGCCCTTCCCGCGCGTCATGGGCGAAGGCGGGGATGTGGTTGGCCAGCATCAGCAGCGCCATGATGCCGAATTCGCCGGCCTTGGCGGCATGGGTGCCGCGGTTGTTCAGCAGCGCGACGCCGGGGGGCAGGAAGTCGAAGGGCGCCAGCTTGTCGAGGCCGGCGGAGGTGCAGAAGATCAGCTTCAGCTTCGGCGCCAGCCCCGGCAGGGCGCCTTTCGGGAAGCGCTGATGCACCACCCGGGTCCAGGTGACGATGGCCTCGGCCTCCGCCATGCCGCGGGCAAAGCCTTCATCGTCGCTGGCGAAGCTGACCTCGAGATCCGCCATGTCGGGGGAGCGGGCGATGGCGGAATGCCATTGCTGCTCGGTGATGGGGAAGACCGTCTCGTCGGCCGGATTCTGGACATGGATGCGCATGGGGCGGAGGGTCGCAGGGCTGGCGCCCGCGTCAAGACACCGCTTCAGCCCGGCGCGGCCCGCGGGCCCGCCCCCTTCCCCACCGCCGCCAAAGCGCCGACAAAAGAACCCGACGAGACAGGGAGAGTGCCATGAGCCAGGCCGTTGCCGAACAGCTGCTGTCGCAGAAGGATGCCATCCTGGAGCGGCTGATGGCCCTGCTGCGCCTGCCCAGCGTCAGCACCGACCCGGCCTATGCCGAGGGCATGCGGGCGACGCGGGACTTCCTGCTGCGGCGGCTGGAGGAACTCGGGCTGCAGCAGGTGCAACTGCTGGAGGGCGGCGGCCAGCCGGCGGTCTATGGCGAATGGCTGGGCGCGCCGGGCAGGCCCACCATCCTGGTCTATGGCCATTACGACGTGCAGCCGCCCGACCCGCTGGAGCAATGGGTGACCCCGCCCTTCGAGCCCAGCATCCGCGATGGCCGGCTCTATGCGCGCGGCGCCTCCGATGTGAAGGGCTCGACCCTGATCGCGGTGGAGACCGTGGGCGCTTTCCTGGCGTCGCCGGGCGGCTGCCCGGTGAACATCAAGTTCTTCCTGGAGGGCGAGGAGGAGACCGGCAGCCCCAGCCTGCGCCCGCTGCTGGCCAAGTACCGCGCCCTGCTGGCGGCGGATGCCGTGCTCTCGGCCGATGGCGGGCGGGCCAGCACCACCATCCCGACGCTGAACACCGGCGCGCGCGGGTTGTGCAAGCTGGAGGTGACGCTGCGCTCCGCCGCCAAGGACATGCATTCCGGCCGCTATGGCGGCGCCGTGCGCAACGCGCTGCACGAGCTGGCGCGGCTGGTGACCTCGCTGCATGACGAGCAGGGGCGCGTGCAGGTGGAGGGCTTCGACAGCGACGCCACGCCGCTCACCAACCGCGACCGCGCCGATGCGGCGGAGCTCGCCGCCGACGAGGCCGAGTTCTATGCCAGCGCCGGCGCCCTGCCGCATGGCGACCCGGCCTATTCGGTGCGGGAGCGGCTGACGCTGCGGCCCACCATCGACGTCAACGGGATGTGGGGCGGCTATACCGGTGCCGGCAGCAAGACCGTGATCCCCGCCATCGCCCAGGCCAAGATCACCGCCCGGCTGGTGCCGGGGCAGGATCCGGACCGCGCCCGGGCCCGCATCGTCGAGCATCTGCAGGCCCGCGTCCCGGCGGGCGTGGTGCTGGAGGTCAGCCCGCCCGGCGGCGGCTCCCCCGCCTCCACTTTGGCGGAGGGCCACCCGCTGCTGGTCGCGGCGGAGGCGGTGGTGCGGGAGACGATGGGCCGCGCCCCGGCCCGTGCCCGCATCGGCGGCACGCTGCCGATCACCGGCATCTTCCAGGAGGAGCTGGGCATCGACACGCTGATGTTCGGCTTCGCCATGCCGGATGAGGATGTGCACGCGCCGAACGAGTTCTTCCGCCTCTCCTCGCTGGAGGACGGGCTGCGCGCCTGGCCGCTGCTGCTCTCCCGCCTGGGGCAGGAGGAGGCGTCGCGTTACGCGCCCTGGAAGCGCCCCGTCATGGCTTGACGCGGGCGTTTCGCCGCGCCCATCATGGCGGCGATGAAGACGACCGCGCCCGCCCCGCGCCTGTATTACCGCCGCTCGACATAACGCGGCGCGGTCGAAGCCTGTCTGTTCGAACGATGCCGCCCTGGGGCGGCATTTTTGTTGGAATGGCCCTCCCGGCGGCGGTGTAAGCCCCGAGGGTCACCATGTCGCTTCCCGCCTTCCCTGCCGCCGCCCCCCGCATGGGGCTGATCGGCCTTGGCGCCTTCGGGGCCTTCTGCCGGCCGCATCTGGAGAAGCTCGGCCCGGTGCTGGGGCACGACCCGGCGCAGCCCGGCAGCGCGTCCCTGGCCGAGGCCGCCCGCCAACCCGTGGTCATCCTGGCCGTGCCGGTGGCGCGCCTGGCCGAGGTGGCGCGCGCCATCGCCCCGCATCTGCGCCCCGGCGCGCTGGTGGTCGAGGTCTGCTCGATCAAGACCCGGCCGCTCGCCCTGCTGCGGGAGGCTTTGCCGCCGCATGTCGAGCTGCTGGGCACCCACCCGCTGTTCGGGCCGCAAAGCGGGCGCGACGGGATCGAAGGACTGCGGCTGGTCGCCTGCCCCGGCGGCGGGGCGCGGGCACGGCTGGCGCTGCGGATGCTGCGGCGCCTCGGCCTTCAGCTGGTGACCATGACGCCGGAGGAGCATGACCGGCAGATGGCCTGGGTGCAGGGGCTGACGCATCTGGTGGCGCGTCTGGTCTCCGGGCTGGAGATGCCCGACCTGCCCCACACCACGCCGAGCTTCGAGCTGCTGATGCGCGCCACCGGCCAGGTGTCACAGGATTCCGAGGCGCTGTTCCGCACCATCACCGAGGACAACCCCTATGTGGCGGAGGTGAAGGCGCAGCTGCTGGCGCGGGCGGGGGCGCTGCTGGCATCCGATGTGAAATTAGCAGCATAAGAATCTTCTTTTTCTGAAGAAAAAGAAGCAAAAAGACTTTATCAGTTTGGCGTCCCGCCTATGGCCATAAGCGGGACGCCAACTGACAAAAATTTTTTGGTTCTTTTTTACAAAAAAGAACCCTTAATTGCTGTTCTTCTTCCGCGCACCATTCTTGTGCAGCAGGAACTCGCGCCCCAGCTTCACCCGCGCCACACCGTCATAGGAGACGATATCGGCGGTGGCGTAGGTCTCGCTCCAGGTGTTGGGGATGAAGCTGCCGGTGCCGACGACATCGACCGGCGCGCGCGCCTCGTTCATCACCCGGCACTTGGTCACCCCGAAGCCCGAGGACGCCACGATGCGCACCTTGGGGAAGCCGGCCTGGTCCAGCGCCTCGCGCATGCGCCAGATGGCGGCGGCGGAGACGCCGGTGCCCACCAGGTGGCGCAGCTCGGTGTCGGAGCGGTAGCGGCGGATGGCGCCGGGCGCCTGGCGCTCGAGCACCGCATAGGATTCCGCCGGGTCCAGCCCCTCCAGGAAGCGGCCGCCATGGGTGTCGAGGCGGACGGAAAGCCGCCCCTCGCCCGCCAACTCCGGGAAGCGCTGGCACAGCGCCAGCGTGTCCGTCACCTCGCGGCCGAAATAATCGACCAGCACGGTCAGCGGCTCGTCCGGGAAGGCATCGTGGAACATCTCGGCGGCGCGCACGGTGCTGCGGGCATAGCCGATCAGGGCGTGCGGCATGGTGCCATAGCCGCGCGCATTGCCGAACCAATGCGCCGTCAGGTCGTTGGCATTGCCGATGAAGCCGCGCGCGCCCTCGCGCTGGGCGGCGGCGCTGCCGACGGCGGCGGCATAAGCCATCATCTCCTGCATCTCGGCGCCGGCGCAGTGCCGCGCCTCCATGGCCAGGAAGGCCGCCTGGGGCAGTTCCAGGCACATCTGGTAGGCATTGTGCGCGGCGACGCAGGCCGGGCCCAGCTTCTGCAGATAGATGGTCTCGAGATCGGAGAGATGGGTGAAGGAGCCGGTCAGGTAGATCAGCGGATCGCCCGCGCCCACCCATTCGCCTTCCTTGTGCATCAGCTCGATCTCGAAGCGTGTGCCGCGCTCGGCGGCGACGCGCTCCAGCCAGTCGATCATCAGCCGCGGCGCGCTGACCACGGGGCGGCGGAGGAACACCGCATAGGTCACCGCGGCATCGCCGAAGCGCTGCACGATGGCCTTGGTGCGGTTGAAATAGGCGTCGGTCTGGCGGGCGATGGCCTCATCGCCCACCGGACCGCCCGACGGGCCATGGGCCGGCCCGCGGGAGGGGCCGCCCGGCGGCGGCAGCCCGTCGGTCATTGCGCGGCGATCAGCGGCAGCACCGCCCCCTCGGGCCGCCGCGCCTTCAGCTCCTCGGCGACCAGGAAGGCCAGCTCCAGCGCCTGCTCGGCATTCAGCCGGGGGTCGCAGAAGGTGGCGTAGTTGGCGGAGAGATCGGCCTCCGACAGCTTGTGCGCGCCGCCGATGCATTCGGTGACGTCGCTGCCCGTCATCTCGACATGCACGCCGCCGGCCCAGGTGCCCTCCGCCTGGTGCGTGTCGAAGAAGCCGCGCAGCTCGGACAGGATGGCGTCGAAGGAGCGGGTCTTGTAGCTGCCGGCGGTGTGGGTGTTGCCGTGCATCGGGTCGCAGATCCACACCACCTCGCGGCCTGCGCGCTTCACGGCGCGCAGCAGCGGCGGCAGCTTGTCGGCCACCTTGGAGGCCCCCATGCGGCTGATCAGGGTCAGCCGGCCCGGGATGTTCTCCGGGTTCAGGATCTCTGTGAGCTTCACCAGCTCGTCGGGATCGGTGGTCGGGCCGACCTTGAGGCCGAGCGGGTTCTTCACCCCGCGCAGGAACTCGACATGCGCGCCCTCCGGCTGGCGGGTGCGGTCACCGATCCACAGGAAATGGGCCGAGCAGGCATACCAGTCGCCGGTGGTGCTATCGACGCGGGTCAGCGCCTCCTCATAGGGAAGCAGCAGTGCCTCATGGCTGGTGTAGAACTCGGTCTCGCGCACCTGGGGGGCGTTCGACATGCCGCAGGCGGCCATGAAGCGCAGCGTCTCGTCGATGCGCGCGGCCAGGTCGCGATAGCGGTCGACCAGCGGCGAGCGGGCGACGAAGCCCAGATTCCAGCGATGCACCTCGTGCAGATCGGCATAGCCGCCGGTGGCGAAGGCGCGCAGCAGGTTCAGCGTGCCGGCCGACTGCATATAGGCGAATTCCATCCGCGCCGGATCGGGCACCCGGGCCTCGGGGGTGAATTCGGGGCCGTTGATGATGTCGCCGCGATAGGAGGGCAGCGTGACGCCATCCTGCGTCTCGGTGTCCGAGGAGCGCGGCTTGGCGAACTGCCCGGCCATGCGGCCGAGCTTCACCACCGGCAGCGAGCCGCCGAAGGTCAGCACCACCGCCATCTGCAGCAGCACCCGGAAGGTGTCGCGGATCGGGTTCGCCTGGAAATCGGCGAAGCTCTCGGCGCAATCGCCGCCCTGCAGCACGAAGGCCCGCCCCTGCCCGGCCTGGGCCAGGGACTGCTGCAGCCTGCGGGCCTCACCTGCAAAAACCAGCGGGGGAAAGCTCGCGAGCCGGGATTCCATAGCGTTCAACCTGGCCTGGTCCGGATAATCCGGCACCTGCCGGATCGGCATTTCGCGCCAGCTTCCGGGCTGCCACCCGCGCACCGTCATGACACTCAGCGTCCTCAAAAGTCATTCTTGGCCGGTCAGGATAGACCGAGGTCAGGGTGCAGGGCTACCGCCGATCCGCCCGCCCGCCGCAGGGAAGCCCTGCGCCCATCCCGACCCTGGCCGGGTTGCGGCGGGAGGGCGGCGTTCCATACGGCCAAGGCCGGGCTGCTCAGCCGGGCAGCAGCCGGCTGGCGCCATGCTCCACCACCAGCGCGCCGCGATCCTCCCGCGCCGCGCCGGGGCGCGTCACCTCGGCCAGGGCGCGGAAGCGGGCGGTCATGCGGTCGGGCCCCAACTCGTGCAGCGTGTAGCCGCGGCGGTTGTTGAAGAAGGCCAGATGCGGGTTCTGCGCCATCACCCGGGGCGTGGAGGACAGCTGCTCCGACCCGTCGCCGCCCGAGCTGATCGAGGTGGCGGTGAATTCGCAGCCCAGGGCCGGCCCCTCCGGCCCCGCCGCGTCGCGATGCAGCGTGCCGGCCCAGGCGGCGTGCACATCGCCCGAGACGGCGAGCAGGCCGGGCAGCCGCACCGCCTCGACATGGGCCAGCAGCCGCTCCCGCGCCGCCGGGTAGCCATCCCATTTGTCCATCGCCCAGCGCGGCGCGCCGGGGCCGCCGAAATCGCGCCGCAGGATCGGCACCTGATGCGCCAGCAGCTGCCAGCGGGCGCGGCCCGGGCGCAGCCGGTCGAGCAGCCAGGCCTCCTGCGCCGGGTCCATCATGCGGGCGGCGGGGTCGGCCCAGCCCTCGCAGGGGGCGGCGGTGGTGTCGCCGCAGGGCTGGTCGGTGCGGCCGCTACGGGTGTCGAGCACCGCCACCTCCAGCAGCCCGCCGAAGCGCAAGCCCCGCCAGGCCTGGATCGCCGGGCCGCGCGGCAGCTGGGCCCGGCGCAGCGGCATATGCTCGTACCAGGCCTGGAAGGCGGCCTGCTTGCGCAGGGCGAAGATCTCCGGCGGCACGCCAGGGCGATCGGGGCGGCTGCCATCCTCCTCGGAGAACTCCCCGGCCCAGTTGTTGTCGACCTCATGATCGTCGAAGGAATGCAGGAAGGGATGCGCCGCCTGCGCCGCCGCCAGGTCGGGGTCCAGCTTGTAGAGGGCGTAGCGCGCCCGGTACTCGTCCAGGCTGTAGGTCTCGGCGCCGTTGTGCCGGCGCGGCTGGCCGCCGCGCGCGCCGCCCTCATAGATGTAGTCGCCATAGTGGAAGACGAAGTCGAGCGCCTCCTCCTCCGCCACATGGCGCCAGGCGGTGAAATGGCCCTGCTCGTAATTCTGGCAGCCGGCATTGACGAAGCGCAGCGCCGCCGGCGCGGCATCGGCGGCCGGCGCGGTGCGGGTGCGGCCGATGCGCGACAGCGCCTCGCCGGCCTGGAAACGGTACCAGTAGGGGCGGCCCGGGCGCAGGCCGGACAGCTCGACATGCACGGCATGGCCCAGCTCCGGCCGCGCCAGCGCCTCGCCCTGCTGCACCACGCGGCGCATCGCCGCATCCTCGGCCACCGCCCAGCGCACCGGCACGGCGCGCTTCGGCATGCCGCCGCCCGGCGCCAGCGGCTCCGGCGCCAGCCGGGTCCACAGCACCACCCCATCCGGCCAGGGATCGCCGGAGGCAATGCCAAGCGCGAAGGGATCGGCGTCGAAGCGCGGCTGCGCCCAGGCCTGCCGCGCGGCGGAGGGCTGCAGCGCCGCCAGCGCCGCCAGGCCAAGCCCGCCGCGCAGCGCGCCGCGGCGGGACAGCGCCAGGATGTGGCGGGCGGTGCTGTCCATCGGGCTCCTCCTGGCAGGTCCGCGCCCGGGTCTAGCATGCCCGCATGACAGCAGCGTGTCGGCCGGCTGAAGCCCGCGTCAGGCCGCGGGCTTCAGCCGCCGGGGATCACAGCAGCAGCGGCAGCAGGCTGGCCGCCATCAGCAGGCCCAGCGCGGCATTGGCCAGGCGCCAGGCGCGCGGTGTCGCCAGCCGGCGCCCCGCCCCGGCGCCCAGCGCCGCCCAGACCGCCAGGCAGGGGAAGGAGACCAGGCCGAAGACCAGCACCACCGCCAGCCCGCCCTGCAGCGGCGCGCCGGGCCGGGCGAAGCTGGCCAGCGCCGCCAGCGCCACCAGCCAGGCCTTGGGGTTGACCCATTGCAGCGCCGCCGCCGCCCAGAAGCCCGGCAGGCGGCGCGGCGCGGCGGCGGGGTCGGGCGGCGGCGCGGTGCCGATGCGCCAGGCCAGCCAGAGCAGCCAGGCCCCGCCCAGCCAGCGCAGCGCCCCCTGCAGCCAGGGCAGCGCCGCCAGCGGCGCGGCCAGGCCCAGCGCGGCCAGCGCCAGCAGCAGGGCGAAGCCCACCGAGACCCCGAGCATGGCCGGCAGCGCCCGGGCCCAGCCGCCCTGGGCGCCGATCGCGGCGATCATCAGCGTGTTCGGCCCCGGCGTGACCGAGGCGGCGATGGCGAATCCCAGCAGGGCGGGCAGCATATCCATGGCGGCAACAGAGCAGCTCGCGCTATTTAGGTCAATGTCACTGACCATTTCGGCCGCGGCGCGGCCCGCTTTTGCCCCCGCAGCACGGCCGATGCATTGGCGCGCGACTGGGCCTATACCTGCGGGGGTCACCACTAGCCCGGGATTCCCGCGCATGCATGCCCGCGCCCGCCGCCCCGCCCCGCCCGCCCCGCGCGCGGCGCCGTGCGCGCGGCGTGGCGGCG
The DNA here is from genome assembly GCF_030818485.1 of Pseudoroseomonas cervicalis. Taxonomy (NCBI): domain Bacteria; kingdom Pseudomonadati; phylum Pseudomonadota; class Alphaproteobacteria; order Acetobacterales; family Roseomonadaceae; genus Roseomonas; species Teichococcus cervicalis. The sequence goes on along the minus strand of NZ_JAUTAJ010000004.1, from coordinate 718,965 downwards.
CCACCGGCCGGGGCGCGGCATGAGCACCACCAGCCCCGCCCGGCCGGAGCGGCGCAAGCTGCGGCGGGAGCGGCGCGCGGCGCTGTGGCTCGGCCTGCTGCTGCCGCTCTGCTTCGCCGCCCTGACCCTGCTGCAGCTCTGGGAACTGCGCAGCGACGCCTGGGACCGCGCCGAGCGCAACGCGCAGAACCTGCTGCTGGCGCTCGGCCAGGACATGCAGCGGCAGATCGACATCTATGACCGCGCCCTGGCGGCGGTGGCGCGCAACGCCGCCTGGCTGCGCGAGGAGGAGCTGGTCGACACGCCGCTGCTCTTCGCCCCCGCCGAGGCGACGCGGCATCTGGGCAGCATGGCGCTGCTGGATGCCAGCGGCCAGGTGGTGGCCAGCTCCGACCCGGCCGCGGCGCTGCATCTGGACCTGTCGGCGCGCAGCATCTTCCTGCGCCACCGGCTGGAGCCGGGGCTCGGCCTGCTGGTCAGCCCGCCGCTGCAGGACGGCCCGCGCGACGGCTATTTCCTGGCGCTCAGCCGGCCGCTCAGCGATGGCGAGGGCCGCTTCGCCGGGGTGGTGCTGGGCACGCTGCAGCTCTCCTACCTGCAGCAGCTGACGCGCGGCATGCAGATCGGCCCGCACAGCACCATCAACCTGTTCAACACCGAGGGCGTGCTGCTCTACCGCGAGCCCGCCGGCAATGGCCGCCCCGGCATGGACCTGTCGCAATCCCCGGCGGTGCGGCGCATGCTGTCCGACACGGGCGGGCAGTTCGTCGGCGTGGCCGCGCTGGACGGGGTGCAGCGCCTCTACAACTACACGCGGCTGGGCCGGCACCCGCTGGTGCTGAATGTGGCCCTCGCCACCGGCCCGGTGCTGGAGGCCTGGCGCAGCCATGCCATCTGGACCTCGGCCACGGTGGTGCTGCTCTGCGCCGCGACCCTGCTGCTGGGGCTGCGGCTGCAGAGCGAGCTGCGCCGCCGCCGCCTGGCCGAGGATGCCGCCCTGGCCGAGGGCGCGCGCTACCGCGAATTGTCGGAGACGGACGGGCTGACCGGGCTCGGCAACCGGCGGGCGCTGGACCGGCTGCTGCGGCTGGAATGGGACCGGCTGCAGCGGCTGCGCCAGCCGCTGGCCCTGGTCATGCTCGACATCGACCATTTCAAGGCGTTCAACGACAGCCAGGGGCATCTGGCGGGGGATGCGGTGCTGCGCAGCCTGGCCGGCTGCATCCGCGCCTGCATCCGCGCCGAGACCGACCTCGCCGCCCGCTATGGCGGCGAGGAATTCGCCATCCTGCTGCCCGGCGGGCTGGAGGAGGCGCGGCACCTGGCCGAGCGCATCCAGGACACGCTGCGGCGGCTGGCGCTGCCGCATCCGGTGGCGCCGAGCGGCCGGGTCACCATCAGCCTGGGCGCCGCGTCGCTGGTGCCGCCCGAGCAGGGCGACCCCACCCTGCTGCTGCGCGCCGCCGATGCCGCGCTGTACCGGGCCAAGCAGGCCGGCCGCAACCAGGTGGCGCTGGCCGCCTGAAGCGGCCCGCGCCCCCGGCGCCGGCTCAGCGGTTGCGGGTGACGAGGCGCCCGGGCTTCTCCCCGGTCTCCTTGCCGCCGGCGAAGGTCAGCACGCCATTGGCCCAGACCTGCTCGATGCCGACGCTCATCTGCACCGGGTTCTCGAAGGTGGCGTTGTCCATCACCGTGTTCGGGTCGAACAGGACGAGATCGGCATAGGCGCCCTCGCGCAGCACGCCGCGGTCGAGCATGCCGAAGACCTGGGCGGCGCGGCCGGTCATCTTGTGGATCGCCGTCTCCATGTCGAACAGGCCGAGCTGCCGGGTGTAGAAGCCGAGCACGCGCGGGAAGGTGCCCCAGAGGCGCGGATGCGGCTTCTCGTCATGCGGCAGCCCGTCCGAGCCGATCATGGAGAGCGGGTGGCGCATGATGCGGCGCACATCCTCCTCATCCATTTGGAAGGTGACGGCGCCGGCCGGCGTCAGCCGCTCGGCCGCGGCGCGCAGATCGGTGTTCCAGCCGCGCGCGATCTCGGACAGGTCGCGGCCCGCCATCTCCGGATAGGGCACCGACCAGGTGATGATGGTGCGCAGGTCGTCGCGCACCCGGTCGGGCATCAGCACGGTGGAGCCGGCCGGATAGGGGTAGACGTCGAAGGCCACCTCCTGCATCGAGGCGGCGGCCTGGATCAGCGCCAGGGTCTGCACCGAGCGGCCGTAATTCTCCGGCATCGAGCATTTGTGGTGGCTGATATGCGCCGGCACGCCGATGCGGCGGGCGATCTTCAGCGTCTCCTCGATCGAGGCGCAGATGAAATCCGCCTCGTCGCGCATATGGGTGACATAGAGCCCGCCCATATGGCGCATCGCCTCGCCCACCGCGACCACCTCCTCGGCCGAGGCCTGGGCGTTGGGGGCGTAGTAGAGGCCGGTGGAAAAGCCGGAGCCGCCCTCCGACAGCGCCTGCTTCAGCCGGGTCTGCATGCGCAGGATCTCGGCATCCCGGGCGGGCCGGTAGACATCGCCGCCCATCGCCTCGACCCGCAGCGTCTGGTGGCCGATCAGGGCGTAGGTGTTGACCTCGCTGCCCTTGGTCTTCAGGGCGTGGGCGTAGTCGCCGAAGCTGTCGAAGGTCCACCATTGCTCGTCGCCCAGCAGGTCGAGCGGCGCCGGCGGGCGCTTGTCGGTGTGGCGCATCGGCGCCAGGCTGATGCCGCAATTGCCCACCACCACGGTGGTGACGCCCTGGCTGATCTTGCACAGCGTGCAGGCCGGGCCGCAGAGCACGGCGCGGTCGTCATGGGTGTGGGCGTCGATGAAGCCCGGCGCCAGCGCCTTGCCGGTGGCGATCACCTCGCGATCCGCGCTCATGCCGCCGAGGTCGCCGACGCCGACGATGCGGTCCCCCACCACGCCGACATCGCCCACCCGGCGCGGCCCGCCGGTGCCGTCGAACAGGGTGGCGTCACGGATGATCATGTCGCAGCGCAGCGCCATCAGCAGGGCTCCTTCGGGCAGCTTGCAGGTGGGGGCGGATCATGCGCCGTTGCGCGGCGCTGATCCAGCCGCCGGCGGCACTTTTTGGCGCCCGCATGGCTTGCGCCGCCGCGCCGCGCGCCGCAAAGCTGCCCGCCGAGGAGAGCGCGTCCAATGCCCGAAGATCGTCTGTTCGTTCAATCCCTGCAGAAGGGCCTGGCCCTGCTGGAAGCCTTCGCGCGCCAGCCGGGCGAGCTCAGCCTGAACGAGCTGGCGCATCTCTCCGGCATCGACCGCTCCTCGGCCCAGCGCATGGCGCACACCCTGCTGAAGCTCGGCTATCTGGAGCGCGGCGCGAATGGCCGCGGCTACACGCCCGGGCGCAAGATCCTCGACCGCGGCTTCGACTTCCTGCGCTCCCGCCCGCTGGTGGAGCGGGCGACGCCGGTGATCATCGAGCTGCAGCGCAACACCGGCGAGCGGGTCGATCTCAGCCTGTTCGACGGCACCACCATCGTCTATGCGCTGCGCCGGCAGAGCAAGCGGGAGACCTTCTTCGCCACCCTGGTGGGAAGGCGGCTGCAGAGCTTCAGCACCGCCGGCGGCCGCGCCTGCATGGCCACCCTGCCGCGGGAGGAGGTGAACGCGCTGATGGCGCGCTCCGACATCCGCCCGGTGACGCCGAAGACGCTGCTCGACCCGGACGCCATCATCGCCCGCATCGAGCAGGCGCGGCGCGAAGGCTACAGCGTGGTGCAGGAGGAAATGCTGATCGGCGAGGTGGTGGTGGGCGCCGCCATCCTCGACCAGCAGGGGCGGCCGGTGGGCGCGGTGCATATCGCCGGCTCGCTCTCCGAATGGCCGCCGCAGCGTTTCGCCGCGCGCTTCGCGCCGCTGGCGATCGAGGCGGCGCGGGCGCTGGGCGGCGGCAGCGGGCTGCGCTGAACCGCGATCCCGCAGCGCCGCACAGCGGAATTTTCAAGCACGTAGTAGCGCTGTGCGATATTTGAGGGTGCGCCGCATTGCGCGGCCGGGGTCGCGCTTCTAGCCTCGCCCCCCTTGAGCCTGTCGCTGCCAAGGGAAGACGCCGCATGACCGACCCCGCCTCGCCCGCCGATCCGCTGCTCGCGGAGACGATCGCGCTGCCGGGGTTGCGCCAGCCCGCCTCGATCCATGTCGATCGCTGGGGCATTCCGCATCTGCGCGCGGAGAATGAGCACGACCTGTTCCTGCTGCAGGGCTTCAACGCGGCGCGCGACCGGCTGTGGCAGATCGATCTGTGGCGCAAGCGCGGCCTCGGCCTGCTCGCCGCCGATTTCGGACCCGGCTATCTGGCGCAGGATTATGCCGCACGGCTGTTCCTCTATCGCGGCGATATCGAGGCGGAGTTCAACGCCTATGCCCCCGATGCGCGCGCCATCTGCGAGGCCTTCGTCGCCGGCATCAACGCCTATGTCGCGCTGACCGAGGCCGAGCCCGCGCGGCTGCCGGCGGAGTTCCGCGCCCTCGGCACGCGCCCGGCGCGCTGGTCGGCCGAGGATGTGGTGCGCATCCGCAGCCACAGCCTGACGCGCAACGCGCTCTCCGAGGTGCTGCGCGCCATCGTGCTGTCGCGCGCCGATCTCGCCACCGACCTGCTGCGCAAGAATATCGAGCCGCTGCACGAGCCGGTGCGGCCCGAGGGGCTGGAATTGTCGGCGCTCGGCACCGAGGTGCTGACGCAGTTCAAGCTCGCCACCGCCGCCGTCACCTTCTCGCCCGAGCGGCTGGCCGCGCCGCTGGCGGAATGGCGCGTCTGGACCGGTATCACCGATCTCGGCGAGGTGGTGCAGGGCGCCGAGATGGAGGGCTCCAACAACTGGGCCATCCATGGCAGCCGCACCGAGAGCGGGCGGCCGATCCTCTCCTCCGACCCGCATCGCGCGCATGCGGCGCCCTCGCTGCGCTACATCGTGCATCTGGACAGCCCCGGCTTCAACGCGATCGGCGCCGGCGAGCCGGCGGTGCCCGGCATCTCCATCGGCCATAACGGCACCAGCGCCTTCGCGCTGACCATCCATGGCGCCGACCAGGAAGACGTCTATGTCTACGCCCTCGACGCGGAGGATGATGAGTCCTACCGCCATGGCGAGGGCCATGAGCGCATGCAGCTGGTCACCGAGCATTTCGCGGTGAAGGGGCATGCGGCGCAGTCGCTGGTGCAGCGCTTCACCCGGCACGGGCCGGTGATCGCGCGCGATGTGGCGGCGCGGCGGGCGGTGGCCATCCGCAGCGTCTGGTGGCTGCCCGGCTCGGCGCCCTATCTCGGCAGCCTGACCACCATGCGCGCGCGCAGCCTGGAGGAATTCCGCGCCTCCATGGCGCGCTGGGGCACGCCCTCGGTCAACATGGTCTATGCCGATGTGGCGGGGCGGATCGCCTGGACGCCCACCGGCTACGCCCCGCAGCGGCCGAACTGGGACGGGCTGCTGCCGGTGCCGGGCGATGGGCGCTATGAATGGTCCGGCCTGCTGGACCCGGCCGAGCATCCCTGGCGCGTCGACCCGCTGGAGGGCTTCGTGCACAGCGCCAATGAGCAGAACCTGCCGCCCGACTGGGCGCATGCCGAGAAGACCTATGGCTATGAGTGGAGCGAGGCCTCGCGCGCGACCCGCATCCGCGAGGCGCTGACCCGCGGCCCGCTGCTGACGCTGGCCGATTGCACGGCGCTGCAGACCGATGTGCTGTCGATCCCGGCGCGGCGGCTCTGCGCCCTGCTGCTGGCCCTGCCGCGCGGCGCGGCGCCTGAGCTGTGGGCGGCGCAGACCCTGCTGGAGGATTGGGACCACCGCCTGGCGGCGGACAGCCCCGCCGCCGCCCTGTTCGAGGTGTTCCTGACCAAGCAGCTGAAGCCGCGCCTGCTGGCGGCGCTGGTGCCGGATGCCTCGCTGCGCCCGCTGCTGCTGCCGCAGGACATGGAAAGCCTGCTGCGCGTGCTGGAGCAGCCGGATGCGCGGCTGCCCGCCGCCGCGCGCGACGCGCTGCTGGCCGAATGCCTGATCGCCGCCTTCCGCGATTGCGAGGCGCGCATGGGCGTCAGCCCCGAAAGCTGGGCCTGGGGCCGGCTGCATCATGGCTATTTCGCGCATGCGCTGCAGGGCATCACGCCGCAGACCGCGGCGATGGATGTCGGCCCCTACCCGCTCGGCGGCAGCGCGCAGACGCCGATGCACACCGGCTACCGCCCCGGCGATTTCCGCTGCAATTACGGCGCCTCGGTGCGGCTGGTGATGGATGTCGGCGCCTGGGACAACAGCCTCTGCATCAACGCCCCCGGCCAGTCGGGCGACCCGGCCTCGCCGCATTACGCCGATCTGGCGCCGCACTGGGCGCGCGGGGAGTATGTGCCGCTGCTCTATTCGCGCGAGGCGGTGGCGGCGATGGAGATGCAGCGCATCCTGCTGGTGCCGGCCGGGCCGGGCTGACCGCCAGGGCGGAGCAGCGCAGCCTTCGCCGGGGCGCCCTTCACGGCGCGGCGATGCGCGTCGCTGCCCCCTGCCCTGCGGCAACCGCCGCGCGCATCATGCGTCTCCCACGGGACGCCCGGGCCGGAGATCCGGGCCAGGGCGTCCCCCGGCAACCGGAAGGAGACCGACATGGCCACCAGCCCCCGCTTCGCCCCGCCCGGCCCGCTGGGCTTTGGCGGCGCGCCGCTCGGCGACATGTTCGCCAAGGTGGACGACGCCACCGCCGAGGCCACGCTGCAGGCCGCTTGGGACAGCGGCATCCGCTATTACGACACCGCGCCGCATTACGGCTCCGGCCTGTCGGAGCACCGCTTCGGCGCCGTGCTGCGGCAGCAGAAGCGCGACGATTACGTGCTGTCGACCAAGGTCGGCCGGCTGCTGGTGCCCGACACCAACCCCGAGATCGGCCACCCCTTCCTGAGCGCGCTGATGTTCCGGCGCGAGGTGGATTACGGCGCCGCCGCCGCCCGCCGCTCGGTGGAGGACAGTCTGCAGCGCATGGCGATCGGGCGCATCGACATCGTCTATGTGCATGACCTCGCCACCGACCATCTGGGCGATGGCTATGAGGAGGCCTTCCGCACCGCGCGCGAGGGCGCCTTCCGCGAGCTGATCAAGATGCGCGAGGAGGGGCTGATCCGCGCCTGGGGCCTTGGCGTCAACCTGCCCGAGCCCTGCGTGCGGGCGCTGCGCGAATCCGACCCGGACGTGTTCCTGCTGGCCGGGCGCTACAGCCTGCTCGACCTGGCCGGGCTGGACGAGCTTTTCCCGCTGTGTGCCGAGCGCGGCGCCCATGTGGTTATCGGCGGCCCGTACAATTCCGGCCTGCTGGCCGGCGGCAACACCTTCGACTACCAGGACGCCCCGCGCGAGATGGTGGAGAAGCGCGATCGTATGGCGAAGCTGGCCGAGCAGCACGGCGTCGACCTGAAGGCGGCGGCGCTGCAATTCTGCGCCGCGCATCCGGTGGTGGCCTCGGTCATCCCGGGCGCCAAGCATCCGGACCGGGTGCGGCAGAATGTGGCGCTGATGCAGGCGAAGATTCCGGCCGAGTTCTGGGCCGCGCTGAAGCAGCAGGGCCTGCTGCCGCAGGATGTGCCGACGCCCTGAGGCCGGGCCGGCGGCTCAGATCTCGTCGAAGATCGGCCGCCACAGCCTGGGCGCGCTGCCCTCGCGCAGCGCCGCCTGGGCCTCGTTCTCCAGCGCGGTCAGGAAGCGCGCGCGGTCGGCCCCGGCCATCGGTGCCGGGCCGCGCGTCTCCACCCCCATCTCGCGCAGCTGCCGCGCCACCTCGCGCCCGGCCAGGGCATTGCCGATATTGTCGGTGCTCCACAGCCTGCCATTCGGCGCCAGGGCGCGCGCGCCTTTCTCCAGGCAGCGCGCCGCCAGCGGGATGTCGGCGGTGACGCAGAGGTCGCGCGCCGCGATATGCCCGGCGATGTGGTCATCCGCCGCATCCGGGCCGGGCGGCACGATCACCCGGCGGATCCATTCGGCCTCCGGCAGGCGGATGCCGCGCGCGCCGTTGGAGACGACATGCACCACCAGCCCGAGCCGTCCGGCGACGCGGAACACCTCGTCGCGCACCGGGCAGGCATCGGCGTCGATCCAGATTTCGGGGCGGGGCGTGTCGCTGCGGGTCATGCGCCTGATCTAGCCGCTCGGCGCCGCTTTCCCAAGCGCGGCGCGAAATGGCCCGCGAATTGCAGGGGATTTCGCCAAGCACGCCAGAGCACGGGTCGCCGACGAAGGAGTTGCGCATGCCGCAGACCCGCTGGCCCGTCCTGGCCGTCCTGTCGCTCCTGGCCGGGCTTCCCGCCGCCCCCGCCCTGGCGCAAGGCGCCGCCCCCGGCCCCACTTTGGCCGCGGTGCGCGCCAAGAACCTGTTGGATTGCAGCGCCAACCAGGGCTCGCCCGGCTTCGGCGTGCCCGACAGCCGGGGCGAGCAGCAGGGGCTGGACCCCGATATCTGCCGCGCCGTGGCCGCCGCCGTGCTCGGCCCCGAGGCGCGCATCCGCTGGACGGTGCTGACCAGCGCCACCCGCGTCACCGCCCTGCAATCCGGCCAGGTCGACATCGTCGCCCGCACCTTCACCTGGACCCATGGGCGCGAGGTGAATGCCGGGCTGCAATTCGCGCCGCCCGTCTTCTATGACGGCCAGGGCTTCATCGTGCCGCGCGCCAGCGGCGTCACCCGCGCGGCGCAGCTCGACGGTGCCTCGATCTGCGTCACCGCCGGCTCGACCAACGAGCTGAACCTGGCCGACTGGGCGCGCACCAACGGGCTGCGCGTCAACCCGGTGGTGTTCGAGGGCAATGAGGACACCCGCAAGGCCTACACCACCGGCCGCTGCGACGCCTACACGCTGGATGCCAGCCAGCTCGCCGGCTTCGCCACCACCCTGCCGCGCGGCGAGCATGTCATCCTCTCCGACATCATCTCGAAGGAGCCGCTGACGCCGGCCGTGCGCAAGGGCGATGCGCAATGGTACGATATCGTGCGCTGGACCATCTTCGCGCTGATCCTGGCCGAGGAGCACGGCATCACCCAGGCCAATGTCGACGCCATGCTGGAGAGCCAGAACCCGGAGGTGCGCCGGCTGCTCGGCGTCGCCGGCGAGCACGGGCCGGCCATGGGGCTGGACCGGCGCTGGGCCTACAACGCCATCAAGGCGGTGGGCAATTACGGGGAGATCTTCGAGCGGCATCTCGGCAGGGAGTCGCCGCTCGGGCTGGAGCGCGGGCTGAACGCGCTGTGGAACCGGGGTGGGCTGCTCTACGCACCGCCGATGCGGTGAAAAAGCTTGAGGGGGCTTTGCCCCCTCAAACACCCCCAGCAGGGGACGGGGTCCCCTGCACCCGCCTTCAAGAAAGGCAGGCTGTCAGACCGGGGCCTCGGCGAAGAAGCGCGTCAGCACCTTGCAGGCCTCGGCGAAATCCTCGTCCCGCATCGCCTCATGCGGGTTGTGGCTGCCATTCTGGTTGCGCACGAACAGCATCGAGGTCGGGATGCCCGCCGCGCCGAAGGCCGCCGCATCATGCCCGCCGCCCGAGGCCATCTCGATATGCCGCACGCCGACGGCCTCCGCCGCCCGCGCCAGCCCGGCGCGCAGCCCGGCATCCATCGGCGAGGCCAGCGAGCCGGTCTCGGGCCCGAGGTCGAAACGCACGCCGCGCCGCGCCTCGATCTCCGGCACCTTGCGCGAAAGCTCCGCGAAGATGGCATCGACGCTGGCCGGGTTCACGCTGCGCACATCCAGCATGAAGGTGGCCTCGCCCGGGATCTTGGTGAAGCCGGCCTCCTCCGTGGTGGCCAGGGTGCAGAAGGTGCAGACCAGCTTGTGGCCATGCCCCTCCAGCCGCGCCCATTCATCATCCAGCGCCACCGCCAGCTCGGCCAGCGCGATGGCGGCGTCGCGGCGGTAGCGGCGCGGCGTGCCGCCGGAATGGTTGTACTCGCCCAGCACCCGCCCCTGGCGCAGCCGGCGGCTGCCCGGAATGCCGCTGACGATGGCGACCGGCACCTCCTCCGCATCCAGCACCGGGCCCTGCTCGATATGCAGCTCGACAAAGGCGGCGGTGTTGGCCGGCGTGATATAGGCCTCGCCACGCTCGGCGAAGCCGGGGTCGAAGCCTTCCTCGCGCATGTGGTCTGCCAGCGTGCGGCCGCTGTCCTGGCGGCGGACCTGCAGCTCCTCGGCCTTCAGCCGGCCGAGCGCGCCGCGGCTGCCCGGATAGGAGGTCGGGAACCAGGCGCCCGCCTCCTCCGAGCGGATCGCCATGACGGTGACATCGCGCGGCGGCGTCAGCCCGGCGCGCTTCAGCCCGGCAACCGCGGCAAGCCCGGCCAGCACGCCGGCGGCGCCATCGAAATTGCCGCCCTGCGGGACGGAATCCATATGGCTGCCGGTCAGGATGCGCGGCAGGGCGCGGTCGGCGCCCGGCAGCGTCATGTAGAGATTGCCCACCGGGTCGGTCGCGATCTCGAGGCCCAGCGCCTCGGCCTCGCGCCGCACCAGGGCATGCGCCATGCGCTCACCCGGGCCATAGGCCTCCCGGGTGATGCCGACGCCGTCGAAGCTCTTCTCGCGCAGCTCGGCGAAGAGCCGCTGCGCGAGTTCGGTATCCGGCAGCAGATTGGGCCGGCTCACGGTCTCAGACACAGCGCACCGCCCCGCCATCGATGATGTGCACGCGGCCGGTGGTGTAGGCGGCGCGGTCGGAAGCCAGGAAGGCACCCATGGGGCCGAATTCCTTCGGCTCGCCATAGCGGCCGATCGGGATGGCGGCGGAGCGCTCGGCGACCAGCGCCTCGATGCTCTTGCCGGTCTTGGCGGCGGCGGCGGCCAGCGTCTCCGCCGTGCGGTCGGTGGCGAAGGCGCCGGGGGCCAAGATGTTGCAGGTGATGCCCTCGCCCGCCAGCTCGGCCGAGAGGGTCTTGTTCCAGCCGACGATCGAGGCGCGCAGCGTGTTGGACAGCGCCAGGCCGGGGAGCGGCTGCACCATGCCGGTGGAGCCCACGGTCAGGATGCGGCCCCATTTGCGCTCGCGCATGCCGGGCAGCAGCCGGTTGGCGATGCGGATCGGCGACAGCACGATGCGCTGGAACCAGGTGATCAGGTCCTCCTGCTTCATCTCCAGCGCGGTGCAGGTCGGCGGGCCGCCATGGTTCAGCACCAGGATGTCGACGCCGCCCAGCGCCGCGACGGCGGCATCGGCCAGCTTGTCCATCTGGCTGCCCTCGGCGACATCGGCCGGGATGCCGACCGCCTTGGGCGCGCCGAGGCTCTCCAGCTCGGCCGCGACGCGGTCGAGGCTCGCCTGCTCGCGGCCGGAGACGGCGATCGACACGCCCTCCGCCGCCAGCGCATCGGCGATCGAACGGCCGAGCCCCTTCGAGGCCCCCATCACCAGGGCGCGGCGCCCTTGCAGACCCAGATCCATGGCCGTGCAACTCCTGTCGGTTTTGCCGGAACCTGAACGCTTCCCCTCCCCCTGGCAAGACGCCGCCACCCGGTTAAGCTGCCCGGAAAGAGGGGGAGAGACGATGCAGGAACCGGTCCCGCCCAAGCCGCGCCTGGTCAGCGTGCGGCGCCTGCCGCCTTCCATCGCGGCGCGCATCCGCCAGGAATTCGACGCCATCCAGGCGGAGGAGCACGACCTCACCCATGAGGAGGCACTGGCCGCCCTGCGGCAGAGCGGGGCGGCGGCGCTACTGGTCTCCTCCTCCTTCCGCATGGAGGCCGGCTTCATCGCGGCGCTGCCGCCGGGGGTGCGCATCGCCGCCACCTGCTCGGTGGGCTTCGACCATGTCGATGTGGCGGCGGCGCGGGCGCGCGGGCTGATCGTCACCAACACGCCGGATGTGCTGACCGGCTGCACCGCCGACCTCGCATTCGCCCTGCTGCTCGCCGCCGCGCGCCGCCTGCCGGAGGCCGACCGCGTGCTGCGCGAGGATCGCTGGGGCCCGCGCGGCATGGGCGATTTCCTGGGTGTCCGGGTCTGGGGCAAGACGCTCGGCATCATCGGCATGGGGCGCATCGGCCGGGCGGTGGCGCGGCGCGCCCGCGGCTTCGACATGCGCGTGCTCTACCATGACGTCGCGGCCCTGCCGCCGGCGCTGGAGGAGGGCGCGCATCATGTCGCCGATCTCGGAGAGATGCTGGCGCGCTGCGACATGGTCTCGCTGCATTGCCCGCTGCTGCCCTCGACCCGCCACATCCTGAACCGCGACACGCTGGCACTGCTGCCGCGCGGCGCGGTGGTGGTGAACGCCGCGCGCGGCGGGCTGATCGAGGAGGAGGCGCTGATCGCGGCGCTGCAATCGGGCCAGCTGGCCGCCGCCGGGCTCGATGTGTTCGAGGGCGAGCCGCGTTTCGACAGGCGGCTCGCCGCCCTGCCCAATGTCGCCCTGGCGCCGCATATCGGCAGCGGCACGGTGGAGACCCGCGACGCCATGGGGCATCGCAGCCTGGACAACATCGCCGCCGTCCTGGCCGGCCGCCCGCCCCTCGACCCGATCTGGAGCTGAGCGCATGACCAAGCCCGTCCTGCTGATGACCCGCCGCTTCCCGGATGCGGTGGAGGCGCGCGCCCGGCGCGACTACGTCACCATCCCCAACCCGGCCGATACGGCGATGGAGGGCGCGGCCATCACCGCCGCCGCCCGCCAGGCCGGCGCCCAGGGCATTTTCTGCGCCGCCGGCGACGCCATGGGCGCCGCCACCATCGCCGAGCTGCCGGAGAGCGTGCGCATCATCGCCACCTTCAGCGTCGGCACCGACCATATCGACCTGGGCGCGGCGAAGGCGCGCGGCATCGTGGTGACCAACACGCCGGATGTGCTGAGCGTGGCGACGGCCGAGATCGCCTTCCTGCTGATCCTGACCGCGGCGCGACGCGGCGGCGAGGCGGAGCGCATGGTGCGCGCCCGGCAATGGACCGGCTGGGCGCCGACCCAGCTGATGGGGGTGACGCTGGAGGGCAAGCGCCTGGGCATCCTCGGCATGGGGCGGATCGGCCAGGCGCTGGCGCAGATGGCGCGCGGCTTCGGCATGGAGATCCATTACCGCAACCGCAAGCGCCTCTCGCCCGGGGAGGAGCAGGGCGCGATCTACCATGACAGCGATGAGGGCTTCCTCGGCGCCATCGACGTGCTGTCGATGCACATCCCCGGCGGGGCCGCCACGCGGCACTGGCTGAATGCCGGCCGCATCGCGCAGCTGAAGCGCGGCGCCATCGTCGTCAACACCGGGCGCGGCACCACGGTGGATGACGCGGCGCTCTGCGCCGCGCTGCAATCGGGGCATCTGCGCGCCGCCGGCCTCGACGTCTTCGAGGGCGAGCCGCGCATCTTCGAGGGCTACCACACCGCCCCCAACACCGTGCTGCTGCCGCATCTGGGCAGCGCCACGGTGGAGACGCGGGATGCCATGGGCTTCCGCTGCCTCGACAATCTGGACGCGGTGCTGCTGCGCGGCGAGGCGCCGCCCCACCCCGCCGGCTGATCCCTTTCCTCCCTCCCAGGACCACCGCATGCTCTTCGACTTCCAGACCATCCCGACCCGCGAGGCCTACAAGCTGCTGGTCTCCACCGTGGTGCCGCGCCCCATCGCCTGGGTCGTGTCGCAGGATGCGGGCGGCGTGGTGAATGCCGCGCCCTTCTCCTTCTTCAACGCCTTCGGCGACACGCCGCCGGTGATCGGCTTCTCCTGCGGCCCGCGGCCGGAGGGGGTGGAGGCGCCGGTGAAGGACACGCTGGCCAATATCCGCGCCACCGGCCAGTTCGTGGTCTGCCTGGTGAACGAGGCCCTGGGCCAGGCGATGAGCGACACCGCCACCGATTTCGCCCCCGAGACCGACGAGCTGGCCGAGGTGGGGCTGGAGCGGGCGCCGAGCCTGCATGTGAAGCCGCCGCGCATCGCCGCCGCGCCGGTGGCGATGGAATGCGAGACCTTCCAGCTGGTGCCGGTCGGCGTGCACACGCTGGTGCTGGGCCGGGTGCTGGCCATGCATGTGCAGGATGAGGGCGTGCTGGACGCCGCCAAATACTACATCGACACGCCGAAGCTGAACCTGATCGGCCGCATGCATGGGCGCGGCTGGTACACCCGCACCACCGACCGCATCGACATCCCGCGCACCAGCCGCGCCCAGTGGGAGGCGCGCAAGGCGGAGAAGAAGTAGCAGCCGCCCGCCAGCGGCGCGCCCGCCGGGCGGGTCGCGCCACCGCCGATGCTTCCCCGCGCCCGGCCCGCGTGCTAGGCGCGGCTGAGAGGCGTTTGCATCCGCGTGTCCGGCACCAGCATCACCACCCCACCCGCCCCCCTGTCCGCCCCCGCCCCTGCCCTGCCGGCCCCGGCGCGGCGGCGCGTGCCGCTCTGGGCGCGGGCCGGCTGGCTGGTGGCGCTGCTGGTGGCTCTGCCGGTGCTGGCGGTGCTGGCCAATGCCGCCGCCCCGCTCTGGACCGGCAGCGGCACCGGCGCGGTCTGGCACCACATCCTGCGCACCAATCTGCTGCCCTATCTGGGCAATTCGCTGCAGCTCGGCGCGCTGGTGGCGCTGATGGCCGGCGTCACCGGCATCGGCTGCGCCTGGCTGGTCACCGCCTGCCGCTTTCCCGGGCGCCGGCTGCTGGAGGCGGCGCTGCTGCTGCCCATGGCCATGCCGGCCTATGTCTGCGGCTATCTCTACACCTGGCTGCTGGATGCGGCGGGGCCGGTGCAGAGCGGCATCCGCGACCTGACCGGGCTGCGCTGGGGGCAGTACTGGTTCCCCGAGATCCGCTCCCTGCCCGGCGCCGCGCTGATGCTGGCGGCGGTGCTCTACCCTTATGTCTACCTGCTCTGCCGCGCCGCCTTCCTGCAGCAGAGTTCCTGCCTGATCGAGGCCTCCCGCACCCTGGGCCTGTCGCTGCGGCAGAGCTTCTTCCGTGTGGCGCTGCCGCTGGCGCGGCCGGCGCTGGCCGCCGGCATCGGGCTGGTGCTGATGGAGACGCTGGCCGATTTCGGCACCGTCGACTATTTCGCCGTGCGCACCTTCACCACCGGCATCTACGAGACCTGGTTCGGGCTGGGCGACCGGCAGGCGGCCAGCCAGCTCGCCGCCTGCCTGATGGGGCTGGTGGCGCTGCTGGTGGTGGCCGAGCACGCCTCGCGCGGCGGCCGCCGCTACCATGCCACCGGCACCCGCCAGGCGCCGCTGCGGCCGACCCCGCTCTCCGGCTGGAAGGGCTGGGCGGCGATGCTGTTCTGCGCCCTGCCGGTGCTGGTGGGCTTCGTCATCCCGGCCGGCGGGCTGCTGCATCTGATGCTGGATCGTGGCGACGCCATGGACCCGGCCAATTTCCTGCCCTTCGCGCGCAATTCCCTGTTGCTGGCGGGCACCACCGCGCTGCTCGGCGTGGCGCTGGCGGCGCTGCTGGGCTGGGGGGTGCGGCTCTATCCGACGCCCTGGTCGCGGCTCGCCAACCGGCTGGCGGGGCTGGGCTATGCGGTGCCGGGCTCGGTCATCGCGGTGGGCACGCTGGTGCCCTTCGGCCTGCTGGACAATGCGCTGGATGCCTGGCTGCGGGCGCGGTTCGGGATGTCCTCCGGCCTGCTGCTCTCCGGCACCATGGTGGCGCTGGTCTTCGCCTATCTGGTGCGCTTCCTGGCGGTGGGCCAGGGCGCGGTGGAATCGGGGCTGGCGCGGCTGCGCCCCTCGCTGTTCCAGGCGGCGCGGGTGCTGGGCTGCGGCCCCGGCCAGGCCATCGCGCGGGTGGAGGCGCCGCTGGCGCGCGGCGCGCTGCTGACGGCGGCGGTGCTGATCTTCGTCGACACCATGAAGGAGCTGCCGGCGACGCTGATCGTGCGGCCCTTCGACCTCGATACGCTGGCCGTCAGGGTGCACAACCTCGCCTCCGACGAGCGGCTGGCCGAGGCCTCCACCGCCGCGCTGCTGATCGTGGCGGTCGGGCTGGTGCCGGTGCTGGTGCTGCTGCGGGCGATGCGGCGGGGCTGAGCGCCCCGCCCCACCGGAGTGGCTCAGGCGGCGTAGCGCGCCATGGCCAGATCCTCATGCTGGATGTTCGGCCGGTTGCCCGCGACCAGGTCGGCCGCCAGGCGCCCGCTGCCGCAGGACATGGTCCAGCCCAGCGTGCCATGGCCGGTGTTGAGGAACAGGTTCGGGTATTTCGTGCCGCCGATGATCGGCGTGCCATCCGGCGTCATCGGCCGCAGCCCGCACCAGAAGATGGCGCGCTCCGGATCGCCGCCCTGCGGGTAGAGATCCTGCACCGAATGCAGCAGGGTGCGGCGCCGCTCCTCATGCAGCCGCAAATCGTAGCCGGCGATCTCCGCCGTGCCGCCGACGCGGATGCGGTCGCCAAGCCGGGTGATGGCGATCTTGTAGGTCTCGTCCATCACGGTGGAGGACGGGGCGGCGGCGTCATCCACCACCGGCATGGTCAGCGAATAGCCCTTCACCGGATAGACCGGGATGGACAAGCCGAGCGGCGCCAGCAGCTGCGGCGAATAGCTGCCCAGCGCCAGCAGATAGCGATCCGCCGTCAGCACGCCCTCGCCGGTGCGCACGCCGGAAATGGCGCCGCCCTCGGTCTGCAGCCCCTCGATGGTGGTGCCGTAGCGGAAGGTGACGCCGAGCCCCTCGCAGATCGCCGCCAGGCGCTGGGTGAAGAGATGCGCGTCGCCGGTCTCGTCCTGCGGCAGGTACAGGCCGCCGACGAATTTCTCCTGCACCCGGGCCAGCGCCGGCTCGCGCGCCACGCAGCCGGCGCGGTCCAGCACCTCGAAGGGCACCTCGTATTGCCGCAGCACGCGCAGATCGTCGCCGACATGGTCGAGCTGCGCCTGGGTGCGGAAGAGCTGCAGCGTGCCGCGCTCGCGCTGGTCGTATTCGATGCCGGTCTCGGCGCGGAGATCGGCCAGGGCGCTGCGGCTGTAATCGGCGACCCGCACCATGCGCGACTTGTTGGTGCGGTAGGCGGCCTCGGTGCAGTTCCTCAGCATCTGCAGCAGCCAGGACCACTGAAGCGGGTCCATCCGCGGGCGGATCACCAGCGGGCTGTTCTGCTGGAACATCCATTTGATGGCCTTGAGCGGGATGCCGGGCCCGGCCCAGGGCGAGGAATAGCCGAAGGAGACCTGGCCGGCATTGGCGAAGCTGGTCTCCAGCCCCGCGCCGGTCTGGCGGTCCACCACCACCACCTCATGCCCCGCCCGGGCGAGGTAATAGGCCGAGGTGACGCCGACCACGCCGGCACCGAGGATCAGGACCTTCATTGCTTCCACGCTCCCGCCACACCACCCGACGCGATCAGGGCATGGGTTGGTGTCGAAAGCGTATCCTAGGCCGGATTCCACGGCAGGTGCTTGCGATCGGCGCAACACCGTGCCAATTCGGCGGTATCGCCTCGAAGATTCTGCGAATCCGTCGAAGATCATGCAACCGCCCGTGCTCGACCATCTGGACCGGAAGCTGCTCCGCCTGCTGCGCGCCGATGGGCGGATGAGCAATGCGGCGCTGGCCGCGGCCATCGGCCTCTCCCCCTCCGCCTGCCTGCGAAGGCTGCGGCTGCTGGAGGCGGGCGGCGTCATCCGCGGCTACACCGCCATCATCGAGGATCCGGCGCCGCAGGGGCGCACCACCGTCATCGTGCAGATCACGCTGGAGAAGCAGACCGAGGACGCCTTCAACCGCTTCGAGGCGGCGGTGCGGCAATGCCCCGAGGTCTGCGAATGCTACCTGATGACCGGCAATGCCGATTACCAGCTGCGGGTCGAGGCGCGCGACGCCGCCGATTACGAGCGCATTCACAAGGAGCAGCTCTCCCGCATGCCGGGGGTGGCGCGCATCCAATCGGCCTTCGCCATCCGCACCGTGGTGCGCGGCGCCGACCCGGCGCGGCTGCCCGAACCGGCCTGAGGCCGGGCGGACACGAAAAAGGGCCAGCCGGGGGACGGCTGGCCCTTGTCGCAGCGGGCGCTCTGGGGGGAGTGCGGGGCGGCCCGGGGGTGAAGGGCCGTACCGGCGCCCGGCTGCAATCCTGCCGGTGGCCGGGGCACCGGGGCCTCAGCGGGCCCCGGCATCAGCCACCCTGGCTTCAGCCGCCCACCGGGCCCGTGCCGAAGCCGCCAAAGGCGTTGGCCGAGTTGCCCACCGGGCGGGCGCCGTGCAGCGCCTCATGCCGCACGGTGGTGGAGACGCGGGCGGCCAGCGGGTTGCCATCGGCCTCGGCCGAGTTGCCGACCGCGTCGGGGATGCCGGCCACCTCACGCGACTGGGTCACCTGCATCGCATAGGCGCCCGGGGCGCTGGTCGAACCGTTATTGGCATTCTCGGCCAGGTCGCGGGCCAGGGCCAGGCCGGGGAGCGCCACGGCCAGGCCGGCGGCGAGGGTCAGGGCGCGGAAGCTGTTGGAGGAGAACATCGGGGTCATCCTGTTTCTCGGGTTGGGGTGGCGGGGTGTCCCCCGCCGTTGACGCAGAGATAGTCCCGCGACCCATCCAAGAGAAATTCGTTTAGCCGATGTTACCGATCGGTACGGGTGATGATCTCCGCCAGGGTCAGGGCCGCCCCGCCAGGCCCGCCCAAGCGACGGAAAGCCGGTCGCCCAGCCCGCGCGGCGCCGGCGGCCGGGTCGGGTCATAGCCGCCCAGCGCCAGCGCCTTCAGGTCGCGCGCCGCCAGCCGCGCCGGCAGCGCCGCCGCCACCGCCCCGCGCGGCAGAGGGCCGAGCCGCGCCCGGCCCTCGGCCAGCAGCGCCTGGCCCTGGCGCGCCAGCTCGGCCACCGCCTCGGCGGCGCCGCTCTGGCGCGGGTCGCGCGCCATGTCGGCCGGCGTCAGCCCGTGCCGCGCCAGCGTCTCGGCCGGCAGCAGGGAGCGGCCCTGCAAGGATTGCTGCGGGATGCTGCGCAGCACCCCCGCCATGCCATAGCCGGCGCCCAGCGCCTGCAGCCCGGGCAGAGAAGCGGCCGGCGCACCCAGCGCCCGGCCCGCCGCCACCGCGAAGCCGCCCGCCGTGCCGCGCAGATAGGCCAGATGGGCGGAGTCGGTCGGGATGTCCTCCTCCGTCTCCGCCTCGCGCGCATCGATCATGGCGTGCAGATCCTCGGCCGAGAGATGGCCCTGGCGCAGCGCCTCCGCCAGGGGGGCGGCCACCTCGTGCCGGCGCGGCGGGGCCCCGGTGCCGGCCTCCGCCACCGCGTCGCGCCACCATTGCAGGCGGATCAGCGCGGTCATGGCGTTGCTGGCGGCTTCCCGCGCGCGCGCCAGCTCGTGGTTGAAGGCGATCAGCAGGAACAGCGTCTCCCGCCGCTCCGGCGGCGCGAAGAGCGCGCAGAGAAAGCGGTCCGGATCGTGCCGCCGGGCCAGGGCGGCGAGCGGGGAGAGCGCGGCGGGGTCGGGCATGGGCGGGTTATGAACACCAATCCGTGCCGGGCAAGCCCTTTCGCCCTTGCTTGACGCTCTCCGGGGGCACGCCTAGCTCTTGGCCGGTGCCGCGCCGTTCCGCGCGTTGCTTCGAGCAATTGCCCCGTCCGATTCGGACTTTCATCGGGAGAACAGCCACCATGGCCTTCAGCCTTCCGCCGCTGCCTTACGACGCCTCCGCCCTCGCCGCTTCCGGCATGTGCCAGGAGACGCTGGAGCTGCATCACGGCAAGCACCACAACGCCTATGTCACCGCGCTGAACGGCCTGATCGAGAGCAAGGGCCTGGCCGGCAAGTCGCTGGAGCAGATCGTGGCCGAGGCCGGCAAGGCCGGCGCCGATGGCCTGCCGGTGCTGAACCAGGCCGGCCAGCACTGGAACCACATCCTGTTCTGGCAGGTGATGGCCCCGAATGGCGGCGGCGACAGCCTGCCCGGCAAGATCGGCGCCAAGATCAACGAGGATTTCGGCGGCCTGGCCCAGTTCAAGGAGGCCTTCAAGCAGGCCGGCGTGACGCAGTTCGGCTCGGGCTGGGCCTGGCTGATCGTCGACGCCTCCGGCAAGCTGAAGGTCACCAAGACCCCGAACGGCGCCAACCCGATCTCCACCGGCGAAGGCACGCCGATCCTCGGCGCCGACGTCTGGGAGCACGCCTACTACCTCGACTTCCGCAATGTGCGTCCGAACTACCTCGACAACTTCCTGAACAAGCTGGTCAACTGGGAGAAGGTCGAGGAGCTGATGCTGAATGGCGGGCTGAAGTCCGGCCAGAGCGCCTGAGTACCTTCTTTTTCTGAAGAAAAAGAAGCAAAAAGACTTTTTCAGTTTGGCGTCCCGCCTCAGGCCATTCGCGGGACGCCAACTGAAAAAAAGTTTTTGGTTCTTTTTTCAAAAAGAACCCTTCCGCTTCAGACACAAAAAAGGGCCCTCGCGGGCCCTTTTTCCGTGGAGCGGAACGGCTCAGGCGGCCGGCTTCACGTCATTGGCGGCGACCGGCTTGATCAGCGTGCTGATCGTGCTGCGCACCACGGTCACGCGCACATTCGGCGCGATCTCCAGCTCCACCTCCTCGGAACCCTCCTTCACCTTGGTGACGGTGCCGAGGATGCCCCCCGCGGTGACGACGCGGTCATTGCGCTTCAGCGCGCCGAGCATCACGCGGTGTTCCTTGGCCCGCTTCTGCTGCGGGCGGATCAGGAGGAAGTAGAACACCACGAAGATCAGGATCAGCGGGGCGAGCTGCATGACCATACCGGCGGCGCCACCGGCGGCGTCCTGGGCATAGGCGGGGGAGATGAACATCTTTCTGGCTTCCGTCTTGCCGGGGTTGGCGGGCGAAACTAGCCTCCCCGCCCCTGCCGTCAACATCTGCCAGCCGGAGCACGCACTTTGTCACACGCCGCCGAGCATCCGCTTCTGCCTGCCCTGACGCGCATCGCGGCCGCGCTGGAGCGCATGGCGCCGCCGGTGCCGACCCGGCCGGATCTGCGGGGCGCGGACGCCTTTGTCTGGCATCCCTCGGCCGAGGGCGCGCCGGCGCGGCTCGCCCCGGTGCCGCGGGTGGCGGCGGTGGAGATCGGGCTGCTGCAGGGCGTCGCGCGGCAGAAGGCGCTGCTGCTGGAGAATACCCTCCGCTTCGCCCGTGGACTGCCGGCCAACAACGCCATGCTGTGGGGCGCGCGCGGCATGGGCAAGTCGTCGCTGGTGAAGGCCGCGCATGCGGCGGCCAATGCCGAGATCCCCGGCAGCCTGGCGCTGATCGAGATCCAGCGCGAGGATATTCGCACCCTGCCGGAGCTGCTGAACATCCTGCGCGACAGCCCGCGCCGCGCCCTGGTGTTCTGCGACGATCTTTCGTTCGAGCGCGAGGACCAGGACTACAAGGCGCTGAAATCGGTGCTCGATGGCGGCATCGAGGGGCGGCCGGCCAATGTTCTGTTCTACGCCACCAGCAACCGCCGCCATCTGATGCCGCGCGACATGATCGAGAATGAGCGCGGCAGCGCCATCAATCCGGGCGAGGCGGTGGAGGAGAAGGTCTCTCTCAGCGACCGTTTCGGGCTGTGGATCGGCTTCCACAATGCCGACCAGGAGACCTTCTTCGCCATGGTCGAGGGCTATGCGAAGGCGCTGAAGCTGCCGATGGAGGGCGAGGCGCTGCGCGCCGCGGCGGTGGAATGGTCGGTGACGCGCGGCGGCCGCTCGGGCCGTGTCGCCTGGCAGTTCATCCTGGACCTGGCCGGGCGGCTCGGCGTCGCCATCCCCGGCTGAGCGCACGGCCCTCGACCTGGGGCCGGTCCTGCCCTAGGTCATGGCCATGAGCGACAGCGACGCCCCGCGCCTCCGCCAGCCCGCCCTGACCCCGGTGCGCGGGGCCCAGAGGCAGGGCCGCGTCTTCCTCAACCCGGACGGGTCGCTCCCCGGCCATGAATTCGGCGCGGTGTGGCGGCTGCTGCGCCAGGGCGGCGGCACGCCCTGGCCCGCCTGGGTGGAGAACCCGGTCTATCCGCCGCCGCCCGAAGCGCCGCCGGGCCAGGCGGTGGTCACCTTCCTCGGCCATGCCAGCTTCCTGATCCGCCTGCCGGGCGGGCCGACGCTGCTGACCGACCCGATCTGGAGCGATCGCTGCTCCCCCTTCCGCTTCGCCGGGCCGAAGCGGGTGCGCGCGCCGGGCCTGGGCTTTGACGCGTTGCCGCCGATCGACGCGGTGCTGCTCAGCCACAATCATTACGACCATTGCGACATTCCGACGCTGAAGCGGCTGCAGCGGCGTTTCGCACCGCGCATCATCACCGGGCTCGGCAATGCGAAGCTGCTGGCGAAGCACGGCATGGAGGATGTGCTGGAGCTGGACTGGTGGCAGCCGGCGCCGCTGCCGAACGGTGCCTGGGCGCATTACGTGCCGGCCCGCCACGCCACGGCGCGCGGCCTTGGCGATCGCGGGCAGACGCTGTGGGGTGGCTTCGTCATCCAGGGGCGCGAGGGCGGGCGGATCTATTTCGCCGGCGACAGCGCCTGGGGCGAGCATTTCCGCGAGATCGGCCACCGGCACGGGCCGTTCGACCTGGCCCTGCTGCCGATCGGCGCCTATGAGCCGCGCTGGTTCATGCGGGCGGTGCATGTGAACCCGGAGGAATCGGTGCGCGCCTTCGGCGATCTGCGCGCGCGGCAGGCGCTGGCGATGCATTTCGGCACCTTCAGGCTGACGCATGAGGCGATCGACGCGCCGGAACGCGCACTGGCCGAGGCGCGCCAGGCGGCGGGGCTGGAGGAGGCGGCGTTCCGCGTGCCGGGCTTCGGCGAGAGCTTCCTGGTGCCGCTGCAGGTGGCGGAGCCGCGCTGAGGGCCGGCGCTTCGGCCCGCAGGGCCGCCGGCGCATCCGTCCATCACGATGTCCAGCCCCAGCTGCGCGATGCCGATCCGGCCGGGGGTTTCTGCGCCAGGGAGAAGGCGGGCGCTACCCTCACCGGGGACTTGCGAAAACCACCCGGGGCGATCCTGGATCCCGGGGCGGCCAGCGCCGGTTCAGCCCGGCGGCGGCAGGGCCGGCAGGCCGGGCGGCAGGGGCGTCTCCGCCGCCGGATCCGGCCGCACGTCTTCCGCGCCGAACAGTGTCCTGCCGGCCGCGGGCGCCGCCGCCAGGGCATTGCCGGCGGCGATGAAGGCGGCATCGCCCAGCGGGGCCGGCTCCGGCGCCAGGGCGCGGGCCGGCAGGCCGACCACCAGGCCGGCACCCTGGCGCGCCGGGCCGGCCGCGCGGCGCGACGGCGACAGCCGGGCGGCGCGCGCCCATTGCGGCGGCAGGGGGCGGATGAGGATGCCGCCCGAGGCGGCGCCATTGTGCAGAGCCATGACCATTCTCCCTGCCCGGCAGGGTAGAACATCACACAATCGTGATAAACAAAATTTTCGGGGCCCTGCCCCGCGCTGCCGTCGGGCCCGCTTTCAGGGCGCGGTGCCGAAGATGCGGTGCTGCACCCGGTCGCCGACGCGGATGTTCAGCCGCTCGGCCGTGCCGGCGGCGAGTTCCAGCGTGGCGCGGACCGGGCCGCGGCTTTCGATGGTGGCCAGGCTGCGCGGCACGGTGCGCTCGGCAATGCGGTGGATGCGGCCATCCTGGGCGATGAACACCATGTCCAGCGAGGTGATGGTGTTCTTCATCCACATGGCGCTTTCGCGCGGCGCGCCCCAGTCGAACAGCATGCCCTCATCGGGCTTCACCTCGGGCCGCCACATCAGCCCGGTCATCTGCTCCTCCGGCTTCACCGCCATCTCGACCGTGAAGGGCAATTGGCGCCCGTCGCGGGTGACGATGGTGAGCGGCTCGGTCGCCAGGCGCGGCTGCGGCGTCTCCTGGGCGGCGGCGGGGAGGGTCATGGCGGCGAGCCCCAGCAGGGCCAGCAGGAATTGGCGGCGCATGGCCGGGATCATGCCACAGCGGCCGGGGGGTCGGGCAGCCCCTCCAGGGTTACGGCTGCGATATGCCGGATCTCGCCGCGCACCGGCCCGGGGCGCGGCGTGTCGCGCAGCGTGGTGAACCAGTGTTCCGGCGGGTTGCGGCCGGCGGCACGGTGGAAGCTCAGCGCGCGCAGCACCGCCTCGGCCCCGGGCGGCAGGCGCTCGGGCGGTTCGCGGCCATCCAGCACACCCCACAGCCCGGCCCAGCAGCGCGCGACCGTCCAGGGATTGTAGCCGCCGCCGCCCAGCACGATCAGCCGCGGCGCCAGCTCCATCACCGCGCGCAGCGCGGCCCAATGCGCGTTGTTGGACAGGCCGAGCTTCGCCAGCGGATCCTCCTCCAGCGCATCGGCGCCGCATTGCAGCATGATCGCCTGCGGCCGCCGGTGGCGGATCAGCGGCAGGATGGCGTGCTGCAACAGATAGAAGAATTCGCTGTCGTTCAGCCCCTGCGGCACCGGCAGGTTGCGCGCATGGCCGCCGGCGCGGTCGTCGAGCGGCCCGGTCTGCGGCCAGCGCCCCGCCTCATGCACCGAGACGGTGAAGACGCGCGGATCGTCCGCGAAGGCGTCCTGCACCCCATCGCCATGATGCGCGTCGATGTCGAGATAGAAGATGTTCTCCAGCCCCTGGTCGCACCAGGCGAGCAGGCCGAGCACCGCGTCGTTCAGGTAGCAGAAGCCGCTGGCGCGGTCCGGCCTTCCGTGATGCGTGCCGCCGCCCGGCACATGCACGGCGCCGCCCTGCGCGGTCAGCCTGGCCGCCAGCAGCACGCCGCCGGCGCTGGTGGCGGGGCGGCGGAAGATCTCGGCATAGACCGGGTTGCCGCGGGCGCCGATGTCGTGGCGGGCGCGCATCGCCTCGGTCGCCTGGCCCAGCGCCTCCGCCTCCTGCAGCGCGGCGATATAGGCGGGGTCGTGGAAGCGGGTCAGCTCCTCCGGGCGCGCCATCGGGCTGTCGATGTAGCGGGCGGGGTCCAGCCAGCCGAGCGCGCGGATCAGGTCCAGCGCGGTGGAGACGCGCGGGATGGCCAGCGGGTGCTTCGGCCCATAGGTCGAGCGGCGATAGATCTCGGAGCCGATCAGCAGCGGCGGGGAGCGCATGCAGCAGGAATGGGGCGTCCTCCGCCAGACGCAAGAGGCGGCCCCGCGGCAGGCCGCAGCGCCCGGAGCAGCGGCCGGCGCCGTTGCCGTCACGCAACTTGCACAAAGCCCGATCCTCGCGCATAGACGGCGCTCGACATCGGGGGGAGCCCGCGGCGCGGGCTGAGAGGCAGGGATGGGCCCTGCGACCCCTAGAACCTGATCCGGGTCATGCCGGCGAAGGGATCGGTGGTGGGCATGCAGCCTTTCTCGGCCGCGCCGGCATCCGGCGCGCCGTCCCTGCGGGTGGAGTTGCCGGGCCTGTCGCTGGGCGGACGGCCCGTGCTCGGGCGCCTGGCGCTCGACTTCGCCGGCGGCCAGGTCACCGCCCTGCTCGGCCCCTCCGGCGTCGGCAAATCCACGCTTCTGCGACTGGTCGCCGGGCTGCTGCCGGCGCCGCCCGGCAGCCGCGTCGCCGCCGGCGATGGCGCGGCGCTGCAGGGCCGCTTCGCCTGGATGGGCCAGCAGGATCTGCTGCTGCCCTGGCGCAGCCTGCTCGGCAATGTCGCCCTCGGCGCCGCGCTGCGCGGCGAGCGGGCGGATGAGGCCCGCGCCCGCGCGCTGATCGCGGCGGTCGGGCTGGAGGGGCGCGAATCGGCAAGGCCGGCGCAGCTTTCGGGCGGCATGCGGCAGCGCGCGGCGCTGGCCCGCACGCTGATGGAGGACCGCCCCTTCGTGCTGATGGACGAGCCCTTCTCGGCGGTGGACGCGCCGACCCGCCACCGGCTGCAGGACCTGGCCGCGACCCTGCTGGAAGGGCGCAGCGTGCTGCTGGTGACGCATGACCCGCTGGAGGCGCTGCGCCTCGCCCACCGCATCCTGGTGCTGCGCCCGGGGCCCGAGGGCGCGCTGCCGGAGGAATTGCCGATGCCGCCCGGGCCGCCCTTGCGCGCCGCGCATGACCCGGCGGTGCTGGCCGCCCAGGCCGCGCTGCTGGAGCGGCTGGCGGCGGCGGCATGAGGGCGCTGCTCGCCGCCATCGGCCTGATGCTGGGCTGGGAAGCCTATGTGCGCCTCTCCGGCGTGCCGCCCTTCCTGCTGCCCTCGCCGCTCAGGGTCGGCACGGTGCTGGTGCAGCGCTGGGACATCCTGTGGGGCCATGCGCTGACCACGCTGACAGAAATCCTGCTCGGCATGGTGCTCGGCAGCCTGGCCGGCATGGCGGTGGCGCTGCTGCTGGCGGCCTGGCGCGGCGGGCGGCGCTGGCTGCTGCCGCTGCTGATCGCCAGCCAGGCCATCCCGGTCTTCGCCATCGCGCCGCTGCTGGTGCTGTGGCTGGGCTTCGGCCTGGCCAGCAAGGTGGCGATGGCCAGCATCATCATCTTCTTCCCCGTCGCCACCGCCTTCTATGACGGGCTGCGGCGCACCGAGCCGGGCTGGCTCGACCTCGCCGCCACCATGGGGGCCAGCCGCCTCGCGGTGCTGTGGCGCATCCGCGTGCCGGCGGCGCTGCCGGGTCTTGCCTCCGGCCTGCGGGTCGCCGCCGCCGTGGCGCCGATCGGCGCGGTGGTGGGGGAATGGGTCGGGGCGTCGTCCGGCCTTGGCTATGTGATGCTGCAGGCCAATGGCCGCAGCCAGACCGACATGATGTTCGCCGCACTCGCCATCCTCGCCAGCATGGCGATGGCGCTGTGGTTCATCACCGACAAGGCGCTGCGGGCGATGCTGCCCTGGCAGCCCGACCAGCTGTCCGACGACACCGGAGGAAAAGCATGAATTCCCTCACCCGCCGCGCCCTGCCGGCGCTGGCCGCGCTCGCCCTGCCCGGGCTGGCCCAGGCCCAGGGCACGGCCCCGGCGACCGCCGCCACCCCGGCCGCCGCCGGCGCCGCGCCGGCGAAGCTGACCCTGCTGCTGGACTGGTTCGTCAACCCGGACCATGCGCCGATCGTGGTGGCGCAGGAGGGCGGCTTCTTCGCCCGCGCCGGGCTCGAGGTGCGCATGATCGCACCGGCCGACCCGAACGACCCGCCGCGGCTGGTGGCGGCGAAGCAGGCCGATCTCGGCGTCTACTATCAGAAGAACCTGCATCTGGCGGTCGATCAGGGGCTGCCGCTGGCCCGTGTCGGCACGCTGGTGGCCACGCCGCTCTCGACGCTCTCGGTGCTGCGCGACGGGCCGATCAAGACGCTGGCCGATCTGCGCGGCAAGCGCATCGGCTTCAGCACGGCGGGGTTCGAGGAGGTGGCGATCGACACCATCCTCGGCACGGTGGGCCTGTCCTCGCGCGATGTGACGCTGGTCAATGTCAATTTCGGCCTGTCCTCGGCGCTGATGGCCGGCCAGGTCGAGGCGATCCTGGGCGGCTTCCGCAATTTCGAGCTGCACCAGCTGGAGATCGAGGGCCGCCCGGGGCGCGCCTTCTACCCCGAGCAGCACGGCATGCCGGTCTATGACGAGCTGATCTATGTGGCGCATCGCGACCGTGCCCAGGACCCGGCGCTGCGCCGCTTCATGGATGCGCTGGAGGGGGCGACCACCTTCCTGGTGAACAATTACGAGGAAAGCTGGCGCATGTTCATCGCCGGCCAGCGGCGCGAGCTGGACAATGAGCTGAACCGCCGCGCCTTCCGCGACACGCTGAACCGCTTCTCGCTGAGCCCGGCGGCGCTGGACGCCAATCGCTACCAGCGCTTCGCCCGCTTCCTGGCGGAGCGGAAGATGATCCGCGAGGTGCCGCCGCTGTCGCGCTACGCGGTGGAGCTGCCGCCGGCCTGAGGCCAGGCGGCCGGGGCCCGGCGGGACATGGCGTGGCGGGGCGTGGCGCCGCGCTTAACCCGGCCTTGGCATTTCGCGCGCAGGGTGAGGCCAGGCGATCCCGCCTGGCCTTTCTGATTCGCCGTGACGTGCCGGACCCTGGATTCGCTGGACAGGGCAATTGTTTCGATAGACAAACAGAATACGTGCTGGACAATAAGACTATTTTCCTATAGACCAGCGCCGGGATCGGATCGAGCAACCCTTCACCTCATCGGCCGGAGGTCCGCCCCATGCTGTCCATTTCCCAGCTCCGCCAGGTCTATCCGCAGGCCGAGCAGGCGCATCTCGAGGCCTTCGCCGAGCAGGGCGCGGCGCTGTTCCGCCGCACCGGCCTCGATGCCTTCCGCCAGCGCTGCCATTTCTTCCTGGCCCAGCTCGGCCATGAATCGAACGGGCTGCAGGCGGGGGAGGAGAATCTGAACTACTCCGTGCCGCGGCTGATGCAGGTCTGGCCCGGCCGCTTCCCGACGCCCGAGGCGGCGCAGCCCTATGCCTTCCAGCCGGAGAAGCTGGGGAATTTCGTCTATGGCGGGCGGATGGGCAACCAGCAGCCGGGCGATGGCCATCGCTATCGCGGCCGCGGCTATATCCAGCTGACCGGGCGGGACGCCTATCAGCAGGTGGGCAGGCGCTGCGGCCTGCCGCTGGAGGCGGAGCCGGAGCTGGCGCTGCAGCCGCGCCACGCCCTGGCCGTCGCCTGCGGCTTCTGGGAGTGGAAGAAGCTGAACGCGCTGTGCGACCAGGGCGATTTCATCGGCCTGACCAAGCGCATCAATGGCGGGCTGACCGGGCTGCAGGACCGCTATGACTGGCTCGACCGCGTGCAGCGCGCCGTGCCCTGGCAGGATCCGGGCCCCGTCTCGCTGGCCATCGAGGACATCAAGGCGGTGCAGCAGGGGCTGAAGGCGCGCGGCCTCTATGCCGGGTCGATCGACGGCATATTGGGCCCGCTCAGCCGCCAGGGCATCGCGACGCTCAGGGCGGAGGAGAAGCTGCCGCCGGGCGGGCTCGACCGCTCGGTGCTCGACGTGCTCGGGCTGTAGCAGCCGGCGGCCGGCGCGGGGCCCCGGCCCCGCGCCGCGCGGCCCTCACCGATCCTGCGGCATGCCCTGCGGCACGATGGTCTTCACCAGCGTCGAATCCAGCGCCTCATACTCGTGATAGGCGATGGTCTCGTACAGCTCGGCGCGGGTCTGCATGCGGCCGACCATGGCATGGGTGCCGCCTTCCTTGCCGATGCTGGCATAGAGCTCCTCCATCGCGCGCGCCGCGATGCGCAGATGGCTCACCGGCCAGATCACCATGGAATAGCCCATGGCCTGGAATTCCTCGGCGGTGAAGAAGGGCGTGCGGCCGAATTCGGTCATGTTGGCCAGCAGCTTCACCCCGGGCATGCGGCGGGCGAACTCCTCGAACATCTCCCGCGTGGTCAGCGCCTCGGGGAAGATCGCATCCGCCCCGGCCTCCAGATACAGCTTCGCGCGGGCCACGGCGCCATCCATGCCCTCGCTGGCCGCGGCATCGGTGCGGGCGATCAGGTAGAGATGCCTGCGCGCCTTGCGGGCGGCGGCGACCTTGGCCGCCATGTCGCGCGCATCGGCCAGCTTCTTGTCGTTCAGATGGCCGCATTTCTTCGGCAGCAGCTGGTCCTCGAGATGCACGGCCGCGGCGCCGGCCTCCTCGAAGCTGCGCACCATGTGCATGACGTTCAGCGCCTCGCCATAGCCGGTGTCGCCATCGACCAGCACCGGCAGCTGCGTGGCGCGCGCCACCTGGCGGATATGCCAGGCCACGTCATCCACCGTGATCATGCCGAGATCGGGCAGGCCCATGGTGGCCGACATGGCGGCGCCCGACATGTACAGCGCCTCGAACCCCGCCCGCTTCGCCAGCAGGCCGGCGATGCCGAGATGCGCCCCCGGCATGCGCAGGATCTGCGGCCGCTCCAGCAGCGCGCGGAAGCGCTGCCCGGCGGGGGCGTCCGGCAGGTCGTCGGCGATCACGTAAGGCATGGACGGTTTTCTCCCTCGGGGATTGGGCTCAGAAGAAGAGCAGCGTGGCCAGGATGAAGGTCGGGATCAGGAAGACCAGCGCCCAGCCGCAATAGCCGAAGAAGCTCGGCATGCGCACACCCTGCTCCTCGACGATCGCCTTGACCATGAAGTTGGGCGCATTGCCGATATACGAGTTGGCGCCCATGAACACGGCGCCGCAGGAGATGGCGGCCAGCGTCAGCGCGCCCTGCCCCATCAGCGCCTGCGCATCGCCGCCGGCCAGGTTGAAGAACACCAGATAGGTCGGCGCATTGTCGAGGAAGGAGGAGAGCGCGCCGGTCAGCCAGAAATACACCCAGGGGATGGGCTGGCCCTGCGCGTCCGAGGTCAGCGCCACCAGCCCGCCCAGTGGCCCGGCCGCGCCCGCCTTCAGCATCGCCAGCACCGGCGCCATGGTCAGGAAGATGGCGGCGAACAGCTTCGCCACCTCCAGGATGGCGCCCCAGGTGAAGCCGTTCTCCTCGCGCAGCCGGGCGGGCGTCAGCGCCACCGAGGCAAGCGTGATGGCCAGGAACAGCGCCATGGCCACCAGCCGCTCGATGCCCACCGCCTGGCCGAGCAGCGTCACCTCGCCCGGCTGCCACAGCCCCTGCATCAGCACGCCGAGCACCACCAGCCCGATCAGCCCGATATTCACCCAGCCCTCGATGCCGAAGCGCTCGGCCGGCGCGGCCTCGGGGCCCGGCGGCGGCGGCTCGACCGGGGTGGCGGGGACGCGGCCGGCGGCGCCGGGCTGCTCCTTCGCATAGGCCCAGCTGTCGATCAGCCAGTACACCGCCAGCAGCAGCAGGGCGCAGAACAGGAATTGCGGCAGCAGATGCGTGGTCGGCCAGAAGAAGGACACGCCCTTGAGGAAGCCGAGATAGAGCGGCGGGTCGCCGAGCGGGGTCAGGCTGCCGCCGATATTGCTCACCAGGAAGATGAAGAAGACGAAGCTGTGCATCTTCCGGCGCCGTCCGGCATTGGCCCGGAGCAGCGGGCGGATCAGCACCATGGACGCGCCGGTGGTGCCCATGACGCTGGCGATGGCGGTGCCGACCGCCAGCAGCGCCGTGTTGGTGGCGGGGGTGCCGACCAGGTTGCCCTTCAGCAGCACGCCGCCGCCGGCGGTGTAGAGGGCGAGGAGCAGGGTGATGAAGGGCAGGTATTCGCCGACCAGCACATGGCTGAACTCGGCCCAGGCGGCGCCCGGCCCGAACACCACGGCGAAGGGCAGCAGGAACAGCGCCGTCCAGCCGGCGGCGATCTTGCCGTAATGGTGATGCCAGAGATGGCCGGCCAGCAGCGGCAGCAGCGCGATCGACAGCAGCACGCCGGCAAAGGGCAGCGCCCAGGCCAGGGACAGGGCATGCGCGCCCTCCGCCGCCCAGGCCGGGGCGGCCGGCAGCAGGAGGGCCAGCGCCAGCAGCGGGATCCGGCCGCATGGACGGGGGATACCCGCCCCCTGTTCCGCCGGCGCCTGGCGCCCTCCTGGCAGCATCGGCATGCGATCCCCTCCTGCACGGCCCGGCCACGCCCGGCGGCCGGGATCCCTCTTCCCCTGGCCTTGCCCCCTACACAATCCCCGCCCCCCGCGCCACCCGGCCCCCTGGCCCGGCGGCCGTCCGGGCGGGCGGCTGGCCGCCCCGGCCGCGCCGCGCGGCCCGGGGTGCCCTTCCCCAAGGCGCCCCGGCGCCTTAGCTTCACCCCCTGACCCCTGGGAGAACAGCGATGGAAATGACCGGAGAACGGCGCATCGAGGCGCCACGCCAGACCGTCTGGGAAGGCCTGAACGACCCGGAGATCCTGCGCGCCGCGATCCCGGGCTGCGAATCGGTCGAGCGCACGGGCGATGATTCCTTCCAGGCCCGCGTCGCCCTGAAGATCGGCCCGATGGCGGCCAAGTTCGCCGGCAAGGTGCAGCTCTCCAACATCAACCCGCCCGCCTCCTACACCATCTCCGGCGAGGGCAATGGCGGCGCCATGGGCTTCGCCAAGGGCGGCGCCGATGTGGCGCTGGAGGAGGAAGGCCCGCAGGCCACGCTGCTGCGCTACGCCGTCAAGGCGCAGGTCGGCGGCAAGATGGCGCAGCTCGGCGCGCGGCTGATCGACAGCACCGCCAAGCAGATGGCCGACCAGTTCTTCGACCGCTTCGCCGCCGCCGTGGTGCAGCAGCCGGTCGCGTCCGCCAATGCCGAGGAGCGGCTGGCCGCCGCCACCCTCGCCGCGCCGCGCATGGGCGACACGGTGCTGGGCGGCACCGGCCCGCTGCACCCGGATGCCGAGAAGGTGGATGCCCGCCCCGCGCCGCGCCCGGCCGCGCCGGCGGCGGCGCCGATCTCGATCTTCGCGCTGATGCCCTCCGAGCTGTTCGGCCTGCCGCTGCTGTTCTGGGGCGGCTCGGCGGTGTTCGTGGTGATCCTGTTCCTGCTCTTCGTGCTGGGCTGAGCATGAGCGCGACGCTGCCCGGTTCGGTCGCCGAGACCGAGCGCCTGCTGGAGGCCGGCGGCTATGTCGCCGACCGGGCGCTCGCCACCACCATCTTCCTGGCGCTCTCCATGGGCCGGCCGCTCTTCCTGGAGGGCGAGCCCGGCACCGGCAAGACGGAGATCGCCAAGGTGCTGGCCGCCGGCCTCGGCCGGCGGCTGGTGCGGCTGCAATGCTATGACGGGCTGGACCTCTCGGCCGCCGCCTATGAGTGGAACCATGCCCGCCAGCTGATGGCGATCCGCCTGGCCGAGGCCGCCGGCGAGACCGACCGGGCGCGGCTGGAGGCCGGCATCTATGACCGCCGCTTCCTGCAGGAGCGGCCGCTGCTGGCGGCGCTGTCCGGCCCGCCCGCCGTGCTGCTGATCGACGAGCTGGACCGCGCCGACGAGCCCTTCGAGGCCTTCCTGCTGGAGATCCTGGCCGATTTCCAGCTCACCATCCCGGAGCTCGGCACGGTCAAGGCGGCGACGCCCCCCATCGTGGTGCTGACCAGCAACCGCACGCGTGAGGTGCATGACGCCATCCGCCGCCGCTGCCTCTACCATTGGGTCGACTACCCCGATGCGGTGCGCGAGCGCGCCATCCTGGCCCGCCGCCTGCCCGGCCTGCCGGAGGCGCTCTCGGCCCAGGTGGTGGCCTTCGTCCAGGCGCTGCGCTCGGGCGATTTCTTCAAGTATCCGGGGGTGGCCGAGACCATCGACTGGGCCGCCGCGCTGCAGGCGCTGGAGGCGCGCGAGCTGGACCCGCCGCTGGTCGATGAGACGCTGGGCGCGCTGCTGAAATACCAGGACGACATCGCCAAGCTGCGCGGCGCCGAGGCGGCGAAGCTGGTCGAGGCCGTGCGCGCCCCCGCCACCCCCGCCATGCCGTTCTGAGCCCATGAGCGGGGCGCTCGCCGCCAATCTGCTGGGTTTCGGGCGGATGCTGCGCCGCGCCGGCCTGCCGCTCGGCCCGGCCGAGCTGCTGGCGGGCGCCGAGGCGCTGACCCGCATCGAGCTGGGCGACCGGCGCGAGGTGCGCGCCGCGCTCCGCGCCACGCTGGTGCACCGGCACGAGCACCAGGAGATCTTCGACCACGCCTTCGCGCTGTGGTGGCGCGACCCGGAGGCCGGCCGCCACGCCGCCGCCATGGATGCGCTGAACCGTGGCAAGGAACCGCCCAAGCCGCCCCCGGGCGGCCGCCGCCTGGCCGAGGCCCTGCCCGGCAGCCGCACCCCGCCCGCCGCCCCGCCGCCACCCGAGGAACGGCGCATCGAGGCGACGATGACGGTCAGCGCCAGCGAGGCGCTGCGGAAGATGGATTTCGAGGCGATGAGCGCCGCCGAGTTGGCCACCGCCCGGGCCGAGATCCGCCGCCTTTCCCTGCCGCTGGACCACCGCCCGACGCGCCGCTTCCGCCCGCACCCTTCCGGCGCGCGCGCCGACCTCCGCGCCACTTTGCGCGCCAGCCTGCGCCAGGGCGGCGAGATCACCGCGCTGCGCCGCAGCCAGCGCGTGGTGCGGCCGCCACCGCTGGTGGTGCTCTGCGACATTTCCGGCAGCATGGGGCGCTATGCGCAGATCCTGCTGCATTTCATCCATGCGGTGACCAATGACCGCGACCGCGTCGCCGCCTTCCTGTTCGGCACCAGGCTCACCAACATCACCCGCCAGCTGCGCCACCGCGACGCCGAGGTGGCCTTCGAGCTGGTCGGCCACGCGGTGCAGGACTGGTCGGGTGGCACCCGCATCGGCGCGGCGCTGGAGCTGTTCAACCGGCAATGGTCGCGCCGCGTGCTGGGCCAGGGCGCGGTGGTGCTGCTGATCACCGACGGGCTGGAGCGCGGCGACGCCGCCGACCTGGCCCGGCTGGCGGCGGCCACCGAGCGGCTGCGCAACTCCTGCCGCCGGCTGATCTGGCTGAACCCGCTGCTGCGCTATGCCGGGTTCCAGCCGCGGCCGCAGGGGGTGCGCACCATGCTCCCCCTGGTGCATGAGCACCGTCCGGTCCACAACATCGACAGCCTGCGCGCGCTGGTGGCGAGCCTTTCCGCCCCGGCGCCGCGCGGCGTTGCGGGAGGTATGGCATGAGCGACCAGGAGGACATCCTCGGCACCGCCGAGGCCTGGCTGAAGCAGGGCGAGACCGTTGCCCTGGCCACCGTGGTGGAGACCTGGGGCAGTTCGCCGCGCCCGGCGGGCTCGCATCTGGCGGTCACCGCCTCGGGCCGGCTGGCCGGCAGCGTCTCCGGCGGCTGCATCGAGGGCGCGGTGGCGGACGCCGCCCGCGCCACCATGGCGAGCGGCACGCCGCAGCTGCTGGATTTCGGCATCAGCGACGAGCGCGCCTGGGAGGTGGGCCTGGCCTGCGGCGGCAAGCTGAAGGTCTTTGTCGAGAAGCTCGAACCGGGACAGCCCGAACCGGGACAGGCGGCATGAAGGCGGCGCTGCTCGCCCGGCTGCAGGCGGCGCGCGCCGAGGGCCGCCCGGTCGCGGTGCTGACGCGCCTCTCCGACGGCGCCCAGCACCTGCACCCCGAGGATTCCATGCCCGAGGCGCTGCGCGCCGCGGCCGAGGCGGCGCTGGCCGGCGATGCGGCCGCGACGCTCACCGAGGGCAATGAGAGCTGGTTCGTGCAGCCGCACAATCCGCGGCTGCGGCTGATCGTGGTCGGCGCCGTGCACATCGCCCAGGCGCTGGTGCCGATGGCGGTGGGGCTCGGCTATGCCGTCACCGTGGTGGATCCGCGCCGCGCCTTCGCCACCGAGGAACGCTTCGGCGCCGGCGTCACCCTGGTCGATGACTGGCCGGATGAGGCGATGGCGCGCCTGGCCCCGGATTCCCGCAGCGCCGTGGTGACGCTGACCCACGACCCGAAGCTGGACGACCCGGCGCTCGAGGTCGCCTTGCGCTCCCCCGCCTTCTATGTCGGCGCGCTGGGCAGCCGGCGCACCCATGCCAAGCGCCTGGCGCGGCTGGCCGAGGCGGGGCTGACCGAGGCCGAATGCGCGCGCATCGCCGCCCCCATCGGCCTGTCCATCGGCGCCGTCACCGCGCCGGAAATCGCCCTCTCCATCATGGCCGAGATCGTGGCGCGGCGCCGCGGCGCCGCCCTCGGCACCAGGAACAGCGCATGATCTTCGGCCCCACCCCGCTCGATGCCGCGCAGGGCGCGGTGCTGGCGCACACGCTGCGCCTCCCCGGCCGTGTCCTGAAGAAGGGCACGGTGCTGGATGCCGAGGCGATCGAGGCGCTGCGCGCCGCCGGCAAGCGGGAGGTGGTGGCCGCCCGGCTGGAATCCGGCGACGTGCCGGAGGACGAGGCCGCCCACCGGCTGGGCGAGGCGCTGCTGGGTCCGCTGCTGGCCCGCTCCCGCGCCGCGACGGGCCGGGTGAACATGCTGGCCGATGCCGCCGGACTGCTGGTGGTGAACGAGGCGCTGATCCACCGGCTGAACGCGCTGGACGAAAGCATCACCCTGGCCACCCTGCCGAACCACACCCCGGTCACCGCGCGGGAGATGCTGGCGACGGTGAAGATCATCCCCTTCGCCGTGCCGGGCGGCGTGCTGCAGGTGGCGGAGGCCGTGGCGCGCAGCGGCCGCGCCCTCGCCATCCACCCCTTCCGCCCGCTGAAGGTCGGGCTGGTGCTGACCGAGCTGCCCGGGCTCAAGGAAAGCATCATGGAGGGCGCGGTGGAGGCGACGGAGGCCCGCGTCACCGCGCTGGCCGGCCAGCTGCTGCCGCCCGAGCGCTGCCGGCACGAGGAAGGCGCCATCGCCGAGGCGCTGGCCCGGCTGAAGCGCGCCGGCGCCGAGCTGCTGCTGATCGCCGGGGCGTCCGCCGTGGTCGACCGGCGCGATGCCGGCCCCGCCGCCATCACCCGCGCCGGCGGCACGATCGAGCATTTCGGCATGCCGGTGGATCCGGGCAACCTGCTCTGCCTGGGCCGCATCGGCGAGATCCCGGCCCTGGTGCTGCCCGGCTGCGCCCGCAGCCCGAAGCTGAACGGCTTCGACTGGGTGCTGCAGCGGCTCTTCGCCGGCCTGCCGGTGGCCAGCGCCGAGATCGCCCG
Source organism: Pseudoroseomonas cervicalis (assembly GCF_030818485.1). NCBI lineage: Bacteria > Pseudomonadati > Pseudomonadota > Alphaproteobacteria > Acetobacterales > Roseomonadaceae > Roseomonas > Teichococcus cervicalis. The sequence goes on along the minus strand of NZ_JAUTAJ010000004.1, from coordinate 682,617 downwards.
CATGGGCGTGGGCGGGCTGCTGAAGGAGATCGAGACCCGGCCCCTGCCGCGCGATTCCGCCCCGCGCGCCCAGGCCCCCGGCGCCGCGCCGCGCCGGCCGCGCCAGGTGGCGGCGCTGGTGCTGGCCGCCGGCCGTTCCCGCCGCATGGCGCCGCTGAACAAGCTGATGGTGACCGACCAGAAGGGCATGCCGATGGTCGCCCGCGTCGTCGCCAATGTGCTGGACAGCCGCGCCCGCCCGGTCGTGGTCGTCACCGGCTATGAGCGCGAGCGGGTGGAGGAGGCGCTGTCCGGCCGCCCGGTGCTCTTCGCCCAGACCGAGGATTACAACCAGGGCCTCTCCGGCTCGCTGAAGGCGGGGCTGGCCGCCCTGCCGCCGGAGGCCGAGGGCGTCATCGTCTGCCTGGGCGACATGCCGCTGGTCACCGGCGCCATGCTGGACCGGCTGATGGCCGCCTTCGACCCGGAGGAAGGCCGCGCCATCGTCATGCCGACCTTCCGCGGCAAGCAGGGCAACCCGATGCTCTGGGCGCGGGAATTCATCCCCGAGATGCTGCAGATCACCGGCGATGTCGGCGCCCGCCACCTGGCCGGCAAATATGCCGACCGGGTGCATGAGGTGGAGATGGCCGACGACGCCGTGCTGCGCGATTTCGACACCACCGACGCGCTGCGCCTCTCCCCGGATTTCGGCGGCAAGGGCTGAGCGGGGGGATGATCCTGATCGCGCTCGGCGCCAATCTGCCGGGGCGGGACGGCGCCGCCCCGCGCGCGACCTGCGAGGCGGCGGTCGATGCCATGGCCCGCATCCCGGGGCTGGCCGTGCAGGCGGTCTCCGCCTGGTGGGAGACGGCGCCCGAGCCGCCCAGCCCCGGCGCGCCCTGGTATGTCAACGGCGTCGCCCGCTGCGAGGGCACGCTGGACCCGGCCGCGCTGCTGGCCGCGCTGCAGGCGATCGAGGATGCGGCGGGGCGGGAGCGGCCCTACCCCAACGCGCCCCGCACGCTCGACCTCGATATCATCGCCATGGGCGAGGCAGTGCGGGAGTCGCCGGACCCGATCCTGCCGCATCCGCGCGCGCATCTGCGCCGCTTCGTGCTGCAGCCTTTGTCGGAAGTGGCGCCGGGCTGGGTGCATCCGCAGCTCGGGCAGAGTGTCGAGGCGCTGCTGGCGGAACTGCCGGAAGCAGGGATGAGGAAAATCAGCAAGTAAGGATTCTTTTTTGGAAAAAAGAACCAAAAAACTTTTGTCTGTCTGGCGTCCCGCTTCACCGGAAGACGGCGGCAGCCTGAAAAAAGTTCTTTTTCTTCAGAAAAAGAAGGCCCTCTTCCCTACCCTGTTTCCGCTCCTGCCCCCATATGGCTTGCCTTTCGCGGGTGCGATGGCTATCTGACAGGTTCCGCACGGCATCGAGTTGGAGGCCTCCCCCATGGCCCGCGTCACGGTCGAAGACTGCATTCTGAAGATCCCGAACCGCTTCGAGCTGGTCCTGCTCGCCGCGCAGCGCGCCCGCAACATCAGCCGCGGCGAGGAGCTGACCCTCGACCGCGACAACGACAAGAACCCGGTCGTTGCGCTGCGCGAGATCGCCGATGAGACGGTGAGCCTGGACGGGCTGGAGCAGGATCTGGTCAAGTCCCTGCTGCGCGCGCCGGAGCCGGAGCCGGTGGAGGAAGAGGTGATCGACCTCATCGCCACCGACGAGAACATCTTCGGCGTGATGGATGTCAGCGACGACGCCGCGCCCGAGGGCGCCGGCCTCGAGGACCTCTCGCCCGACGATATCGAGGCGGCGATCGCCGCCGAGCTCGGCGGCGGCGGCCGCCGCTGAGCCGGGGGCGCGCTTGAAACCCGGCGCCGGGCCTGACTTGATCCCGGCGCCCCGCGCGCCCGAGGGGGTGGCCACGCCCACCCCCAGCACCCCGCCGCCGCCCCCGCCCGGCCCCGCCGCCCGCGCTGTCCAGCCCGGCGCCGCGCCGGCGGTCGAGACGCCCGGCACCGAGCTGGCCCGCCGCGTCGCGGCCTATGATCCGCGCGCCGACATGGCGCTGATCGAGGCGGCCTACAATCTGGCCGCCACCGCCCATGCCTCGCAGTCGCGCGAGAATGGCGACCCCTACATCACCCATCCGCTGGCCGTCGCCGGCATCCTGGCTGGCTACCGGCTGGACACCGCGACCATCGCCACCGCCCTGCTGCATGATGTCGTCGAGGATACCAGCTACTCCCTGGGCGAGCTGGAGAAGCGCTTTGGCGCCGACATCGCCCGGCTGGTGGATGGCGTCACCAAGCTGACGCGGCTGGAACTGCAATCGGAGCGCACCAAGCAGGCGGAGAATTTCCGCAAGCTGGTCCTCGCCATGAGCGAGGATATCCGCGTGCTGCTGGTCAAGCTGGCCGACCGCCTGCACAACATGCGGACGCTGCATTTCAAGCCGAAGCCGGAAAGCCGCGCCCGCGTCGCCCGCGAGACGATGGAGATCTACGCGCCGCTGGCCGAGCGCATCGGCATGGACGCGGTGAAGAGCGAGCTGCAATCGCTGGCCTTCCGCGAGCTGCAGCCGGACGCCTACCAGACCATCACCGCGCGGCTCGCCTTCCTGCGCGGCCAGGGCGCCGACCTGATCGACGAGATCGCGGCCGACCTGAAGGCGCGGCTGGCGGCGGCCGAGGTGCCGGTGGTCGAGGTGACGGGGCGCGAGAAATCGCCCTACTCGATCTGGATGAAGATGTACGAGAAGAAGGTCGAGTTCGAGCAGCTCTCGGACATCATGGCCTTCCGCGTGCTGACCACCGACAAGGCGAATTGCTACGCGGCGCTGGGCGCCATCCATTCGGCCTATCGCGTGGTGCCCGGGCGGTTCAAGGACTACATCTCGACGCCCAAGCCGAATGGCTACCAGTCGCTGCACACCGGCGTCACCGTGCCGGAGCGGCGCAACGCCAAGATCGAGGTGCAGATCCGCACGCCGGACATGCACGAGATCGCCGAATACGGTGTCGCCGCGCATTGGATGTACAAGCAGGAGGGCAGCGCCACCCCGGCCCCCGCCCCCACCCAGCGCCGCTACCCCTGGGTGCGCGAGCTGCTGGAGATCCTGGAATCCGCCGCCGAGCCGGGCGAGTTCCTGGAGCACACCAAGCTCGCTTTGCACCAGGACCAGGTCTTCTGCTTCACGCCGAAGGGCGATCTGATCGCCCTGCCGCGCGGCGCGACGCCGGTCGACTTCGCCTACCAGGTGCACAGCCAGGTGGGCGATGCCTGTGTCGGCGCCAAGATCAATGGCCGCATCGTGCCGCTCCGCCACCGGCTGGAGAATGGCGACCAGGTCGAGATCATCACCGCCCGCGGCGGCACGCCGAACCCGGCCTGGGAACGCTTCGTCGTCACCGGCAAGGCCAAGGCGCGCATCAAGCGCTTCGCCATGGCGCGGCAGCGGACGGAGTTCCAGGAGCAGGGCCGCAGCGCCATCGCCAAGGCCTTCCGCCAGGAGGGCATCGACTTCTCCGAGAAGCTGGTCGAGCCGGCGCTGAAGGTGCTGAAGCAGCCGGGCTTCGAGGAGCTCTGCGTCGCCGTCGGCAATGGCAACATCTCCGCCCGCGAGGTGCTGCACGCCGCCTTCCCCGAGCTGCGCGGCCCGCCGCGGGTGATGGACCCGCTGCCGCTGACGCGGGCCCGCGGCAAGCCCGGCGCCACCACCGTGCGCACCGAGCGGCGGCGCGAGGCCAGCCATGGCATCACCGGCCTGGTCGCCGGCATGGCGGTGCAGTTCGCCGGCTGCTGCCATCCGGTGCCCGGCGACCGCATCGTCGGCATCGTCTCGACCGGCCGCGGCGTCACCATCCACAAGAGCGACTGCCACAATCTGGAGGCGCTGGCCGCGACGCCGGAGCGCTTCATCGATGTCGACTGGGATTACGAGGCCGGCTCCGGCGGCGCGCATCTCGGCCGGCTCGAGGTGGTGACGGCCAATGAGGATTCGGCCATCGCCGCGATGACCGTCGTCATCGCCAAGCAGCATGGCAAGCTGCACAATCTGCGCTTCGCCCACCGCGCCCCGGACTATGCCGAGGTGCTGGTCGATCTGGAGGTGACGGATCTGCGCCACCTCTCCAACGTCATCGCCGCGCTGCGCGCCTGCCCGGGCATCATCCAGGTGGAGCGCAGCAAGGCCTGACGGCCAAGCTGGATGGACCCCGCCCGCACATGATCATCGGCCTCGGCAACGACATCGTGGACATCCGCCGCATCGAGCGGGTGCTGGAGCGGCATGGCGAGCGCTTCCTGCAGCGCATCTTCACGCCGCTGGAGCGCCGCAAGGCCGATAGCCGCACCGAAAAGCTGCGCGCCGCCACCTATGCCAAGCGCTACGCGGCGAAGGAGGCGGCCAGCAAGGCGCTCGGCACCGGCTTCCGCCAGGGCGTGTTCTGGCGCGATCTCGGCGTGGTGAACCTCTCCACCGGCCAGCCCTCGCTGCGGCTGACCGGGGGTGCGGCGAAGCGGCTGGACGCCATCACGCCGATGGGCTTCGGCGCCCAGGTCAGCCTGACCATGACCGACGAATACCCCTATGCCCAGGCGGTGGTGATCATCTCCGCCGTGCGCCTGGTGCCCTGAGGGCCCGGCGCCCCACCGGGCCGGCGCGTCAGGCCTCCGCCAGCGCCGCCGGCGCGGCGCGCGAGGCGGGCGGCCGGGCCGGGTCCGGCCCGCACACCGTGCCCAGGATCAGCAGCGCCGGGCCGCCGCCGACCCAGCCCCGGGCCTGCCGCGCCACCTCGGCGAAGCTGCCGCGCAGCACGCGCTGGCGCGGCGTGCCGCCGCTCTCGATGAAGGCGGCCGGCTGCTCCGCATCGCCGCCGGCGGCGGTGATGCCCTCGAACAGCGCGCCCAGCGTGGTAACGCCCATATAGACAGCGATGGTCTGGCCGGGCCGCGCCAGGGCGACGAAATCGACCTCCAGCCTGCCCTCCCGCGTATGGCCGGTGACCAGGGTCAGGCTGCGCACATGGTCGCGATGCGTCAGCGGGATGCCGGCCTGGGCAGCGCAGGCCAGGGCGGCGGTGATGCCGGGCACCACCTCGCAGGCGATGCCGGCCGCGCGCAGCGCCTCCAGCTCCTCCCCGCCGCGGCCGAAGACGAAGGGATCGCCGCCCTTCAGCCGCACCACCTTGTGGCCCTCCCGCGCCAGGCGGATCAGCAGCGCGTTGATCTCGGGCTGCGGCAGGCAGTGATGGCCGCGCGCTTTGCCGACATGGATGCGCCGCGCATCGCGCCGGGCCATGTCCAGCACCGCCTCCGGCACCAGCCGGTCATGCACGATGATGTCGGCCTCGCCCAGCAGGCGGAGCGCGCGCAGCGTCAGCAGATCGGCCGCGCCCGGCCCGGCGCCGACCAGATGCACGCTGCCCGGCGGCGCCGTCCCGGCCGCCTCAAGGGCGGCGGCGAAGACGGCCCGCGCCGCCGCCTCCTGCCCCGCCTCCGCCAGGCGCGCGGCCGGCCCGTCCAGCGCGGCGTCCAGGAAGCGGCGCCGCGAGGCCAGATCGGGCAGCCGGGCCCGGATGGCCTGCTGGAAATGCCGCGCCAGCGCCGCCACCCGCCCGATCCCGGGCGCCAGCACGCTCTCGATCCGCTGCCGCAGCAGGCGCGCCAGCACCGGCGCGGCGCCGCCGGTGCCGATGGCGATGGTCACCGGGTCGCGGTCGATGATCGCCGGGGTGATGAAGCCGCAGAGCTCCGGCCGGTCCACCACATTGACCGGGATGCCGCGGGCGCGGCAGGCCTCGGACAGGGCGCGCAGCTCCGCCTCCGGCGCGCCGGCGCCGCAGGCCAGCGCGATGCCCTCCAGCAGCGCCGGGCTGAAGCGCGCGGCCTGGCGCAGCCGGGCACCGGCCGCGGCCAGCAGCGCGGCCTTGGCCTCCAGCGCCTCGCCGCCGCCCAGCAGCAGCACCTCGCGGTCCTGCAGGTCGAGGAAGATCGGGAAATGCCGCATCAGGCCGCATCCCGCTGTGACAGGGCGAAGGCCGCCTGGCTGTGCCGCAGCAGCAGGGCCAGGCAGGCCTCGACGCTGCCGGCAGCGGTGTCGACCACCAGGCCCGGCTCGGCCGGCGGCTCATAAGGCGCCGAGACGCCGGTGAAATCCGCCAGCTGGTCCTGCCGCGCCTTGCGGTACAGCCCCTTGGGGTCGCGCGCCTCGCAGGTGGCGAGGTCGGCCTTGACGTAGATCTCGTGGAAGCCCTCGCCCACCAGCTGCCGCGCCAGCGCGCGATGCGCCGCCAGCGGCGAGATCAGCGCGACGATGACGATCAGCCCGGCATCGGCCAGCAGCCGCGCCAGCTCGGCGGTGCGGCGGGTGTTCTCGCGCCGGTCCTCCTCGCGGAAGCCGAGATCGCGGTTCAGCCCCTGGCGGAGATTGTCGCCATCCAGCACATAGGCCTGGCGCCCGGCATCGGTCAGCGCCCGCAGCAGGCGCATGGCGAGGGTGCTCTTGCCCGCGCCGGGCAGCCCGGTCAGCCACAGCACGCCGCCGCGATGGCCATTGGCCAGGGCGCGCTCCGCCCGCGTCACCGGCGCGTCGATGGCGGTCAGGTCGAGCGCCTGCTCGGGCAGCGCCTCGACGATGCAGCCGCCGACCAGGCGGTGGCCGCGCACCAGCACGCCGCGGCCGGTGCGCGGGTTCTCCCCGTAGCTGTCGATCGCCATGGCCCGGCGCGCGCGCAGCCGGGCGCGCGCCACCCCGTTCTGCGGCAGGAAGCTGGCCGGGCTCGCGGTCAGCGTCTCGACATCGATCACCGCCTCGATCGCCTCGACGGTGACGCGCTGCGCGGTGGTGCCATGGCGCAGCAGCAGCCGGTCGCCCTCGCGCAGCGGCTCGCGGTCCAGCCAGAACAGCTGCACATTCGCCACATGGCTCTCGCGCGGCGCCTGACCGGCATGGGCGGCGATGACGCCGCGCTCGATGAACACCGCCTCCTCGAAGCGCAGCGCGACGCTCTCCCCCGCCCCGGCCGAGCGCCGCTCGCGGCGGCCGTTCCACATCTCGATGCCGGCGATGCGCGCCTGCTGCCCGCCAGGGGCGAAGCACAGCCGGTCGCCCACGGCGAGGCGCCCGCTCTCGATGCGGCCGACGGCGATGCGCTGCTCGCCCTGGCGGTAGACATCCTGCACCGGCAGGCGCAGCGGCGCGTCCTCCGCCGGCTCGCGCGGGCGGAAGCCGTCGAGCGCGCCGAGCAGCGTCGGCCCCTCATACCAGGAGAGGTTCGGCCCGCGCGCCAGCAGGTTGTCGCCATGCCGGGCGGAGAGCGGCAGGATCGCCGCCGGCGCCAGGCCGAGCTCGCCGAGCCAGTGCCGCAGCGCCGCCTCCAGCGCGGCGAAATGCGCGGCGTCGTAATCGACCAGGTCGATCTTGTTGACCGCGACGGCGAGCTGGCGCAGCCCGAGCAGGCTGAGCAGATAGCCATGCCGGCGCGTCTGCTCGCAGATCCCGGCGCGGGCATCGACCACCAGCACCGCCGCCTCGGCCGCCGCGGCGCCGGTCACCATGTTGCGCAGGAACTCGACATGGCCCGGCGCGTCGATGATGGCGTAGCGCCGGCGCGCCGAGCTGAACCAGATCTGCGCGGCATCCACCGTGATGCCCTGGTCGCGCTCCACCTGCAGGCTGTCGAGCAGGAAGGAGTATTCGAGGTCGAGGCCGCGCCGGGCGGCGCTGTCGCGCAGCTGCGCGATGCGCTCCTCGGGCAGCGCGCCGGTGTCGTGCAGCAGCCGCCCGATCAGCGTCGACTTGCCGTGATCGACATGGCCGACCACCACGATGGGAAAGGCGCGCGCCGTGCCGGGCGCGTCACCGGAGATCGGGGCCGTGGCCGGGCCATCCTGCATCGCCGCCGCCCCGCTCACAGATAGCCGCCGGCGCGCAGCCGCTCGAAGGCGTCCTCGCCCTCATGGTCCATCGCCCGCCCGGCGCGCTCCGGCGCGCGCGTGGCGCGCAGCTCGGCGACGATGGCGGGGATGTCGGCGGCGTGGCTGTCGATCGGGAAGGTGATGCCGATCTCGCCGAGCGAGCGGTAGCGCCGCCCCTGCTGCGCGAAATAGAGCGGGCAGACCGGGATGCCCTCGCGTTCGATGTAGCGCCACACATCGATCTCGGTCCAGTGCAGCAGCGGGTGCACGCGCAGATGCGTGCCCGGCGGGAAGTCCAGGTTGAACAGGTTCCACAGCTCCGGCGGCTGCTCGCGCACATCCCAGGCATTGTCCTCGCCGCGCGGCGAGAAGACGCGTTCCTTGGCGCGCGTCGCCTGCTCGTCGCGGCGGATGCCGGCGATCAGCCCGCGGAAGCCGTAGCGCGCCACCGCCTGCTGCAGCCCGTGCGATTTGCGCGCCGCCAGGCGCGAGGCCGGCGGCAGCGCGGCGTCGACCGCCTCGATCGGCGGGCAGGCATCGTCGATCAGCGTCAGCTGCCATTCGCGCGCATAGCGGTCGCGGAAATCATAGACCTCGGGGAATTCCAGCCCGGTGTCGAGATGCACCACGGGAAACGGCACGCGGCCGAGGAAGGCCTTCTTGGCCAGCCAGATCATCACGTTGGAATCCTTGCCGAGCGACCAGAGCAGCGCCAGGGGTCGGATGCGGCTATAGGCCTCGCGCAGGATGTAGATGCTCTCGGCTTCGAGCTGGTCCAGATCGTCCATCACAGGGGGTCTTTCTGCATCGGGCTGGTCTCCCGCGGCGGCGCGGGGCGGTGGATGCCGCATTCGGTCTTGTCCTGGCCACGCCAGCGCCCGGCCCGCGGCGGCTCGCCGGGCGCGGCGCGGCTGGTACAGGGCTGGCAGCCGATCGAGGGAAAACCGCGCGCCAGCAGCGGGTGCGGCGGCAGGTCGTGGCGGCGCAGATAGGCGGCGATGCCGGCGGCGCCCCAGCCGGCCAGTGGCGCCACGCTGACCTGGCCCTCCGGCGTCGCCTCGGCCAGGCGCAGCGCCACGCGGCCGGCGGCGTGGAAGCGCTTGCGCCCGTTCAGCCAGACGGTGAAGCCGCGCAGCGCCGCGCGCAGCGGCGCCACCTTGCGCAGCGCGCAGCAGCGATCCGCATCGCTGGCCCAGAGCCCGCCCAGCGGGTCCTGCCCGGCCAGCGCGGCCGCCTCGGGGCGCAGGCTGCGCAGGTCGCGCAGGCCGAGCCGGGCGGCGAGCCGGTCGCGATAGGCCAGCGTCTCGGGGAACAGCTTGCCGGTGTCGAGGAACAGCACGGGAATGGCCGGATCGGCGCGGGCGGCCAGATGCAGCAGCACCGCGGCCTCGGCGCCGAAGGAGGAGACCAGGGCCAGCTCGCCGCGGAAGCGGGTGGCCAGCCAGGCCAGCCCCTCGGCCGTGCCGCGGCGCTGCAGCGCCGCCTCGATCTCGGCCGCCCGCCGGACGGCGGCGGGGGGCGGGCTGGCAGCGGTGGCAAGGGCGTCGGGCATGGCGGGATCCCGGTCGGCGGCGATCAAACTTTTTGTCTGGTGAATTAAAAATTCAACCACAAAATATGCACTAAAAGCGTTTCGGCGCGCCGCGTTGTCGGCCGGCAACGCCGCGCCAGCCGGGCCTTTGCCTTTTCTCTCTGCGAATCGGTATGCTGAATCCCGGTATACACACTTCTAAATCGTGCTAATTGGAATTCCTCGAATCCAGATCAGCGGATGCAGCATGGCCGCCTCACCGAAGCCCTCCGGCGCCGAGCAGATCAAATCCGAAAGCCAGGGGCTGCGCGGCCATATCGGCGCCGAGCTGGCGGCGGAGGCGAGTCAGGGCGGGGTTTCCGAGGAAACCTACACCCTGCTGAAATTCCACGGCACCTATGAGCAGTATGACCGCGACAGCGCGACGCCGCGCAAGCAGGCCGGGCTGGACAAGGAATGGGGCTTCATGGTCCGCGTCCGCTGCCCGGCGGGCCGGCTGAGCACGGCGCAATGGCTGGCGCTGGACGCGCTGGCCGACCGGTATGGCGACGCCACGCTGCGGCTGACCACGCGGCAGGGCATCCAGTTCCACGGCGTCGCGCGCGGCGCGGTCAAGCCGCTGATCGCCGGCATCAACCAGGCGCTGATGACCACCCTGGCCGCCTGCGGCGATGTGGTGCGCAATGTCGTCACCAGCCCGGCGCCGCGGCGCGACGCGCTGCATGCGCGGCTGGAGGCCGAGGCGGTGCGCCTCTCCTCCGCCCTGCTGCCGCGCAGCCGGGCGCATCACCAGATCTTCCTGGACGAGGCGCCCGAGCAGAATGAGGGGCCGGAGGAGGAGCCGCTCTACGGCCCCACCTACCTGCCGCGGAAATTCAAGATCGCCCTCGCCCATCCCGGCGACAACACGCCCGACCTGCTGACCAATGATCTGGGCTTCCTCGCTGTGGTGGAGGAGGGCCGGCTCGCCGGCTGGATCGTCACCCTGGGCGGCGGCATGGGCATGACCCACAACAAGCCCGCCACCTATCCGCGCCTGGCCGACCCGATCGCCCGCATCGGGCCGGACGAGGTGCTGGAGCTGGCGCAGGCCGCGGTCCGCCTGGCCCGCGACCATGGCGACCGCAGCGACCGCAAGCATGCGCGGCTGAAATACCTGGTGGCCGAGCGCGGCGTCGACTGGGTGCGGCAATGGCTGGCGGCGGATCTCGGCCGCCCCCTGGCCGAGCCCGGGCCGCTGCCGGCGCTGGCGGTGCCGGAGCTGCTCGGCTGGCACCCGCAGGGCGATGGCCGCTGGTGGATCGGCCTGCCGATCCCGGCCGGGCGCATCGGCGGCGCGCTGCGGCGCAGCCTGCGCGACGCCATCGCCCGCTTCGGCGCCGACCCGGTGGTGACGCCGCAGCAGGACCTGCTGCTGACCAACATCGCCGCCGCCGACCGCGCCGCGCTGGAGGCCATGCTGCGCGAGGCCGGGCTGGCCCTGGCCGGCGACCTCACGCCGCTGGCCCGCTGGACCCTGGCCTGCGTCGCCCTGCCCAGCTGCGGCCAGGCGCTGGCCGAGGGGGAGCGGGTGCGGCAGCGCATCGTCGACGATCTCGAGCAGGTGCTGGCCCGGCACGGGCTGCGGGAGGAGCGGCTGAGCCTGCGCATCACCGGCTGCCCGAATGGCTGCGCCCGGCCCTATGGCGGCGAGATCGGCGTGGTCGGGCGGGCGCCCGGCCTCTATGTGCTCTATCTCGGCGGCGATTTCGAAGGCACCCGCCTGTCCTTCCCGGTGGCCGACAAGGTCCGGCTGGAGGCGATCGCGGCGACGCTGGAGCCGGCCCTGGCCGCCTGGGCGGCGCAGCGCCAGGGGGCGGAGGATTTCGGCGCCTTCTGCCAGCGCCATGGCCAGGCGGCGCTGCAGGCGCTGCTCGGCGCCGCGCTGGTGGGCTGAGCCATGCGCCCGGCCCTGCTGTGGCGGCAGCGGCTGCGGCGCTGGCGCGGCGACCGCGAATTGGAGCTGTGGCTGGCCGCCGCGCTCAGCCTCGGGCTGATCGGCCTGGCCGCCTGCCTGCCCTGGCTGGCGCGGGCCTGAGCCGCCGCCCGAGCCCAGGCGGATCCGGCGGACGCCGCGCGCGCCGCGGCCCCGCGCATCCCTCCAGACGCCTTCCACCGCGCGGCGGCAGCCGCAAACCGTGACAGGGATCGGCCGCGGTGCCGTTGTGGAGGCGGCCCCCCGGCGCGGCGCCACCCGCCACCCGCCACCCGCACCGCCCGGCCAGCGCGGCGGCCGCCTCAGCCCGCCGGCACCGCCGCGCCGGCCGGCGCCGCGTCGAAGAACTGGTTGGGCGCCGGCGGCAGGCCGAGATGGCCGCGCAGCGTGGCGGCTTCGTACTCCTCCCGGAACAGGCCGCGGCGCCGCAGGATCGGCACCACCGCCTCGGTGAAGGCGGTGAATTGCGCCGGCAGCACCGGGGGCATGATGTTGAAGCCATCGGCGGCGCCGGAGCGGAACCAATCCTCCATCACATCGGCCACCTGCTCGGGCGTGCCGGCCATGGTGTAGTGGCCGCGCGCCGCGGCCAGCCGGTGCAGCAGGGCGCGCAGGCTGGGCCGCTCGCGCGCCACCAGCTCGGTGATCACCTCGGCCCGGCTGCGCGCCGCCTGCACCGCGCCGGGGGGCGGGAAATCCGCCACGGAGAGCGGCCGGTCGAGCGGCAGATGCGAGAAATCATGCCCGCCGAAGCGGGCCGAGAGCCGCTCCAGCCCGACGCTCGGCGCCACCATCTCGTTCAGCTCGTCCCACAGGCGCTGCGCCTCCGCCTCGGTGCCGCCGATCGCAGCGCCCAGGCCGGGCAGCACCCGCAGCGCGTCGGCATCGCGGCCGAGCCCGGCCGCCAGGCCGCGCAGCTCCTGGCGGAAGGCCACCGCCGCCGGCTTTTCCAGATGCGCGGTGAAGACCAGCTCGGCATGGCCGGCGGCGAAGCGCTTGCCGGTGGCCGAGGAGCCGGCCTGCACCAGCACCGGGCGGCCCTGCGGCCCGGCCGGCACGTTCAGCGGCCCCTCCACCCGGTAATGCGCGCCGGCATGGCCAAAGCGGCGCACCCGCCCGGGCTGCGCGAAGCGGCCGCCGGCGCGGTCGTCCAGCACGGCGTCGCGCGCCCAGCTGTCCCACAGCTTGGTGGCGACGGCCAGGAACTCCTCGGCCTGGGCGTAGCGCGCCTCCAGCTCGAGCGGCGCCTCACGGCCGAAATTGCGCGAGGCGGCGGCGAGCCAGCTGGTGACGATGTTCCAGCCCACCCGGCCGCCGCTGATATGGTCGAGCGAGGCGAATTGCCGGGCCAGGTTGAAGGGCTCGGTATAGCTGGTGGAGGCGGTGGCGATCAGCCCGATGCGCCGCGTGCCGGCGGCCAGCGCGCCGAGCAGGGTCAGCGGCTCCAGCCCGCCCTGCACGGAATGGGCGATCTCGCTCGGCAGCAGCACCAGGTGGTCGGCGAAGAAGACGGCGTCGAAGCAGGCGGCCTCCGCCTGCCGGGCCAGCTCCAGATAATAGGCGGGGTCGGTCAGCGCCCGGGCGGTGGCGGCGGGGTGCCGCCAGGCGGCCTCGTGATGGCCGCGGCCATGGATGAACAGGTTGAGATGCAGCCGGCGGGTCACGCGCGGCATCCCCTGCGGCGCGGCGCGGCAGCGCGGCCTGCGGCGGAAGGGCGTTCGGGTTTCGCTCGCATCATGCAGCCGGCTCTCCACGGATCGTCGCTGGGCAGGGCCGGCCGGCGGCGGACACCGGCGGGGCCGGCGGCCATCGAAACGTGGCGTGGAATCATTTGCAATGCGTTTTTGATTCGTATTTCAATTATGTCAGCAAATGAATTCGTGAAAAGGAGCCGCCCATGCCCCCCGCCCCGGCCGCCCGCGCGGCCCCTGATGCGGCCTCCCCTGCCTCCGCCCTTGGTCTTCCGATGGACCAACCCGGGGAGCGAGCGCCCGCGGCACCGGGCGCGGGCGCGCCCGGCCGCCGCCGCCTGCTCGGCGCCGGCGCGGCCCTGGCGGCGCTGGCCTTGCTCGCGCCGCGCGGCCGCGCCCTGGCGCAGCAGGGCGCCGGCTGGCCGGAGCGGCCGCTGCGCCTGATCGTGCCGGTGGCGCCGGGCGGCAGCCTCGACCCGCTGGCGCGGCTGCTGGCCCGCCATCTGCAGGCCAGGCTGGGCCAGACGGTGGTGGTGGAGAACCATGCCGGCGCCGGCGGCAACATCGCCTTCGAGCTGGTCGCCCGCGCCCGGCCGGACGGCCACACCCTGCTGGTCGGCTGGGACAGCCTGGCGATCAACCCGGCGATCTACCCCCGCCCCGGCTACGACCCGCTGCGCGATTTCGCGCCGATCCTGCAGACGGTCAGCACCGCCCAGCTGCTGGTGGTGCGGCCCGGCCTCGCCGCCGCGACGCTGGAGGAGTTCGTCGCCCTGTCGCGCCGCAGCGCCCTCACCCTGGGCTCGCCCGGCAATGGCAGCATCGGCCATCTGGCGGCCGAGCTGCTGAAATCCCGCACCGGCGCGGAATGGGCGCATGCGCCCTATCGCGGCGGCGGGCCGGCGCTGCAGGACCTGATCGCCGGGCATATCGACGCCGTCTTCCTCACCCTGCCGGCCGCCACCGGCCATGTCCGCGATGGCCGGCTGCGGCCGCTGCTGGTCACCACCGCGGCGCGCGCCCGTGCCCTGCCCGCGGTGCCGACCGCGATCGAGAGCGGGCTGCCCGGCTTCGAGATCGTCTCCTGGCAGGGGCTGCTGGCCCCGGCCGGCACCGATCCCGCCATCATCGACCGGCTGAATGCCGAGGTGACGCGCCTCCTGGGCCTGGCCGAGATCGCGGCGCCGCTGCTGGAGCAGGGCTTCGAGCCCAGCCCGGGCACGCCGCAGGCGCTGGCCGCCCGCCTCGCCGCCGATGTGGCGCGCTGGCCGGAGATCGTGCGCCTCGCCGGCGCCCGGCTCGACTGACCCCGCCCGACAGGAACCCGGCCCATGCCCTTCCCCGCCCCCACCCGCCGCGCCCTGCTCGCCGGCGCCGCCCTGCTGCTGCCCGGCGCCGCCCGCGCCAGCGGCTTCCCCGAGCGCAATGTGCGGCTGATCGTGCCCTTCACCCCGGCCGGCCAGACCGACCTGATCGCCCGCCTGGTCGCCCAGCGGCTGCAGGAGGGCTGGGGCCGGCCGGTGCTGGTGGAGAACCGGCCGGGCGGCAACGCCCTGCTCGGCGCCGATCTCGCCGCCAAGGCGCCGCCGGACGGGCACACTTTGCTCGCCATCACCCTGGCGCATGCGATCAACGCCTCGCTCTTCCCGCAGGCGCCCTATGACTTCCTGAAGGACCTGACGACGCTCAGCGTGCTCGGCTCGCTGCCGCTGGTGGTGGTGGTGCGCGCCGAGGCGCCCTGGCAGGACCTGCCCGCCCTGCTCGAGGCGGCGCGGCGGCAGCGGCTCAATGGCGGCTCCTCCGGCACCGGCACGCCGCCGCATATCGGGCTGGAATTGCTGCGCCGCGCCGCCGGCGCGGGCGAGGCGCTGCAGCACGCGCCCTATCGCGGCGGCGCGCCCTCGATCACCGATCTGGTGGCCGGCAATATCGATCTCGTGGTGTCGAATTTGCCGGAATGCCTGCCGCAGATTCAGGCCGGCCGGCTGCGCGCCCTTGCGGTGACCGGGCCGGCGCGCCACCCGCTGCTGCCTGCGGTGCCGACCACCGCCGAGCTGGGCGCGCCCGGCCTCGCCATCACCAGCTGGACCGCCATCCAGGCGCCGGCCGGGCTGCCGGCGCCGCTGGCCGAGCGGCTCTCCGCCGATCTCCGCGCCAGCCTGACCGAGCCCGGGCTGGTGCGGCGGGCGGGCGAGCTGGGCTTCAGCCTCAGCGGCCTCGGCCTCGAGGACTCCCGCCGCTTCGTGGCGGCGGAGACGGCGCGCTATGCCAGCCTGGTGAGCGAGGCGCAGATCCGCCCCGATTGAGCCGCGGCCGGGCACGGCCGCGTCGCGCATGCCCCCGCCCCGGCGCGGAACGTCGCCCGCAGATCGGTGGCGCAGCGGCAGGGCGGCCCGGCGCCCCGCCGGCCGAGGGCGCGGCCAGGCCGGCCGACAGCCGGGCTCGGCGCGGGGGCCGCCATCAGGGCATCGGAGGGCGGGAGATTCTCCTCCTAGGCGCCGTCGCCGATCCGGAAGGCATCGGCGATCCGCCGCATCGCGCCGCTTTCATCGACCAGGACAATATCGAAGCGCATGCCCGCCGCGCCATGGCCGGGATGCGCGGCCAGCCAGTGCGCCGCCCCCTCCAGCAGCCGCGCCCGCTGCCGGGCCGAGAGGGAGAGCGCCGCCTCGGCCAGGCTCGGCCGCGCCTTCACCTCGATGAAGGCCAGCAGCCCGTCGCGCTCGGCGATCAGGTCGATCTCGCCGCCCGGTGCCCGGTGGCGCCGCGCCAGCACCGACCAGCCCTCCGCCGCCAGCCGCGCCGCCACCTTCTCCTCGGCCCGGCGGCCCCTGGCCTCGGCGGCCTCGCGCTGCATGCGGCTCTCCCCTCCGCCGAAGATGTCATGCGGAACAGGCTGCCCGCCAGCGCGCTTTCATCCTAGATCAGCAGCATGCAGAAACGCCCCGGCCGGCTGCGCCGCTTCCTCGCCCGTGGCCTGATCACCGCCACGCTCCTCCTGCTGCTGGTCGTGGCCGGCATTGGCGGCCTGCTCTGGGCCAGCCTGCCGGTGCGGGAGGGGCGGCTCGCCCTGCCCGGCCTCTCGGCGGAGGTCAGCATCGCCGAGGACGCGCATGGCATCCCGCGCATCACCGCGGCCAGTGAGCAGGATGCGGCGCGGGCGCTGGGCTGGCTGCATGCGCGCGACCGCATGTTCCAGATGGAGCTGATGCGCCGCAACGCCTCCGGCCGGCTGGCCGAGATCGCCGGCCCCGCCGCTTTGCGCCTCGACCGCATGACCCGCACCCTCGGCCTGCGCCAGCGGGCGGAGGCCGATTACGCTGCCCTGCCGCAGGAGGCCCGCGCGGTGCTGGAGGCCTATGCCGGCGGGGTGAATGCCTGGATCGAGGCGCGCGGCCTGCTGGCAGCGCCGGAATTCATCCTGCTCGGCGCGCCGGAGCGCTGGGAGCCCTGGCATTCCCTGCTCTGGGCCAAGACCATGGGGCTGTGGCTGTCCAACAACTGGCGCACCGAGCTCGATCGCGGCCGCCTCGCGGCGCGCCTCGCGCCCGAGCGCCTGGCCGAGCTCTGGCCGCAGGATGACAGCCCCGGCCTGCCCGACCGCCGCGCCATGCTGGATGCCAATTGGCTGGACCGGCTGGCGGCGCAGGTGCCGCGCTTCCCGCAGGATGCGCCACTGCCCAACATCGCCTCCAACGCCTGGGCGGTGGCGCCGGCGCGCTCGGAAAGCCAGGCGGCGCTGCTGGCCTCCGACCCGCATCTGGGCTTCGGCGCGCCGGTGCTCTGGTACCTCGCCCGCATCGAGCTGCCGGAGGGGCGCTTCCTGGCCGGCGCCACCTCCCCCGGCGTGCCGATGATGGTGATCGGCCGCAATGAATCGCTGGCCTGGGGCTTCACCACCACCCATTCCGACACCCAGGATCTGTTCCTGGAGCGGCTGGCCGGCGCGGATGGCTATGAGACCCCGGACGGCCCGCGCCCCTTCAACACGCGCGAGGAGATCATCCGCATCCGCGGCCAGGAGCCGCAGACGCTGCGCGTGCGGGAGACGCGGCACGGCCCGGTGCTCAGCGACCTGGAGCCGGGCACCCAAGCCGGCATGGCGCTGGCGGTGCGCATGGCCAATCTGGAGCCGGGCGACACCGCCGCCGCCGGCCTGCTGGCGCTGAACCGTGCCCGCACGCTGGCGGAGGCGCGCGCCGCCGCCGCGCTCATCACCTCGCCGCCGCAGAACCTGATGGTGGCCGAGGGTGCCGGCGGCATCGCCCTCTACCTGACCGGCCGCACCCCCATCCGCCGCGCCGGCGATGGCAGCCTGCCCGCCCCGGGCTGGGATGGCAGCCATGACTGGACGGGCTTCGTGCCCTTCGACGCCCTGCCGCATGCCGAGAACCCCTCCGGCGGCGTGCTGGTGAACGCCAACAACCGCATGCAGCCGCGCGAGGGCGACACGCCCTTCCTCGGCCGCGACTGGTATGGCGATTGGCGCTTCCAGCGCATCCACGAATTGCTGGCCCAGCGCCCGCGCCAGGATGCCGGCGACATGGCGATGATCCAGCGCGACGCCACCAGCCTTTTCGCGCGCGAGATGCTGCCGGCGCTGCGCGGCATCGCCCGGCCGCAGGGCCCGGCCGGGGTGGCGCGCGACCTGCTGCTGGCCTGGGAGGGCGATATGGCCATCGACCGCCCGCAGCCGCTGATCTTCAACGCCTGGTGGCCGATCGCCGCGCGGCTGGCGCTGGCCAATGGCGGCGTGCCGGAGGGCGCCTGGCCCGCCACCGGCGAATTCCTGCGCTTCGTGCTGGCCCCCGATGGGCGCGGCGCCCATTGGTGCCGCCCGGCCCAGGAAGGCCCCGCCCCCGCCACCGCCCCCTTCGCCGAGGGCGGCGCCTGCCACGCGCTGATCGCCACCGCCCTGCGTCAGGCGGTGGAGCAGCTCAGCCAGGCCCACGGCCCCGACCCCACCGCCTGGCGCTGGGGCGATGCCCATCAGGCGCGCTTCGAACACCCGCTGCTGCGCTTCATCCCCCTCCTGCGCGACCTGACCGGGCTGGTCATCGCCAGCCCGGGCGATGAGCACACGGTCAATCGCGGCGGCATGGCCGGCGCCGGCTTCGCGCAGGTGCATGGGCCGGGGCTGCGGCTGGTGGCCGATCTCGCCTCGCCCGAGGGCATCTGGGCGGTGATCGGCAGCGGGCAGTCGGGCCATCCGCTCTCCCGCCATTGGGGGGATCAGCTGCGGCTCTGGGCCGGGCAGGCGGAGAATGGCGAGCTGCTGCTGCGGCTCGGCGCGGTGGGGGATGCGGCGGGCAGCCCAAGGCTGGTGCTGGCGCCGCGCTGAGGACTCCGTGGGAGGGCTCCGCCCTCCCACACCCTCCGGCCGGGGGGACAGGGTCCCCCGGACCCCGCCATCAGAAAGCATGCTGGAACGGCATTGCGTTGGGCGCGTTGGGCAGGGAAACTAGGCACAGCGATGCTCCACCGTTCCGCCCGCCGCCCGCAATTCTTCTACACGACCGCGCCCCTCCCCTGCCCCTATCTGGCGGGCCGGACGGAACGCAAGATCGTCACGGAGCTGACCGGGCCCGAGGCCGAGCCGCTGCATGACCGGCTCTCCCGCGCCGGCTTCCGCCGCAGCCACAACATCGCCTACTCGCCGGTCTGCCCGGGCTGCCACGCCTGCATCCCGATCCGCATCGACGCCAGCCGCTTCCAGCCCGACCGCACCCAGCGCCGCATCGCCCGCAGCAATGCCGACCTGGTCGGGGAAACCGTGCCGGCCCGCGCCACTGCCGAGCAGTTCGCCCTGTTCCAGCGCTACCAGCGCGCCCGCCACCAGGATGGCGACATGGCGGCGATGGGCTTCTACGACTACCGCGCCATGGTCGAGGACACGCCGATCACCACCGGGCTGATCGAGTTCCGCGATGCCGGCGGCCGCCTCTTTGGTGCCTGCCTGACCGACTGGCTGAGCGATGGCCTCTCCGCCGTCTACTCCTTCTACGACCCCGAGGCGGAGAAACGCTCCCTCGGCACCCATGCGGTGCTCTGGCTGGTCGAGCGCGCCGTCACCCTCGGCCTGCCCTATGTCTATCTGGGCTATTGGGTGCCGCAGAGCCGCAAGATGGCCTACAAGGCCCGCTTCCGCCCCAGCGAGATCCTCACCGGCGGCCAGTGGCGCCCGCTGAATGTCGAGGCGCTGGTGCCCTGAAGGCGGGTGCAGGGGACCCTGTCCCCTGCTGGGGGCGAGGGGGCAAAGCCCCCTCAAGATGCCCTATTCGTACGGAAACCCGCCCAGCCACAGCGTCTCCGCGACGCTCGAAGCCCCCGTCGCCAGCAGCACCAGCCGGTCGAAGCCCAGCGCGATGCCGGCGGTGGCGGGCATGCCATGGCGCAGTGCCGCCAGGAAATCCTCATCCACCGGCCAGCCCTCGCCATAGAGCCGCTCGCGCTCGGCGACATCCTGGGCGAAGCGCGTGGCCTGCTCGGCGGCATCCGTCAGCTCGTCGAAGGCATTGGCCAGCTCGATCCCGGCGACGAACAGCTCGAAGCGCAGCGCCGCGCGCGGATCGGCCGGGTCGCGCCGCGCCAGCGCCGCCTGGGGCGCCGGCCAATGCGTCAGGAAGGTCGCCCGATCCCGCCCGAGCCGCGGCTCCACCCGCTCCAGCAGCAGCCGGAAGAAAAGATCCTCCCAGTTCTCGCTCTCGCGCGGGGTGAAGCCGGCGGCGCGGGCGGCCTGGTGCAGCGCGGCCGTGCCGCCCTCGGTGGCCAGGATGTCGAGGCCGCCGCAGAACCGGAAGAAGGCGTCGGCGACGGTCAGGCGTTCGAAGGGCCGGGTCAGGTCGGTCTCCACCCCGTCCCAGCGCACGCGTGGCGGCAGCAGGGCGCGCAGATAGGCCTCGGTCTCCGCCATCAGCGAGTCCAGATCGGCGCCGGGGCGGTACCATTCCAGCATGGTGAATTCGGGGGCGTGGCGCGGGCTGACCTCGCCATTGCGCCAGACGCGGGCCAGCTCGAAGACCGGCCCGGCGCCGCCGGCCAGCAGCCGCTTGATCGACAGCTCCGGCGAGGTGCGCAGCCAGAGCGGGAAGCCGCCATCGCCCAGCATCGGCCGGAACTCGCTGCGGAAGGCGGCCAGATGCACCTCCATGCCCGGCGCCGGCACCAGGCAGGGTGTCTCCACCTCGGTATAGCCGCGCGCGCCGAAGAAGCGGCGGGTCTCGGCCATCAGCCGGGCGCGGGCGCGCAGATGCGGCAGCCGCGCCGCCAGCCGGGCGGGATGCCAGGGCGGCAGGGCGTCTTCGCCACCGGTCTGGGTGCCATGCGGGGATGGATCGGGCATTGCGGCGCGGGGCTCTCCGGGCGTAAGCGCGCGACCATGCCCGACGGAACGCCCCGCTTGAAGCCCCGCACCCTGCGCGACGCCGCCGCGCTGGTCGAGGCCGGGCTGGCGCCCGCTTCCGATCTGCCGGCGCTGCAGGCGCTGCAGCAGGTCTATGCCATCGCCCTGACCCCTTCGGTGCAGGCGCTGATCGACCGCGCCGACCCGGCCGACCCGATCGCCCGGCAATATGTCCCCGACCCGGCCGAGCTGGTGACGCTGGCGCGCGAGCGCAGCGACCCGACCAGCGACGCCCCCTTCACGCCGGTGAAGGGCGTGGTGCACCGCTACCCCGACCGGGCGCTGCTGAAGCCGCTGCTGGCCTGCCCGGTCTATTGCCGCTTCTGCTTCCGGCGCGAGGTGGTGGGCCCCGATGGCGGGCTGCTCTCCGAGCCGGAGCTGGAGGCGGCGCTGGACTGGTTCGCCGCCACCCCCACGGTGCGCGAGGCGATCCTGACCGGCGGCGACCCGCTGATGCTCTCGCCGCGGCGGCTGGAGCGCATCCTGGCGCGGCTCTCTTCCATTCCGCATCTCGACATCATCCGGCTGCATTCCCGCGTGCCGGTCTCGGCGCCGGAGCGGATCACGCCGGCGCTGGCGGACATGCTGGCCGCCACCCAGAAGGCGCTGTTCCTCTGCGTGCATGCCAATCACGCCCGCGAATTCTCAGGCGAGGCGCGCGCGGCGCTGACCCGGCTGCGCCGCGCGGGCGTCGCGCTGCTCGGCCAGTCGGTGCTGCTGCGCGGGGTGAATGACAGCGCGGACGCCCTGGCCGCCCTGTT
This sequence comes from Pseudoroseomonas cervicalis, assembly GCF_030818485.1. NCBI lineage: Bacteria > Pseudomonadati > Pseudomonadota > Alphaproteobacteria > Acetobacterales > Roseomonadaceae > Roseomonas > Teichococcus cervicalis. The sequence continues at coordinate 661,357 of NZ_JAUTAJ010000004.1, read as the reverse complement.
CCGCGCCATGCTGGCGGCGCAGGTGAAGCCCTATTACCTGCATCAGCTGGACCGCGCCCCCGGCACCGCCCGCTTCGAGGTGCCGATCGAGGAGGGCCGCGCCATCCTGCGCGCGCTGCGCGGCCAGCTCACCGGCCTGGCCTGGCCGGCCTATGTGCTGGACCTGCCCGGCGGCGCCGGCAAGGCGCCGCTGGGGCCGGATTTCGCCAGGGCCGAGGGCCGCGACTGGCTGGTGGAAGGCCCGCTGGACGGGGTGGCGCAGCGCCACCCCGGCTGAGGCGGCTCAGGCGGCGGCGGCCGGCTTGCGCGGCGCGTAGGGCGGCACATGCTCGGCCAGGATCTGCCGCCAGCAGCGGAAGGTCTCGCCCTTGGCGGCATGGTGTTCATGCGGGTGGCCGGGGAAGAAGGGCGCGGCCAGCTTCCCGTCGGCTTCCAGCATCATGCGGTCGATGCGGAGCAGCCGCAGCTTGGGGTGGCGCGGCAGCCCCGCCTCCAGCAGGTCGTTGAAGCGCAGCGTGCGCGCGAGCCGCGCGGCGTGCGACAGGTCGAGATGCCGGCCCGCCTCGCGCACCCGCGCCTCGGGCACCCCGGTATGGGCGGCGATGACGGCCGGGATGACCTCGTCGCGCAGCGGGCAGAGCTGCGGCGCCAGCACGCCCAGCACCTCGATCTCCCCGGCCTCGGCATCCTCGTTCAGGATGTGCTGCAGGAAGGCGCTGTAGATGGTGACGCGGCTGCCGAAGAAATCCGCCTCGTCGATCCGCATCTCCTGGCAGAAATTGCGGTAGTAGGTGAAGTCGAGATCGGCATTGCCCAGCATCAGGAACAGCGCCTTCTTCTGCGGCGCGCGGGCGATGTGGCGGATCAGCCGGCCATGGCCGATGCCGGAATTCTTCTGCATCAGCCCCTTGATGGTGGCGCCGGAGAAGGCGGTGACCGAGAAGGTGCCGGGAAAATCGCGGTAGAACTGGCGCACGCTGGAAGAGCCGCAGAAGGCGAACAGCATCGTCGGGACCCGTGATGGAAGCCCGGCCAGATTTTCCGATGCGCGGTGAAATGGCGCATCACAGCTGCGTCATTCCGTGGCGGGCGCCGGCGCCGGCCGCCCCCCTGGCCAGGGCGGCGCGCTGGTGTAGGCTGGCCGCATGGCCCTCGCCCTTTCCATCCTCGACCAGTCCACCATCGCCAGCGGACGCGGCGCCGATGCGGCGATCCGCGAGACCCTGGCGCTGGCCCGGCTGGCCGACCGGCTGGGCTATGCCCGCTACTGGCTGGCCGAGCACCACAACAGCCAGAGCCATGCCGGCAGCGCGCCGGAGATCCTGATCGCCGCCATCGCCGCCACCACCAGCCGCATCCGCGTGGGCTCGGCCGGGGTGATGCTGCCGCACTACGCGCCCCTGAAGGTGGCGGAGCAGTTCCGCGTGCTGGAGGCGATCGCGCCCGGGCGGATCGATCTCGGCCTCGGCCGCGCGCCGGGCAGCGACGGGCGCACCGCCTATGCGCTGAACCCCGCCGCCGCCCGCATGGCGGAGGACCGCTTCCCCGCCCAGGTGCAGGAGCTGCTGGGCTGGCTGGGCGACGGGCTGCCGGTGGACCACCCCTTCGCCGCCATCCGCGCCCAGCCCGAGGTGCCGACGCGGCCCGAGCCCTGGCTGCTCGGCAGCTCGGATTACGGCGCGCAGCTCGCCGGCTGGCTCGGCCTGCCTTATTGCTTCGCGCATTTCATCACCGATGGCGCCGGCGCCGAGGAGGCGATCGCCACCTACCAGGCGCGCTTCCGCGCCGAGGCCGGCAGGCTTCCCGCCCCGCATGCGGCGCTGGCCGTCTTCGCCCTCTGCGCGCCGACCGAGGCCGAGGCGGCGCGGCTCTTCTCCTCCCGCGCCGTCTGGCGCCTCTCCCGCGACCGCGGCATCTACCCGCCGCTGCCGAGCCCGGAGGAGGCCGCGGCCTACCCCGCCAGCGAGGCCGAGCGGGCGCGGCTGGAGCGCATGCGGCAGGCCGCGCTGATCGGCACGCCGGAGCAGGTGGCGGAGAAGCTCACCGCGCTGGCCGGCCGGCTCGGCGTGCAGGAGCTGGCGGTGCTGACGCCGGTGCACGAGCCGGAAGCGCGCCGGCAATCGGTGACGCTGCTGGCCGCGGCCTTCGGCCTCGACGGCCAGCGCGACGCGGCGTGACGCGCGCTCCGTCCCCCCGCCGGCGCGGGGCCGCCCTGCCCGTGCTTTCCTTGACATCCAGGGCCGCGCCGGGCTCTACCCCACCACCGGGTCGCGGCGACTGGCGCGGCGAACCGCAGCGGAGCCACGCGCAAAACTCCCGATGAGCAAGAAATCCGGCGGCTGGGCCGAAAGCATCAAGACCATCCTGTATGCCGGGCTGATCGCCGTCGGCGTGCGCACCGTGGCCTTCGAGCCCTTCAACATCCCCTCCGGCAGCATGATCCCGACGCTGCTGGTGGGCGATTACCTGTTCGTGTCGAAATACGCCTATGGCTATTCGCGGCACTCCATGCCCTTCAGCCCGAACCTGTTCGACGGGCGGATCTTCGGCTCGCTGCCGGCGCGCGGCGATGTCGCCGTGTTCAAGTATCCGCGCGACAACAGCACCGACTACATCAAGCGCATCATCGGCCTGCCCGGCGACCGCGTGCAGATGCGCGCCGGCCGGCTGTTCCTGAACGGCCAGGAGGTGCAGCGCGAGAGCCTCGGCCTCTACACGGTCGAGGGCGACGGGCCGCGCATGACGGTGCGCCGCTATCGCGAGACGCTGCCCGCCAGCACCGGGAACCAGGTGGTGCGGCACGAGATCCTGGAGGCCTCGGATGACGGCCCCTATGACAACACCCAGGAATTCGTCGTGCCCCAGGGCCATGTCTTCGCCATGGGCGACAATCGCGACAACAGCCTCGACAGCCGCGAGATGAACGCGGTGGGCTTCGTGCCGGTGGAGAACCTGGTCGGCCGCGCCGAATTCCTGTTCTTCAGCAAGGATGACAGCTCGCCCTGGTGGGCGGTGTGGGACTGGCCCTTCTCGATCCGCTGGGGCCGCCTGTTCTCGGCGGTGCGGTGAGGGGTTTCGGGGCATGAGCAAACCCGGTCCCGCCGCGCCAGCCGGGGCTGGCTTCCTGTCCCGCCTCGGCCATCACTTCGGCAACCCCGCCCTGCTGGAGCAGGCGCTGACGCATCGCTCCGCCGCCAACCCCCGGCGCGACATGCTCGATTCCAACGAGCGGCTGGAATTCCTGGGCGACCGCGTGCTGGCGCTGGTGATGGCCGAATGGCTGTCCGAGCGCTTCCCCTCCGAGCGCGAGGGGGCGCTGGGCAAGCGGCTCTCCGTCCTCGTCGCCGCCGAGACCCTGGCCAAGGTGGGCGAGGCGATCGGCCTGCCGGCCATGCTGCGCGTCCCCCCGGCCGAGGGCCGCACCGGCCTGCGCAGCCGCGCCACCGTCATCGCCGACGCGACCGAGGCGCTGATCGGCGCGCTCTATCTCGATGCCGGGCTCGAGGTGCCGCGCCGCTTCATCCGCCGCGAATGGGCGGAGTTCGTCGCCGCCGACCCGACGCCGCCCATGTCCGCCAAGAGCCGGCTGCAGGAGCACACGCTGGGCCGCGCCGAGGGGCTGCCGGAATACCGGCAGGTCTCGGTCACCGGCCCGTCGCACCAGCCCGTCTTCGTCGTCGCCGTGCGCGCCGGCGGGCGCGAGGCCGAGGGCCAGGGCGAATCCAAACGCGCCGCCGAGCAGGCGGCCGCCGAGGCCTGGCTGGCCGGGCTCGGCGACACCAAGTGAACTGATGAGATGAGTGACGAGACCCCTCCCCCCCCTGGCCAGCCCGCGCCGACCCCGGAACAGGACGCGTCCCTGGGCCCGACCCGCTGCGGCCTGGTGGCCGTGGTGGGCGCGCCCAATGCCGGCAAATCCACCCTGGTGAACCGGCTGGCCGGCGCCAAGGTCAGCATCGTCTCGCCCAAGCCGCAGACCACCCGCTTCCGCATCCGCGCCGTGGTGATGCAGGAGCGGACGCAGATCGTGCTGACCGACACGCCGGGCATCTTCTCGCCCCGCCGGCGGCTGGACCGCGCCATGGTCGCCGCCGCCTGGGAGGGCGCGCAGGATGCCGATCTCGCCCTGCTGATCGTTGATTCCCGCGCCGGCATGACCGAGGCGGTGGAATCCATCATCTCGGTGCTGAAGCGCTCGCGCGTGCCGATCTGGCTGGTGCTGAACAAGTCGGACCTGATCGACACCAAGAAGCTGCTGCCGCTGACCGCCAGCCTGAACGAGCAATTGTCCTTCGAGGAGACCTTCATGATCTCCGCCGAGAAGGGCGACGGGCTGGAGCGCATGATGACGGCGCTGGGCAAGCGCCTGCCGGAAGGCCCCTGGCTGTTCCCGGAGGATGAGCTTTCCGACCTGCCGGACCGCATGCTGGCGGCCGAGATCGTGCGCGAGCAGATCCTGCGCCAGACCCACCAGGAGGTGCCGCACCACACCACGGTGGAGACCGAGCAGTGGCAGGAGCGGCGCGACGGCTCGGTGCGCATCGACTGCACCATCTATGTCGGCCGCGCCACGCAGAAGGCGATCCTGATCGGCGATGGCGGCGCCAAGGTGCGCGCCATCGGCCAGCGCGCCCGCATGGAGCTGGAGAATCTGCTGGAGCGCCGCGTCCACCTGTTCCTGAACGTCAAGGAACGCCAGGGCTGGGATGAGGAGCGCGCCCGGCTGCGCGCCATCGGCCTGGATGATGCCGGCTGAGGTTTCCCCCCTGATGGCGGGTGCAGGGGACCCTGTCCCCTGCCGGGGGAGTTTGAGGGGGCAGAGCCCCCTCAATCCCGGCTGATGGAATGGCAGGCCCCCGCCATCGTGCTGGAGGCCCGCCCGCATGGCGAGGGCGCGGCGGTGGTCTCCGTCCTCACCGAGGAACACGGCCGGCATGCCGGGCTGGTGCATGGCGGCGCCTCCCGCGCGCAATCCGGGCTGTGGCAGCCGGGCAATCTGGTCGAGGTGCGCTGGCGCGGCAGGCTGGCCGAGCAGCTCGGCAGCCTTTCCGGCGAGATGGTGCACCCGACCGCCGCCCTGGCGCTGGATGAGCCGCTGACCCTGGCGCTGCTGCAATCGGCCTGCGCGCTGGCCGCCGACGCGCTGCCGGAGCGCGAGGCGCAGCCGCGCCTGTTCTCCGGCCTGCTGGCGCTGATGGCGCAGCTCGGCCGCGGCGCCCCGGCCCTGCTCGCCGACTATGTCCGCTGGGAGGCGCTGCTGCTGGAGGGCCTCGGCTATGGCCTCGATCTTTCCGTCTGCGCCGTCACCGGCGCGACCGAGGAGCTGACCCATGTCTCGCCGCGCAGCGGCCGCGCCGTCTCGGCGGAGGCCGCGGCACCCTATCGGGACCGGCTGCTGCCGCTGCCGCTGTTCCTGCTGGGCGGCCAGGATGAGCGCGACGCGGCGGAATGGCTGAAGGGGCTGCGCCTGACGGGTCATTTCCTGGAGCGCGATGCCTTCGGCGCCCGCAACCGCCCCTTGCCGCCGGCGCGGGAACGGCTGGTGTCGCGCATCGCCACGCTGCTGCCGGCGGAACCGAGGCCCGATGCTGCCCCCTGACCCGACCCATATCCTGCCCGACCTGCTGGAGCCCGGGCTGCGGCTGGTCTTCTGCGGCTCCGCCCCCAGCAAGCGGGCGGCCGCGGTCGGCGCCTATTACGCGCATCCGGGCAACAAGTTCTGGCGCATCCTGGCCAGCGCCGGGCTGACCGAGCGGCAATTGCAGCCCAGCGAGTTCCGCACGCTGCTGCGCTACCGGATCGGCCTTACCGACATGGCCAAGCACAGCTTCGGCAATGATTCCGAACTGCCGCCGGGCGCCTATGATCCGGTGGGGTTCGAGGCGCGGATCCGCGCGGTCCGGCCGAGGGCGGTCGCCTTCACCGCAAAGGCGCCGGCGGCGGCCTTCCTCCGGACCCGCACCGCCAGCCTGTCCTACGGGCCGCATCCCGGCCCGCCGGGCTTCCCGGAGATCTGGATCCTGCCCTCGACCTCCGGCCTGGCGACCAGCTTCTGGGATGAGCGGCCCTGGCACGCCCTGGGTGCCTGGTTCCGCGCCGAGCCCCCGCCGCCGCAGCCCCTCGAAGGCCCCGCATGAGCGATCAGCCCACCCCCGATTTCCGCGAGCTGGCGATCCGCTGGTTCGGCCAGGATTCCGACCTCTCGGAAGCCGAGCACCGCGCGCTCTGCCGGGCGCTGGAGCGCAAGCCGCTCAGCCAGGACACCAACGAGGCCTTCGCCGAGAAGCTGAGCTTCGGCGACCGCATCGCCGACCGGGTGGCGAGCTTCGGCGGCTCTTGGAGCTTCATCCTGCTCTGCATCGCGCTGCTGCTGTTGTGGACGGGCGCCAATGCCTGGCTGCTGAGCCGGCCCTTCGACCCCTACCCCTTCGTCTTCCTGAACCTGCTGCTGTCGATGATCGCGGCGCTGCAGGCGCCGATCATCATGATGAGCCAGAACCGCCAGGCGGCGAAGGACCGGCTGGTGGCGGCGCATGATTACGAGGTCAACCTGAAGGCCGAGATCGAGATCATGGCGCTGCATGAGAAGCTGGACCGGCTGCGCGCCGAGCAGATGGGCGCGCTGCTGGCCCAGCAGCAGAAGCAGATCGAGCTGCTGACCAGCCTGCTGGAGCAGGCAAGGCGCGGCTGAGGGCGCCGCGAGCGCGGCCCGCCCCCGCCCGGCCTCAGACCAGCTTGAACGCCGCCAGCCCGGTGTAGATCCCGAGCAGCACGATGGCGATGCTGCTGACCACCAGCAGCGCGTTGAACAGCCCGCCGCCATAGAGGCGCGGATCGGTCTCGGTCCGGCGCAGGTGCCAGACGGCGACCACCACGGCCAGCAGGAAGATGCCGGTGGCGACGCCGCCGATCTGCACCATCACCACCGGCGAGCGGACGAAGAGATAGGCCAGCCCCCAGACCAGCGGCAGGCCGATGGTGAAGAGGCGGATCCAGCGCAGCCGCGCCGCGGTGTCGTGCCAGTCCAGCACCTTCAGCTCGGCCAGCAGGTTGACATACATGCGCGACCAGCTCGGCACCGCGGCCCAGAGGGTGGAGCCCAGCACCACCACCGCGCCCACCAGGAACAGCAGCCCGGCCCATTCGCCCAGCGTGTCGGTGTACATGCGCGACAGCGCCGTGATCATCTCATTGCCCTGCGGCACCACGCCCTGCGGGTGCAGCACGGCGGCGCCCATGATGAAGAAGGCGATGGTGCCGAAGGTGTAGATCACCCAGGACAGGAAGGCGTCCTTGTACATAACGCGGATCCAGCCGCGGGCGCGGCGCTGCCAGGCCTCGCTGCCGTCATTCGGGCCGACATGGCGGGCATAGCCCTTCTCGATGCACCAGTAGGTGTAGAAGGTTAGCTCATCGGCGCCGACGCCGGTGATGCCGAACATGGCGATGGCGGCGCCGATGGCGCCCGCCGGGATCGCCAGCGACAACCCGCTGCCGATATCCTGCATCGAATAGGCGTAAGGGGTGAAGGGCAGGCCGAGAGCGATGCCGATGGTGATGAAGGAGAACACCACCACCAGGATGCCGGCGCCGCGCTCGATGCGGCTGTATTTGTTGCTGTAGAGCAGCGCGATCGAGCCGAAGGTGACGATCGCCGTCCAGATGGTGAGCGAGGTGCCGCCGAGCGGCGCGCCGCCGATCGGCAGCAGGATGCTCATGGCCAGCGCCGTGCCGCCCACCACGCCGCCCATCTGCAGCACCTTGGACAGCGCCATCAGCGCCCAGAGCCAGTTGATCCAGCCCAGCCCGCCGAGGCGGGGGCCCACCTTGTTGTAGCCGGTCAGCGCCGGCTGGCCGGTGGAGATGCACCAGCGCGCCAGCTCCACCTGCACCGCGACCTTCACGAAGGTGCTGAAGATGACCATCCACAGCAGCGCGAAACCCACCGTGGCGCCGAGGGTGGTGGTGACGATCAGCTCGCCGGAACCCACGATGGAGGCGCTGAGGATCAGCCCCGGGCCGAGATGCCGCAGCGAGTGCCGCCAGCCTTCCGGCGGCTCCAGGATGCCGTCCTGCGTCAGGCGATAGGGATCCTCCGGCGCCGCCACCTCCCGGTGCGCGACGGCCTCAGTATAGGCGCTCATTCCTGTCCATACTCCCGGTTGCCGCTGGTTTTTGAGGTTTGCGGCGGTTGTCCGACGACTATGGCCAGAGCCCGCGGGGGGCGTCACCCCGCCCCGGGCCGGGCTGGCGGTCTCGTGATGCGGTTGCGGCGCGGGTTTGTTCGCTTTATGTTCACGACATCGGCGCCATCCGGGGCCGGCGCGGCGGTCGCGGCCTTATCCTTCCCCTGGCGCCGCGGCCCGCGCTGCGCTAGCCCGCCCCTGATCCGCGCCAAGCGACTGCCTGGAGGTCCGCCATGCCCGACGATCTGACGACGCTGCCCGAAGGCGGGGAAGTGAGGCCGACGCATCTGGCCGACGCCCTGTCCGAGCGCTACCTGGCCTATGCCATGTCCACCATCACGGCGCGCTCCCTGCCGGATGTGCGGGACGGGCTGAAGCCGGTGCATCGCCGGCTGCTCTGGGCCATGCACCAGCTGCGGCTGGACCCGGCGGCGGGCTTCAAGAAATGCGCCCGCATCGTGGGCGACGTGATGGGCAAGTATCACCCGCATGGCGACGCGGCGATCTACGACGCCATGGTGCGGCTCGCCCAGGAATTCGCCGCGCGCTACCCGCTGGTCGAGGGCCAGGGCAATTTCGGCAATATCGACGGCGATAACGCCGCGGCCATGCGCTACACCGAGGCGCGGCTGACCGAGATCGCCAAGGCGATGCTGGAAGGCATCGAGGAGAACGCGGTCGATTTCCGCGCCACCTATGATGGCGAGGAGCAGGAGCCGATCGTGCTGCCCGCCGCCTTCCCCAACCTGCTGGCCAATGGCGCGGCCGGCATCGCGGTGGGCATGGCGACCTCGATCCCGCCGCACAATGCGGGCGAGCTGTGTGCCGCCGCTTTGGCGCTGATCGACAACCCCAAGGCCGAGCTGGACGCGTTGCTGGCAGTGATGCCGGGGCCGGATTTCCCGACCGGCGGCGTGCTGGTGGAGAGCCCCGAGGCGATCCGCGAGGCCTATGCCACCGGCCGCGGCGGCTTCCGCATCCGCGCCCGCTGGGCCGAGGAGAAGCTGAAGAACGGCACCTGGCAGATCATCGTCACCGAGATCCCCTACCAGGTCGCCAAATCTCGCCTGATCGAGCAGATCGCGCAGCTGATGGAGGAGAAGAAGCTCCCCCTGCTGGCCGATGTGCGCGACGAGAGCACCGATGTGGTGCGCATCGTGCTGGAGCCGAAGAGCCGCACGGTGGAGCCCGCCGTGCTGATGGAGACGCTGTTCCGCGCCACCGCGCTGGAGGCCCGCTTCCCGCTCAACATGAACGTGCTGGACGCGACACGCACCCCGCGCGTCATGGGGCTGCGCGAGGTGCTGCGCGCCTGGCTGGACCACCGGCATGAGGTGCTGGTCCGCCGCAGCGAGCATCGCCTGGCCGCCATCGCAAGGCGCCTCGAGATCCTCGAGGGTTACCTCATCGTCTATCTCAACCTCGATGAGGTGATCCGCATCATCCGCGAGGAGGACCACCCGAAGCCGGCGCTGATGGCGCGCTTCGATCTGACCGAGACGCAGGCGGAAGCCATCCTCAACATGCGGCTGCGCAGCCTGCGCAAGCTGGAGGAGATGGAGATCCGCAAGGAGCACAAGAAGCTCAGCGCGGAACAGAAATCCCTGCAGGCGCTGCTCGGCAGCGAGGGCAAGCGCTGGAAGCGCATCGCCGAGGAGATCGCCGCCACCCGCGCCCGTTTCGGCGAGGAGACCGAGATCGGCCGCCGCCGCAGCACGCTGGATGCCGCCCCCGCCGCCGTGGTGATCGATGAGCGCGCCTTCGTCGAGCGCGAGATGATCACCGTCATCCTCTCCGAGAAGGGCTGGATCCGCGCGGTGAAGGGCCACCTGCCGCCGGAGACCGAGCACAAGTTCAAGGAAGGCGACCGGCTGCGCGCCGCGCTGCATGCCGAGACCACCGACCGCATCTGCCTCTTCGCCACCAATGGCAAATGCTTCACGCTGAAGGCCGACACCATTCCGCGCGGCCGTGGCGATGGCCAGCCGGTGCGGCTGATGGTCGACCTGACCAATGAGGATGAGGTGGTCAGCCTGTTCGTCTGGCGGGCGGAGAAGAAGTTCCTCGTCGCGGCCAGCGACGGGCGCGGCTTCGTCGTGAAGTCCGAGGATCTGACGGCGGAGAAGCGCACCGGCAAGCAGGTGCTGCTGGTGGACAGCCCGGTGGAGGCCGCGCGGCTGATCCCGGCCGAGGGCGACACCGTCGCCATCATCGGCGAGAACCGCAAGCTGCTGGTCTTCCCGCTGGAGCAGGTGCCCGAGATGGTGCGCGGCCGCGGCGTGACGCTGCAGGGCTACAAGGATGGCGGCATGGCCGATGTGAAGGTGTTCAGCGCGCGCGAGGGCCTGACCTGGAAGATCGGCGACCGGGTGCGGCTGGAGACGGACCTGACCACCTGGCGCGGCAACCGCGCCGGCGCGGGCAAGCAGCCGCCGAACGGGTTCCCGCGGGCGAACAGGTTCGGGGAGTAGAAGTCCCCGTTCTTTTTTAGGAAAAAAGAACCAAAAAACTTTTATCCGTTGGCGTCCCGCCTCAGGCCATAGGCGGGACGCCAAATTGAAAGAAGTCTTTTTGCTTCTTTTTCTTCAGAAAAAGAAGATTCTTAAATGATCTTCTTCATATACCGGGCGTCCTCCCCATAGCTCGCCAGCTTCTCCGCCAGCGCTGGCGCCTCCACCACCGCGAAGCCGTGCCGCTGCCAGAAGGGCACCGAGCCATGCACGGCGACCAGCGCCATTTCCGGCAGGCCCCGGGCGGCCTGGTCCAGCAGCGGCATCAGCCGCGCCGCCGCGCCCAGGCCGCGCGCCTCCGGCCGCAGCGCCACATCGTGGATGTAGTAGCAGCCGGGCTGCCCGGGCAGCGCGCCGAGCGGCTCGTTCAGCGGCGGCGGGCGCATGGCGTGCCAGGGGTGGGTGAGCGCATAGCCCAGCGCCCTGCCCTCCCCTTCCAGCAGCCAGGCGCCGGCGGGGAACAGGCGCTGGCGCTCGGCCAGCACGGCGGCGTCCTCGGGGAAGTCGGCATGCACGCGGTCGGCGATGGCCATCACCGCCGGAAGGTCTTCCGGCGTCATCGGGCGCCACTCGGCCCTCATGCCAGGGATGCCTCCAGCGCCCGGCGGAACTCGGCGCTGTCGGGCACCACGCGGCTCGGGAACCAGTGGGCCAGGGCGGCCGTCGCGGCCGACCAGGTACTTGAAGAAGTTCCAGCGCGGCTCGCTGCCCTGCGTCGCGGCCCAGGCGAAGAAGGGATGCGCCTGTGGCCCCTTCACATGGGCCGGCATGGCCAGCGGGAAGGCCACGCCGAAGGTCGCCTCGCAGAAATCCTTGATGCTGGTGCTGTCCGACTGCTCCTGGTTGAAGTCGTTGGACGGCACGCCCAGCACCAGCAGCCCGCGCGGCCCGTACTGCTCGTGCAGCGCCTGGAGGCCGGCGAATTGCGGGGCGAAGCCGCAGAAGCTGGCAGTGTTGACCACCAGCACCGGCTTGCCGCGCCATTCGCCCAGGTCGATGACGCCGCCCTCGATGCTGTCGAAGCGGAAGGCGTGGCCGCCGGCATCGGCGGCGCGGGCCAGGCCGGGGGCTGCCAGCAGCAGCGGCGCCGCGCCGAGCAGGGCCCGGCGGGAGAGTTCAGCCATAGCGTTCCTCCATCCACGGGTCGCCCCGGTCATGATAGCCGCGCACCTCCCAGAAGCCGGGGCGGTTCTCGGCCAGGAAGGTGATGCGCTTCACCCATTTGGTGCTCTTCCAGAAATACAGATGTGGCACCACGACGCGCAGCGGGCCGCCATGCTGGCGGGTCAGGCGCTCACCATCCCAGCTGTGGGCCAGCAGGTTCTCGGGCCGCGCGAAATCCTCCAGCGTCAGATTGGTGGTGTAGCCGTCATAGGCTTCGAAGCTGACGAATTTCGCCTCAGGCCGCGGCCGCGCCAGCTCGAGCAGCGTGGTCACGGCGACACCGTTCCAGCTGTTGGAATAGCGCGACCATTGGGTGACGCAGTGGATGTCGTTGACGCGATCCTCCTGCGGCAGGGCGGTGAGGCCGGCCCAGTCCAACGTCACCGGATTCTCCACCAGCCCGTCCAGCACCAGGCGGAAGCTGCCTTCCGGCACGTTGGGCTGGATGCCGAGGTCGAGCACCGGGAAATCATGCACCCGGCGCTGGCCGGGGGGCAGGCGCTGCTCCTCGGGCCTTGCGTGCTGGCCGGTCAGCAGGCGGCCGGCGCGGGCCCAGGCCTGCTTGGTCTCGACCAGCTTCTGGCGGATGCCGCCGCCTTCCTTGCCATCCTCGTCCTGCATCGGCTCTTTCCTTCCGCCTGCCCATAGGTGACGCGCGCGCCGCAGGATGCAAGCCTGGGCCATCCGAGCGGAGGAGTCTTGTCCCATGCGCACCACCCTGCTGCCCCTGCTCCCGCTGCTGGCCGCGCTGGCCGGGCCGGTCGCCGCGCAGGACCTGACCTCCGCCCCCGATGCGGCGCGCCGCCCCACCGAGCCGGTGCGCGGCCAGCGGCAGATGGTGGCGGTGGCGCATCCGCTGGCGGCCGAGGCGGCGCGCGACACGCTGCGCCGCGGCGGTTCGGCGGTGGATGCGGCGATCGCCGCCCAGGCGGTGCTGACGCTGGTGGAGCCGCAATCCTCCGGCATCGGCGGCGGCGCGCTGCTGCTGCACTGGAACAGGGCGCAGAACCGGCTCGCCGCCTGGGATGGCCGGGAGACGGCGCCGGACGCCGCCACCCCTTCCCTGTTCCTGCGCCCCGATGGCACGCCGCTCTCCTTCTATGAGGCGGTGCTGTCCGGCCGCAGCGTCGGCGTGCCCGGCGTCATGCCGATGCTGGAGGAAGCCCACCGCGCCGAGGGCCGCCTGCCCTGGGCTAGCCTGTTCGAGGCCGCCATCCGCCTGGCCGAGGAGGGTTTCCCGATCTCTCCCCGCCTGGCCAGCACCATCGCCACGGATGTGGAGCGGCTGCGGCGCGACCCGGCGGCGGCCGCCTATTTCCTGACGCCGGAGGGCCAGCCCCTGCCCGCCGGCCATGTGCTGAAGAACCCGGCCCTGGCGCAGACGCTGCGCGCTTTGGCGGCGGAGGGCGCGGCGGCGCTGCAGCGCGGCCCGATCGCCGCCGAGATCGTGGCGGCCGTCGCCCGCCATGGCGGCCAGGGCAATGGCATGACCGAAGCCGACCTGGCGAATTACCGCCCGCGCCAGCGCGAGGCGGTCTGCACCCCCTATCGCGAGTACCGGGTCTGCGGCTTCCCGCCGCCTTCCTCGGGCGGGGTGGCGGTGGGGCAGATCCTTGGCGTGCTGGCGCATTTCCCGATGCCCGCGCTCGACCCGCGCGGGCCGGAGGCGGCGCATCTGCTGGCCGAGGCCGGGCGCCTCGCCTTCGCCGACCGCAACCTCTACCTGGCGGATGCCGACAAGACGCCGGTGCCGCTGCGCGGCCTGCTCGACGCGGCCTATCTGCGGCAGCGCGCGCAGCTGGTGGACCGCGACCGCGCCAACCCGAACCCCCGCGCCGGCAACCCCGACTGGCGCCAGACCGGCCGCCTGGCGCCGATGCCGGAGCAGCCGGAGCACGGCACCAGCCACCTCTCCATCGTCGATGCCGCGGGCAATGCGCTCAGCATGACCACCACGGTGGAGGACGCTTTCGGCGCCAGGCTGATGGTGCGCGGCTTCGTGCTGAACAACGAGCTGACCGATTTCTCCTTCCGCCCGGAGGTCGATGGCCGCCCCGTCGCCAACCGGGTGGAGAGCGGCAAACGCCCGCGCTCCTCCATGGCGCCGACCCTGGTCTTCGATGCCGAGGGGCGTTTTTACGCCGCTGTCGGTTCCCCTGGCGGCGCGCGCATCATCGGCTATGTGGCGCAGACCCTGGTCGGGCTGCTCGACTGGAAGCTGGACCCGCAGGCCGCCGTGTCGCTGCGCCGCATCGGCACGCTGGGTGGCGCCGTGGAGCTGGAGGACGACACGCTGGCCGGCGAGCTGCAGGCGCGCGGCCACCGTGTGGAGGTGAAGCCCATGCCCTCCGGCCTGCAGGCCATCATGATGACGCCGCAGGGCCTGTTGGGCGGCGCCGACCCCCGCCGCGAGGGGATCGCGCTCGGGGATTGATTCTGTCGGCTGCCGGTCAGGGCCGAAAGGAGAGTCGCGGCACGGGGGGGCTGCCGCTTCGGCCCAGGGGCGTTGGTCCAGGGGCGTTGGCTGGCCATGGCGGGCCAGGGGTGGTGCCGTGCACCGGCCCGTGCTGCGGCTGCCCCCCCACATGCAAACGGGGCGGAACTTCCGTCCCGCCCCGCATCGCTTGCTGGAGCCCGCAGGCCCCATTGCCGCGCCCCGCCGCCCACCGGACGGCGGCAGCCCAAAAAACTCAGTGCTTCTTCACATTCCCCTGCGCACGCAGATCGCTGATCGTGGCGCGGTGGGTCACCTGCTCCGGGTTCACCCGCACCTCGATCACCGCCGGCTTGCCGCTGGCCACCGCGCGCTGGAAGGCGGGCACCAGCTCGCCATCCTTCTCCACGGTCTCGCCATGGCCGCCGAAGCTCTCGACGAACTTGGCGAAATCCGGGTTGGTCAGCCTGGTGCCGGAAACGCGGCCGGGATAGGCGCGCTCCTGATACATGCGGATGGTGCCGTACATGCCGTTGTTGAAGACGATGACGATCGGCGCGACCTCGGCCTGGAAGGCCGTCGCGATCTCCTGCCCCGTCATCAGGAAGCCGCCATCGCCCACCAGGCCGATGACGGTGCGGTCGGGGAAGCTGATCTTGGCGCCGATCGCAGCCGGCACGGCATAGCCCATGGCGCCATTGGTCGGGCCCAGGAATTCCTGCTGCTCGGTCATGTGCATGAAGCGGTTCGGCCAGGTGGCGAAATTGCCGGCGTCGCAGGTGAAGATGGTGTCGGCGGGCAGGATCTTCTCCAGGGCCTGCAGCTCGCGCGCCAGGTTCAGCGGGCCGGCATAATCCGGCGCCTCGGCCTGCTTCGCGCGGGCAGCGTGCACCTCCTTGGTCCAGGCCGACCAGCGCGCCGGGCCGGAGGCCGCCGGAAGCTGGGCCAGGGCCTCGGCGAAGGCGTTGATCTCGGCGGTGATGCCGAGCGCCGGGCGGTAGACGCGGCCGATCTCGGCCTGGTCCGGATAGACATGCACGATCTTCTGGCCACCCTGGCCGGCCATGTCGAACAGGGTGTAACCCTGGCTCACCGGCTCGCCGATGCGGGTGCCGAGCGCCAGGATCAGGTCGGCCTGCTTCGCCTTGGCGACCAGCCCGGCATCGGCGCCGACGCCGAGATCGCCGGCATAGTTCGGCAGGGTGCAGTCATACAGGCTCTGCCGGCGGAAGCCGACGGCGACCGGCAGGTCGCGCGCGACGCAGAATTCGCGGATGATGCGGCGGGTCGCCTCGCTCCAGCGCGAGCCGCCGAGCACCACCAGGGGCCGCTCGGCGGCCTCCAGCATCGAGAGCATCTTCTGCAGCGCGGCGGGCGAGGGCGCGGCGGGCGCCACCTCGGCCGGGCCGATATCCGGCACCTGCACGCGCACCTTCTGCATCTCCTCGGAGATGGCGACGACCACCGGGCCCGGGCGGCCGGAGGTCGCGACATCGAAGGCATGCGCCATCAGCTCGGGGATGCGGGCGGCGTCGTCGATCTGCGTCACCCACTTCGCCACCGAGCCGAACATGCGGCGGTAATCGACCTCCTGGAAGCTCTCCCGGTCGGTCTCGGCGAAGGGGATCTGGCCGACGATCAGCACCAGCGGCGTGCTGTCCTGCATGGCGACATGCACGCCGATCGCGGCATGGCAGGCGCCGGGGCCGCGGGTGACGAGGGCCACGCCCACGCGCCCGGTCAGCTTGGCATGGGCCTCGGCCATGTTCACAGCACCCGCCTCGAAGCGGCAGGTCGTCAGGTTGATCCTGTCGCTGTTGGCATAAAGCCCGTCCAGCAGGTCGAGATAGGATTCACCCGGCACGCAGAAGGCGTGGGTGACGCCCTGGGCCACCAGCGCATCGGCCAGCAGCTGGCCGCCCGTGCGCGGCTCCAGGGTGGTGGCACCGGTGCCGCTCTTGGTGATCCCGTCCATCATCGACATTTCCCCAGTCATTCATCAGACAAGTGGGGGCGGAGGTTAGTCCAGGGCGCGCAGCCCGGCCACCCCCTCTCCCGCCACTTCGCGCCGCGTCGCAGCGGGTTTCGCGGCCGCCGGGGCCGGTGCCCCAGGGGCGCCATGGCGGGGCCGCGCGATCGCCTCTTGCAGGAAGCCCGCGCGGCGGCGAAACAGGGGCGGCAGCGCCGCTGCCCATCGCCCTTTTGCCCCATCGCCCCTTGCAGAGGTGCCGACCGCCATGCGCGCCATTTTCGTCCAGATCAAATGCGAGATGGGCCGCTCCTACCAGGTGGCCCGCGAGATGGCGGACACCATCGAGGAGCTGTCGGAGATGCACTCCACCTCCGGCCAGTATGATCTGCTCGGCAAATTCTATCTGGAGGATGGCCAGGATATCGGCCTGTTCGTGGTGGAGCGGGTGCAGGCCGTGGCCGGGGTGAAGGACACCTACACCATCCAGACCTTCAACGCCTTCTCCGGCACGGCCGGCGGCGGCGCGCGCGGCTGAGCGGCCGCGCCGCGGGGCCGGCCCCGCGGCATCACGCTCGCGTGCGGCGCCGCGCGCCTCCCCGTGCAAGCGGCGGGCGCTTCTGAAGTGCAGCGCAGCACGAGCCACAATATCAGCAGGATGCGCGGCAGAGGCCGCAAGAAACCGGGCGTCGCGCGGCCAGTGCCGCGTTGGCGCTGCCTTGCTTTGACCTTTATTCCGTCATGGCAATGCCCCGGCGCAGCGCCACTCTTCCTTCAGGAGGAGAGACAGCCATGCGACCCATCCTTCCCACCCTGTTCCTCGGCAGCGCGCTGGTGCTGGCCGGATGCCAGCACCCCGATGGCAGCACCGACTGGGGCAGCACCGTGGCCCTCGGCGCCGGCGCGGCGCTGGTGACCGGCCTCGCCGTCGCGGCGGCCGATGACAACAACCGCGCCCGCCGCGCCGAGCGCCGCTATTACGAGCGCCGCCATTACGGCCATGGCTATGGCCATGACCGGGGCTATTACGGCCGGCCCTATCACCACCATCCGCGCCGCTGGTAGCCGCCGGGGTCAGTCGCCGCCGCCCTCGCGGAAGCGGCGCCAGCCGCCGCGGATATGCGCCTCCGCCGCGGCGCGGGCGGCGTCCGGCCCCTGCCCCAGCGCGGCCAGCATCGCCGCATGCTCGGCGTTGGAGTCGCGCATCTGCTCGGGCGAGAGCAGCGCGCGGCGGCAATAGAGGCTGAGCTCCTTGCCCAGATCCTCATAGAGCCGCGCGGCGCGCGGATTGCCGGCCAGCTCCAGCAGCGCGGCGTGGAATTCGAGGTTCAGGGCGTAGTAGCGCGGCGCCGCCTCTCCCTCCGCCGCCTCATCCATCGCCGCCACCAGACGCTGCAGCGCCGCGCGCTGCGCGGCCGAGGCGCGGCCGGCCAGCGTCGCGCAGGCATGCCCCGTCAGCGCCGCGCGCAGATCGTAGAGATGCAGCGCCTCTGCCTCGCTCAGCTGGCGGACGAAGCTGCCCTGGTTCACCACCGTCACCACCAGCCCCGAGCGGTCGAGGCCGCGCACCGCCTCCCGCACCGGGCCGCGGCTGACGCCGAGCCGGGCGGCCAGCGCCAGCTCGTTCAACCGCGCCCCCGGCGGCAGCTCCCCTTCCAGGATCATGCGTTCGAGTTCGCGCCCGACCAGGGAGGCGAGCGACTGGGTGCGCACCAGATGCAGCGAGGCGGCGGAGCTTTCGGCCATGCGGCCAAACTGCCAAAGCCGCCCCCGCGCTGTCCACCGGGACAGAACAGGGGCCAGGCCCGGTGGCTCCGGGTGGCGAAGGTCGCCGGTGCCGCGGGCGGGCGGGGGAACCGGCCCGCCCGCGGCAGCGCATGCGGTGCGAGGACCGGAACGCGGGGCAGCCTGGGGGAGGCACCGCCGCCATGCCGCCGGCCGCGCCATCCTGCCACGGCCGGGCTCAGGCTGCTGTGCGCGGCGTCTCCTTTGCTGGGCGTGGCATCCCGCAATCCGCCGAAACGCGGCGCGTCGCCCCCCGCCCTTGCCGCCTTCCTTCGCGGATGCGATTGTCCGGCGCGTCGCGCCGCCGGCCGCGCCGCGTCAGCGGAACCCGGCCGGCGGGCAAGGAAAAATCTGTCCAGACGAGGATCGGCATGGCCAAGATCAAGGTAAAGAACCCCGTCGTCGAGCTCGACGGCGACGAGATGACCCGGATCATCTGGGGGTTCATCAAGGACAAGCTGATCAATCCCTATCTGGACGTCGACCTGAAGTACTACGACCTCGGCATCCAGTACCGTGACCAGACCGATGACCAGGTGACGGTCGACGCCGCCAATGCCATCAAGCAGTATGGCGTCGGCGTGAAGTGCGCGACCATCACCCCGGACGAGGCGCGGGTGAAGGAGTTCGGCCTGAAGAAGATGTGGAAGTCCCCGAACGGGACGATCCGCAACATCCTCGACGGCACCATCTTCCGCGAGCCGATCATCTGCCAGAACGTGCCCCGCCTGGTGCCGCACTGGACCAAGCCGATCGTGGTCGGCCGCCATGCCTATGGCGACATCTACCGCGCGGTGGAGATGAAGGTGCCGGGCGCCGGCACGGTGAAGATGACCTACATCGCCGAGAATGGCGAGACGCAGGAAATCGGCCAGTTCGACTTCAAGGGCGCCGGCGCTGCGATGATGCAGCACAATTTGAACAAGTCGATCGAGGGCTTCGCCCGCGCCTCCTTCAACTACGGCCTGGCGCGCGGCTATTCGGTGTACTTCAGCCACAAGAACACCATCCTGAAGGCCTATGACGGCAACTTCAAGGACATCTTCCGCGCCATCTACGACGCCGAGTTCAAGGCCGAGTTCGAGAAGAAGGGCCTCACCTATGAGGACCGCCTGATCGACGACATGGTCGCCTCCGCCCTGAAGTGGGAAGGCGGCTATATCTGGGCCTGCAAGAACTACGATGGCGACGTGCAGTCCGACATCGTGGCCCAGGGCTTCGGCAGCCTCGGCCTGATGACCTCGGTGCTGCTCTCCCCGGATGGCAACACGGTCGAGTCCGAGGCCGCGCACGGCACGGTGACGCGCCACTATCGCGAGCACCAGAAGGGCCGCGAGACCTCGACCAACCCGATCGCCTCGATCTTCGCCTGGACCCGCGGCCTCGCCTATCGCGGCAAGTTCGACGGCACCCAGGATGTGGTCGATTTCGCCAACGCGCTCGAGCAGGTCTGCATCGAGACGGTGGAGAGCGGCCACATGACCAAGGACCTGGCCGTGCTGATCGGCAAGGACCAGCCCTGGCTGAACACCCAGAACTTCCTCGCCAAGCTGGACGAGAACCTGAAGAAGAAGATGGGCTGATGCCTGTCCGGGCCGGGGCGCGGTGGCGGCCCGGCCTGCTCGGCCTCGCGCTGCTGCTGCCGATCGCGGCGGCGCGGGCCGATTGCCTGGACTGGGACAGCCCCGGCCTCACCCGCGATGCGGGGGTGCTGCGGGGCTTTCCGCCGGGCCCCATCGCCTGGCGCAGCGGACAGCGCCATTGGGGCGGCACCCATCGCGAGACCGAGATCGAACTGCGCTGGCGCCAGGATGGCAGCGAGACCGTCCAGGTGATCTTCGCCGAGGTGCAGGACGGCACGCCCCGCCTGCGGCGCGACGGCCAGCGCCTGCTGCTGCGCATCGAATATTGCGAGACCGGCGGCACCTGCCGCGCCACCACCCTGCCCTATCGCTGGAACCCGCGGAGCGGCCGCTTCGACGGCGCCAGCGCCGCTTCGCGCCGGGCGCTCGACCATGGCTGCGACCCCGAAGCCGCCCCGCCGCGCTGACACCGCGCGGATGGACACGAAGTCAGGCGAAGCGGCGCCGCGCCATGCTATGGGGGCGGCATGATGCTGCCGATCTCGCCGCTGGACGCCGTGGCCCTCGCCCTCTTTGTCGCCTGCTGGATGGGCTATTCCGTCGTGGTCGACCGCGTGCCCAGCATCTATGCCCGCAGCGTCATCGCCGCGATGAACGAGCATCGCCGCCGCTGGATGCGCGAGGTGCTGCACCGGGACAACCGCATCTCGGACATCAGCATCATCGGCAATCTGATGACCTCCACCTCCTTCCTGGCCAATACCAGCATCTTCATCCTGGGCGGCCTGGTGGCGATGCTGGGGGCGCCGGATATCGGGCGGCGGATCTTCGGCGTGGTGCCCTTCGCCGAGCTGCCGCCGAGCCAGGAGGCCTGGGAGATCCGCATCTTCCTGCTGATCTTCATCTTCGTGCGCGCCTTCTTCGAGCTGACCTGGGCGCTGCGCCAGTTCAACTATTGCAGCATCTGCGTGGGCGGGCTGCCGATGGGCGAGGCCGGGCTGGCCCAGGCCGAGGTCGCGGCCGAGGTCGCCAACCGCGCCGCGCGCCATTTCAACACCGGGCTGCGCGCCTATTATTTCGGCCTCGCCGCGCTGGCCTGGATCCTGCACCCGCTGGCCCTCGCCCTGGCCTCGCTGCTGGTGCTGCGGGAGCTGCACCGGCGGGAATTCCGCTCCGTGGTGCGCGACGCGCTGGCCCGCCCCGCCGAGGGCTGACGCGCTGCTGACTTGACGGGCCGGCGAAACGGGTCTGTCTGGCGGGGATGCGATCCACCCCCCTTCCCCCCGCCCGCCTCCTGGCCGGCGCGCTGCTCGCCGCCCTGGCCCTGGCGGCGCCGGTGCGCGCGGCCGAGCTCGCGGTGACGGCGCCGCCCGGCTACACCGCCACCCCGATGGCGACCACCGGCCAGCAGGCGGCGCGCTATGCGGTGCGCAAGCCGACCGACCAGGATACGGGCTGCCAGGTTGCCTACACGCCGGCGCCGCAGAACAACAGCATGAGCCAGGAGCAGGTGAACACGCTGCTGCGCACCCCCGGCTGGCAGAACATCACCCGCGCCACGCTGGAGCGGATCTATGAGATCCGCTCGATGAACACGGTGGAGGTCGGCAACCGCACCGGGCTGCACATCCAGGCGGATTTCAAGCCGCTGCAGGGTCTGCCGCCGCGCTCGCAGCAGCTGCGCAGCAATTTCGGCATCTTGGAGACGCCGCAGGGCCGCACCACCACCGTCTGCGTCTTCGAGAAGGCGGAGGCCGATGCGCGCCAGGGCGAGTTCCTGGCGCTGCTGCGCGGCATCACCGCGCCCTGACGGCAAGCGGGGCGGCGCTCAGCCCGGCGCCGTCTCGTGCCCCAGCTCGACCAGGGCCACGATGCGCCGCCCCTGGGCGTCGGGGCGGCAGACGATGGCGCCCTGCTCCTCCATATAGGCCAGCACCCGCCGCGCCCGGCCGACCGAGCGCGTGCCATAGGCCTGGGCGATGGTCTCGTCGGACGGACAGGGCGCGCCCTCCAGCGCGGCGCGGGCCAGCAGCAGGTAGACGCCCTGCACATCCTCGGGCAGCGACGCCGCGCGCGCCTCGATGCGCTGCCATTCCTCGCCCTCCGCCGCCTCGGCGCTGATGCCGGCGCGCGCCACCGCCAACATGCGGCGGAAGGCCGGGATCTCCGGCGGCTTGCCCGGCACGGCATGGATGCGCAGCCGCACCAGGAAATCCTGGTAGAGCACGGAGGTGTTGCGGAACGCCGCCTCCGGCTCCGCCAGCACCTGCCTCAGGATGTCTTCGAGTCTGCGCTTGCGGGCGGCGCGCTCCTCGGGTGTCGGCTCGGGCTCGGCGCGGGGCGCAGGCATGGTCGGGCGGGCCTGGGCCAGCTGCGCCAGGATGTCCGGGGCCGGCGCCGGGGGCGGCCGGCGCGGCGGCGGGCGCAGCACCGGGTCGGGCTCGGCGACGGCGGCCAGCACCAGCTCCTTCGCCTGCTCGGGCGCCGTCTGCGGCAGCGGCACCAGCCCCGGATTGCTGCCGCGCGAGGCGGTCTCCACCGCGCCGATGCGGATGGTCACCGGCCGGCGCGACAGGGCCGGGCCGAGCGCCACGAAGCTGCCGCGCGGCAGGTCGCGGAACATTTCTGCCTGGCGCCGCTCCATGCCCAGCAGGTCGGCGGCGCGCGCCATGTCGATATCGAGGAAGGTGCGGCCCATCAGGAAGTTGGAGGCCTCGGCGGCGACGTTCTTGGCGAGCTTGGCCAGGCGCTGGGTGGCGATGATGCCGGCCAGCCCGCGCTTGCGGCCGCGCGACATCAGATTGGCCATGGCGCCCAGCGAGGCGCGGCGCGCCTCGTCCGACACCTCGCCGGCGGCGGCGGGGGCGAAGAGCTGCGCCTCATCCACCACCACCAGCATGGGCGACCAATGGTCGCGCTCGGCATCGAACAGCCCGCCCAGGAAGGCCGCCGCGTGGCGCATCTGGCCATCCGCGTCCAGCCCCTCGAGATTCAGCACCACCGAGACACGATGCGCCCGCACCCGGTCGGCGGCGCGCTGCAAGGCGGCCTCGCTGTGCTGCGCGGCGTCGATGACCAGATGGCCGAAGCGCTCGGCGAGCGTCACGAAATCGCCCTCGGGGTCGATGACGGCCTGCTGCACCCAGGGGGCCGACTGCTCCATCAGCCGCCGCAGCAGATAGGATTTGCCGGAGCCCGAATTGCCCTGCACCAGCAGGCGGGTGGCCAGCAGCTCCTCCAGATCGAGGAGGCCCGGCTGCCCGCCGCTCGTCGTGCCCATCTCGATCCCGACCGTCATTCCGCACTCCTCTGCTGGGGGGCGGAGCTATAGGGCATCCTCCTGCCGCGCGCACCGGCCGGGAATGCAGGGGGTCCATGCGGCGCGGCGACTTACAGAAAGCCGATCCAGCGCCCGGCCAGCAGCGCGCCGAGCCAGGTGGCGAGGGAGATCAGCGCGGCGAGCTGCAGCGCCGGCGGCACCGCGCCGCCCTGCAGCGCCTGCCGCCAGACCGCGCGACGGCGCAGCGCCAGGGCGTTGACGATGCCAAGCGCCACCAGGAAGAGCTTGGCCAGGAAGGCGGGGTTGCCGGCATAGGCCAGCGGCTGGACGGAAAACAGCAGCGCGCCGCTGAGGATGGCCAGCACCAGCCCCGCCTTGGCCACAGCCAGCAGCGGTGGCGCCAGCACCGCCAGCGGCGCGCCGCGGAAGGCGCCGAGCAGCCGCAGGTCGAGCGTCGCGATGCTGCCCAGCAGCAGGCCGAGCCCCAGCACATGCGCCGCATTGACCAGCGGGTAGAGGATACCCGAGCGGCGCAGCCAGGCGGGCAGCGCGCTGTCCGCCAGCAGGGAAAGCGCCGCCTCCACCGGGCTCAGCCGCCCTGGATGCGCTCGGGATAGAGGTCGTAGCGGCGACCGCCCACCTCCAGCCGTACCGCCTTCAGCCGCCGCTCCCCGGCCTCGCGCGAGCGGTTGCCGAGGGCGCGCGCCTGGTCGCCGACATTGGCGGACCCCTCGACGAAGCCGGCGCGGCGGGTCTGGCTGGGATTGCCCAACTCCACGGTCCAGAGCGTGCCGTCGCTGCGCAGCGTCAGGCGCGGATGCGGCGGGCCTATGAAGATCTCCTCGATGGTGCCGGAGAGCTCGGTCTGTTCGCTCTCGGCCCAGGACCAGCCATGATGGGCCAGCGCCGGGGCGGCCAGCAGCAGCCCGGGCAGGCCGAGCGCCAGGCGCCGGCGGGGCAGCAGAAGCGTCATGCGGACCTCCTGTCCGAAGGATGAACGGGAGGTCATGTGGTCATGCGCGCCCCGCTTGCGACGGGGCGCGCCCGGTCACGAGCGCGCGGGCAGCAGGGCAGGCGCGCGCAGCGTGCCGATGGCGACCCCGCCGAGCACCAGCGCCATGGCCACGGCGTGATAGGGGTGCAGGCTTTCCCCCAGCAGCGTGGCGCCGAGCGCCAGCGCATAGGCCGGCACCAGATACATGGCCATGGCGGCGCGCGCCGCGCCGAAGCTGGCGACGATGCGGGCGAAGGCGCCATAGGCGCCGATGCCGGCGACCAGCCCGAGGAAGATCATGCCCCAGAAGGCCCGCGCGCCGAGCTGCGGCACGCCGAGATGGCCCCATTCCAGCGCCATGCCGGGCGCCAGGCAGAGCGCGCCGCCGGCGGCGACCACCCAGAGCAGCAGCAGCGGCGGCAGCGCCACGGGGCGGTGGCGCAGCAGCGCGGTGTAGCCGGCCCAGGCCAGGATGGCGCAGAGCATCAGCGCGTCGCCCGGGTTGAATTCCAGCCGCAGCAGCGCGCCGACGTCGCCGCGAAAGGCGGCGACCAGGATGCCGGTGAAGGCGCAGGCGATGCCCGCCAGCATGGCCGGGCGCAGCGCGATGCCCCAGACCAGCCGCTCGATGATGGCGACGATCAGCGGCGTCAGCGCGGCGATGAGGGCGATGTTGCCGGCGCTGGTGTAGCGCGCCGCGCCATATTGCGGCGCCACGCTGATGACGCCCCCCAGCAGCACCAGCAGCGCCAGCAGCCCGGACGGCGCCCGCTTCAGCGCGCCCTGGCGCAGATGCGGCCAGATGATCGGCAGCAGCAGCAGGGCGGCGACCAGCCAGCGCCCGAAGGCCAGCGTCACCGGCGGCACCGAGCCGCTCAGCCAGCGCGCGCCGATCATGTTGCTGGCGAACAGCAGCGGCGCGCAGAGGAAGAGCAGGATGGGAAGCCAATTCGGCGCGGCGGGGAGACGCATGGGCTTCGGCCTCGGGGCGGGTCTGTCCTGCCGGGAAGCCTAGGGAAAATGCGTCAGGGAGGTTTACCGAATCACCGCGGCGCAGCAGGGCGATTCAGGAATTTTGCCCGGACATGGAAAAGACGGCGGAAGATTCTTCCGCCGCCTTTCGGTTTCCGCCCAATCTGGCCCGGGATGTCAGGCCCGGGCGGCGACCTCGCGCGTCGCCCAGGTGATCCAGGGCAGCAGGTCCAGAAGATCCTGCGTCTCCACCGTCGCCCCGCCCCAGAGGCGCAGCCCCGGCGGCGCGTCGCGATAGGGGGCGGTGTCCAGGCCCGCGCCCTCCTGCTCCAGCAGCGCGGCGATGCGCTTGCCGGCGGCGGCCTGAGCCTCGGGCGAGAGCGCGGTGAACCAGGGCGCCACCAGCTTCAGGCAGATCGAGGTGCAGGAGCGCGTCGCCGCATCCGCGGCCAGGAAGGCATAGTCCGACTGCCCCGCCACCCATTCCG
This sequence comes from Pseudoroseomonas cervicalis, assembly GCF_030818485.1. Lineage (NCBI taxonomy): Bacteria > Pseudomonadati > Pseudomonadota > Alphaproteobacteria > Acetobacterales > Roseomonadaceae > Roseomonas > Teichococcus cervicalis. The sequence continues at coordinate 635,992 of NZ_JAUTAJ010000004.1, read as the reverse complement.
CCACTGCCGCCAGATTGGCCTCGGAGCGGGCGACCAGCGCCGGCAGGCCGCCGATCGCCTCGGCCCAGCGCAGCCCGTCCAGCGCGTCCTCGGCGCAGAGCATGGAGGGGGTGTTGATGGTGTCGCCCTGGAAGATGCCCTCGATCAGCCGGCCGCCCTTGGTCATGCGGAAGATTTTTGGGAGAGGCCAGGCGGGGGTGTGGCTCTCCAGCCGGGCCACGGCGCGCGGCGAGAGCGCGATCATGCCATGCGCCGCCTCGCCCCCCAGCACCTTCTGCCAGGACCAGGTGACGACATCGAGCTTGTGCCAGTCGAGATCCATGGCGAAGGCCGCCGAAGTGGCGTCGCAGATCGCTAAGCCCTCGCGGTCGGCGGCGATCCAGTCGGCATGCGGCAGGCGCACGCCGCTGGTGGTGCCGTTCCAGACAAAGACCAGGTCGCGCTTCGGGTCGGCCTGCGCCAGGTCGGGCAGCCCGCCATAGGGCGCCTTGATCAGTCGTACCTCCGGCAGGCGCAGCTGGGTGGTGATGTCGGTGGCCCATTCGCCGGAGAAGCTCTCCCAGGCCAGCACATCGACGCCGCGCGGGCCCAGCATCGACCACAGCGCCATCTCCACCGCCCCGGTGTCGGAGGCCGGCACGATGCCGAGGCGCCAGCCCTCCGGCATGCGCAGCACGGATTTCGAGCGCTCGATCACCTCGGCCAGCTTCGCCTTTGGCGCCTTGGCGCGGTGGCTGCGGCCGAGCAGCGCGCCCTCCAGCGCCGCCAGCGACCAGCCGGGCCGCTTGGCGCAGGGGCCCGAGGAGAAGCAGGGATTGGCCGGGCGGCGGGAGGGCTTCGGGTTGGGCTGGGCCATGGCGGGAAGACTTTCAGGGGATCGAGGCCAGGAGAGGCGCCGGTTTGCGCCGCGCGGCGCGCGGGGGCAAGGCCCGGCCTTGCCCCCTGCCGTCAGCGTCGGGCGGGCATCAGGCGCGGGGCAGCAGCACCGAGCCCTCGGCATAGAGCACGGCATGGCCGCCCATGCGCACCCGGTCGCCGCGCAGCTCGCACCACAGCGTGCCGCCGCGGGCGCTGGCCTGGCGGCAGACCAGCGTGCTGCGGCCCAGGCGCTGCGCCCAGAAGGGCACCAGCTGGATATGCGCAGCCCCCGTCACCGGATCCTCATTCACCCCCACCCGCGCCGCGAAATAGCGCGAGACGGTGTCATGCACCCCGTCATCCCCCGCCGCCGTGGCGATGACCCGCGCCGCGCCGCCGCCCTGGGCGGCATCCGGCAGGGTCGCGATGCGGCCATGGTCGGGGGTCAGCGCGCGCACCGTCTCCGCCTTGTCGAAGACGCAGATCCAGTCGCGCGCCTTCCAGATCTCGCGCGGCACGGCACCCAGCGCCGCGGCCAGGCCGGGCGGGCCGGCATGCGCGCGAAGCGGCGGGTTGGCCGGGAAGTCGAGCACGAAGCGCCCCTCCTCCTGGCTGACGCCCAGCTCGCCCGAGGCGGTGCGGAAGCGCAAGGGCCCCGCCTCCCCCAGCACCCGGGCCAGGACGAAGGCGGTGGCCAGCGTCGCATGGCCGCAGAGCGGCACCTCGGTGGTCGGGGTGAACCAGCGCAGATGCCAGCGTCCCGGCCCGTCGGGGACGAAGAAGGCGGTCTCGCTGAGATTGTGCTCGGCCGCCATGGATTGCATCAGCGCATCCGGCAGCCAGGATTGCAGCGGCACCACGGCGGCCGGGTTGCCGGCGAAGGCTCGCTCGGCGAAGGCATCGACCTGGTAGACGGCGACACGCTCCGGCAGGCCAGCGGCGGCGAGACCGTTGGAGGTCAGGTCGGAGGTCTGGAGCGGGGTCGCCATGGGGGCACCTGTCAGGCTGAAGCGGAGCCGCAGGATGCCCGCCGCCGGCGCGGCCGCGAAGGCCGCATCCGGCGGGCCGGCGTCATACCAGGGTTGCGAGGCGCGCCGGATCGACGGTGATGCTGTGGTTCAGCGGGCCATGGCCGCGGCCGAAGCCGGGGGCGTGGCGCAGCGCCTCCTGCACATAGGCGCGGGCGCGCATCACCGCGGCGCGCAGGCCGAGCCCCTGCGACAGGCCGGCGGCGATGGCCGAGGCCAGGGTGCAGCCGGTGCCATGGGTGTGGCGGCTGTCGATGCGCTCGCTCTCGAAGAACTCGATGCCATCCTCGGTCGCCAGCAGATCGACCAGCCGGTTGCCCGGCATATGGCCGCCCTTCAGCAGCACCGCCGGCACGCCCAGCGTCAGCATCATCTCGGCCGCCGCCTGCATCTCGTCGACATTGGCGATATGCATGCCGGACAGCACCTCGGCCTCCGGGATGTTGGGCGTCAGCAGCGCGGCGAAGGGCAGCAGGCGGCGCTTCAGCGTCTCGACCGCCGCCTTGGTCAGCAGCGCCTCGCCACCCTTGGCGACCATCACCGGATCGGCCACCAGCGGCACGCGGCGGCCATGCTCGGCCAGCGCGTCGCAGACGGCGTTGATCGTCTCGGAATCGGCCAGCATGCCGGTCTTGATGGCGTCGGCGCCGATATCCTGCAGCACCAGGCGGATCTGCTGGCGGATGAAATCCGGCGGCACGGTGTGCACGCCATGCACGCCGCTGGTGTCCTGCGCCGTCAGCGCGGTGATGGCGGTGGCGGCATAGGCGTCGAGCGCCGTGCAGGTCTTGATGTCGGCCTGGATGCCGGCGCCGCCGCCGGAATCGGAGCCGGCGATGATCAGGACGCGACCGCGCATCAGGCCGCCTCCCCCGCCTCGGCCGCCGCCTCGGCGGTGGCGGCGGGCGGCTCGGCCACGGCGCCGGCCGCGGCGCGGGCGCGGATCAGCGCCGCCAGCTGCTGCACGGTGTCTTCCACGATGGTCTCCTCCTCGGCCTCGGCCATCACGCGGATCACCGGCTCGGTGCCGCTGGGGCGGATCAGGATACGGCCGCGCCCTTCCAGGCGGGCGCTGGCGGCGTCGATGGCGGCCTGCACGGTGCTGTCCTGCAGCGGGCTGGCCCCGGCATAGCGCACATTCACCAGGCGCTGCGGCAGGGGCGTGAAGCGGCGGCAGACCTCGCTGGCCGGCCGGCCTTCCTCGGCCAGCACGGCCAGCACCTGCAGCGCCGCCGCCAGCCCGTCGCCGGTGGTGCCGAAATCGCTCAGGATCATGTGGCCGGACTGCTCGCCACCCAGATTGCAGCCGGTCTCGCGCATGCGCTCCGACACATAGCGGTCCCCCACCTTGGTGCGCAGCAGCTTCAGCCCGGCCGAGTGAAGAAAGCGTTCAAGGCCCAGATTCGACATCACCGTGGCGACCACGGCATCGCCGCGCAGCCGCCCCTGCGCCGCCCAGGAGGCGGCGATGACCGCCAGGATCTGGTCGCCATCGACGATCTGGCCCTTCTCATCGGCCAGCACCAGCCGGTCGGCATCGCCATCGAGGGCGATGCCGAGATCGGCGCGCCGCTCGCGCACCAGCTCGGCCATGCGGCCCGGGGCGGTGGAGCCGCATTCGCGGTTGATGTTGAAGCCATCCGGAGCGACGCCCACCGGCACCACCTCCGCCCCCAGCTCCCACAGCACGGTGGGGGCGACCTTGTAGGCGGCGCCATGCGCGCAATCGACGACGATGCGCATGCCCGACAGGCTACGGCCCTTGGGGAAGCTGGCCTTCACCGCCTCGATATAGCGGCCCGGCGCATCCTCCAGCCGGCTGGCGCGGCCGAGGCGCGAGGGGGCGACGAGTTGGGCCGAGAGATCGCCCTCCATCAGCGCCTCGATCTCGGCTTCCTCGGCGTCGGAGAGCTTCAGCCCGTCCGGGCCGAACAGCTTGATGCCATTGTCCTCGAAGGGGTTGTGGCTGGCCGAGATCATCACGCCGAGATCGGCGCGCAGGCTGCGCGTCAGCATGGCGATGGCGGGTGTGGGCAGCGGCCCCACCAGCACCACATCCATGCCGGCGCCGACGAAGCCCGCGGTCAGCGCCGGCTCCAGCATGTAGCCGGAGAGCCGCGTATCCTTGCCGATGACGACGCGGTGGCGATGGCTGCCGCGGTTGAAAAAGCGGCCCGCCGCCTGGCCCAGGCGCAGCGCGGTCGAGGCATCCATCGGCGCGCGATTCGCCACCCCCCGGATGCCATCCGTCCCGAACAAACGCCGCACCGCCTCGCCCATGGCCCTCGCCTCCCCGCTCTCGCCTGCCCGCTCTCGGCTGACTGCATGGCGCGGACGCGGCGCGCAGGCAAGCGCAGGCTGCGCCGGATGGCGGGTGTCAGCCCTCGGCGCTGCCGCCCTCGGCGCAGGCGCGCCACATGCGCAAGCCCTGCACCGTCTCGGCCACGTCATGCACGCGCAGGATGGAGGCGCCGGCGGCCGCCGCGGCCAGCGCCACGGCGACGCTGCCGGCCAGCCGGTCGGCCGGGCGCTCCACCCCCGTCACCTCGCCCACGAAGCGCTTGCGCGAGGCGCCGACCAGGATGCGGCAGCCGATCGAGGCCAGCAGCGGCAGGCGGTTCAGCAGCAGCAGATTCTGCTCCACCGTCTTGCCGAAGCCGATGCCGGGGTCGAGGGCGATGCGGCCGCGCGGGATGCCCAGCGCCTCCGCCGTCTCCACCCGCTGGCGCAGGAAGCGGGCGACATCCAGCACCACATCCTCGTATTCGGTGGCCGCCTGCATGCGGCGCGGATCCAGCACCGGCATGTGCATCAGCACGACGGGCGCCCGCGCCTCCTGCACCACCCGCACCGAGCGGGCATCCTGGCGCAGCGCGGTGACGTCATTGACGATCTCCGCCCCCTCCTCCAGCGCCGCCTGCATGGTGGCGGCGTGGCGGGTGTCGATGCTGACCACGGCGGCCTTGGCCAGCTCCCGCACCACCGGGCGGATGCGGGCGATCTCCTCCTCCGGCGTCACCGGATCGGCGCCGGGGCGGGTGCTCTCGCCGCCGATATCGAGGATGTCGGCCCCCGCCTCCAGCATGGCGTGGCCGGCGGCAATCGCCGCCCCCGGGTCCAGATGCAGCCCGCCATTGGAGAAGCTGTCGGGGGTGACGTTGAGGATGCCCATCACCAGCGGCCGGTCCATCGGTAGGCCGGCGAAGGGCAGCGGCCGGCGGGTCAGCGGCGCCAGCGCCTCCTCCCACCCTTCGGGCAAGGCGGCGAGCGGGTGGATGCCGAGATCCTGCCCCTCCTCGATCAGCCGGACCAGGGCGAAGGCCGAAGGGCCGCCGGCCAGCGGCAGGGCATGGCCATCGCGCAGCGCCTGGAAGGCGGCGGGCCCCTGCAACAGCCCGACGGGCTCCACCCAGCGCTCACTCATGCCGCGTCCCCCGGTCCAGGCTGCCGAAACCAGACAGGGGCCGAAAACAGAAAAGGCCCCGTTGCCGGGGCCCTTCCTATCGCAATTCCGTGTCCGGAAGAAAGCCGGGCCGCGCGGGCGCGGCCTGCCTCAGGCCCCCGGCTGGGGCGCCGGGTTGCCGAAGCCGCCCGGCCGGGTCGGCCGGCCCGAGCTCGGCACGCTGCCGCGGCCGGAGGGGGTGGGCTCGTCGGGGCGGTTGCGCACCACCGGCTCGCCCTTGATCACCTGGCGGATCTCGTCGCCCGACAGGGTCTCATACTCCAGCAGCCCCTTCGCCAGCGCGTGCAGCTCCTCGATATTGGTCTGCAGCGTGTGCTTGGCGCGGGCATAGGCCTCGTCGATGATCGAGCGGACCTCGCTGTCGATCTCCCGCGCCGTCGCCTCGGAGACGTTCTTCGACTGGGTGACGCTATGGCCCAGGAAGACCTCCTGGCTGTTGTCGCCATAGGCGATCATGCCGAGCTTCTCGCTCATGCCCCATTCGGTGACCATCATCTTGGCCTGGTTGGTGGCCATCTTGATGTCGCCCGAGGCGCCGTTGGAGACCTTGTCGGCGCCGAAGATCAGCTCCTCGGCGACGCGGCCGCCCATCGCCATGGCCAGCTCCGCCTTCAGCTTGCTCTTGTGCTTGCTGTAGCGGTCGCCGGCCGGCAGCGACATCACCAGGCCAAGCGCCCGGCCGCGCGGGATGATCGTCGCCTTGTGGACCGGATCGCATTCCGGCTCATGCAGCGCGACCAGGGCGTGACCGGCCTCGTGATAGGCGGTCATCTTCTTCTCGTCCTCGGACATCACCATCGAGCGCCGCTCGGCGCCCATCAGCACCTTGTCCTTGGCCATCTCGAATTCGTGCATGCCGACGGTGCGGCGGCCCGAGCGGGCGGCCAGCAGCGCCGCCTCGTTCACCAGATTGGCCAGATCGGCGCCGGAGAAGCCGGGCGTGCCGCGGGCGATGGTCTTCGGATCGACATCCGAGGCCAGCGGCACCTTGCGCATATGGACGCGGAGAATCTTCTCGCGGCCCGACACGTCGGGGTTCGGCACCACCACCTGGCGGTCGAAGCGGCCGGGGCGCAGCAGGGCCGGGTCCAGCACGTCGGGGCGGTTGGTCGCGGCGATGAGGATGACGCCCTCATTCGCCTCGAAGCCGTCCATCTCGACCAGCATCTGGTTCAGGGTCTGCTCGCGCTCGTCATTGCCGCCGCCGAGGCCGGCGCCACGGTGGCGGCCGACCGCGTCGATCTCGTCGATGAAGATGATGCAGGGGGCGTTCTTCTTGCCCTGCTCGAACATGTCGCGCACGCGGGACGCACCCACACCCACGAACATCTCGACGAAGTCGGAGCCCGAGATGGTGAAGAAGGGCACATTCGCCTCGCCGGCGATGGCACGCGCCAGCAGGGTCTTGCCGGTGCCGGGCGGGCCGACCAGCAGCACGCCCTTGGGGATCTTGCCGCCGAGGCGCTGGAATTTCTGCGGGTCGCGCAGGAAGTCCACGATCTCCTCGAGCTCGCCCTTGGCCTCGTCGATGCCGGCCACGTCCTCGAAGGTGACGCGGCCCTGCTTCTCGGTCAGCAGCCGGGCGCGCGACTTGCCGAAGCCCATGGCCCGGCCGCCGCCGCCCTGCATCTGGCGCATGAAGAAGATCCAGACGCCGATCAGCAGCAGCATCGGGAACCAGGAGAGCAGGTAGTGGAAGAGCGGGTTGACGTCACTCTCCTCCGGCCGAGCCACGACGCGGACACCCTTGTCGGTCAGGCGGCTGACCAGGCTGGGGTCCTCGGGCGTGTAGGTGCTGAAGCTGCGCCCGTCCGCCAGCTGCCCGGTCAGGGTGCGGCCCTGGATGGTCACGTCCCGCACACGGCCGCCATTCACCTCGTTCAGGAAGTCGCTATAGGCGACCTGCTGCCCGGTCTGGCGCGTCGAGGAGGAAGGTTGAAAGAGATTGAACAGCGCCACGAGCAGCAGCGCCACGATCACCCAGAGCGCCAGGTTGCGGCCGAAATTGTTCACCGTGCGGTTCCCATCCGTGTGCCGGCCAGCGGAGGAGACTGGCCCGGCGCCCTGAGAACATAGGGCGCCCTTGGCCATTCTGAAACCATGCCGCGCAGGGCATCTTTCAATCTCTTTAGTTTCCGGAGCATTGACACGGGCTTGGGCTTCGCGCGGCCCGGCCAGGCTCGCGCCGCATCGGCCGGCAACGCGCTGATTTCAAGGCATTTTGGCCGCCGGATCTAGCCCGGCAAGGCGCCGCCCCGCGGCTGGAAACCGAGGCGCGCCTGCACCCCGAGCCCGAGCGCCGGGACCGCCAGCGGCGCCCCCTCCCGCCACAGCGCCGGCAGCCCGGCCAGCACCCGCGCCGGCAGGCCGCGCCGCTGGCCGCGCGCCAGCCGGCCCGACGCCGCCCCCAGCGCGCCCAGCAGCACATCCCCGCCCGGGCCGGGGCCCAGCAGCCGCCAGCGGCCATCCCACAGCGCGCCGGGCCGCGCCGGCACCGGGGCGGCGCAGGCGGCGGGCTCGCGGCACAGCAGCGCGCCGTCCCACAGCACGCCCGCCAGGGTGCCGCCGCGGCGCCGCAGCAGCGCGGCCACCGAATCGCGCGGCGGCGCGTGCTCGGCGCCCGAAAGCAGGCGGATCAGCCGGGCCAGCGCCTCCACCGCCAGGTCATCCTCGCCCAGCGCCGCCGGGTCCAGCCAGGCGAAGCCCTCCGGCTGCAGCGCGGCGGCGGCGCCGAGCCGCGCGGCCAGCGCCGCCTCCTGCGCCAGGCGGCGGCGGGCGAAGGCGTCGGCGGCGGCGCCCAGCGCGGCGGTGCCGGGGCCGGTGCCGTCCGGGTCGGCCAGGGCCTGGCGCAGCCGCACCCGGGTGAAGCGCGGATCGCGGTTGGAGGGGTCGCGCAGCGGCGCCAGGCCGCGCGCGGCCAGCAGCGCCTCCAGCCGGGCGGGCGGGGTGGCCAGCAGCGGCCGCAGGATCACCGCCCCGGCCGCGGCGCGGCGCGGCGCCATGCCGGAGAGGCCGGTGGCGCGGCTGCCCCGCAGGGCGCGGAACAGCACCGTCTCCGCCTGGTCGCCGGCATGCTGGCCGAGCAGCAGGAAGGGCAGCCCCGCCGCCGCGCAGGCGCCGAGCAGCGCCGAAAGCCGCGCCTGCCGCGCGCGTTCCTGCACCGCGCTGCCGCGCGGCAGCCCCAGGGCCAGCAGGCGGGCGGGAATGCCCTGGGCCTCGAGGGTGCGGCAGGTCCAGGCGGCCTCGGCGGCGCTTTCGGGGCGCAGCCCGTGATCGGCCACCAGGCCCAGCACCCTTCCGCCCAGCGGCCGGACGAAATCGCGCGCCAGCAGGGCCAGGGCCAGGGAATGCGGCCCGCCGGAGACGCCCACGGCGAAGCCGGGCGCGTCCCCGAAAGGGCCGAGCGGCGCCAGCAGCGCCGCGAACTCCGCCGCGCGCAGCGGCGCGGCCGGGCTCAGCCCGGGATCAGCGGCACCCGCCACGCTGCCGGGCATCGGCCGCGCGGGTCGCCAGATTGCCGGAGAGGCGCGGGAATTCGCTGCGCAGATCGTCGAGCGTGGCGCAGGCCTCGCGCTTGGCGCCGAAGCCCAGGAAGGAATTGGCCAGGCCCAGCATCGCCTCCGGCGCGCGGGAGGCGCTGCGGTTGCGGCGATAGGCGTCGTCATAGGCCAGCGCGGCGTTCTGGAAATCGCGCTTGCCCAGCAGCGCGTCGCCCAGCAGCAGCTGCGCATCCTGGGCGCGGGCATTGTTGCGGCTGGCGATCACCTCGCGCGCCGCGGTCTCGGCGGCGTTGTAGTCGCGGCGCGACAGGGCGGCCTGGCCATCGGCCAGGGCCCGCTCGGCGGTGCGCGGCGCGCTGGCGGCGGCGGGCGCGGCCGGCGCGGCGTCGGAGCGCTGCGCGGGCGGCGGCGCGGCGGGGGCGGCCGGGCGCGGCGCGGCGCCACCGCCCCCGCCCTGCTCCAGCTGCTGCAGCCGGTAATCCATGTCGCCCTGCAGCTTCTCGATCGCCTGCTGCTGGGTGCGGTCGCGATACTCGGCCTCCTGCGCCTGGCCGCGCAGCCGGCGCACCTCCTCCTCCAGATTGCCGATGCGCTCCAGCAGCTGGCCGACCAGCTCGGGCGAGGCGCCGCCGGCGCCGCCGCCGCGCGAGGGCGGCGCGACGGGCACCGGCGCGGCATAGCCGCCACCGCCGCCGCTGCGGCGCAGCGTCTCCATCTCCTGACGCAGCTGCAGGATCTGGTTCTGCAGGGCGATGCCTTCCCGGCTTTCCACCTGCGCCAGGGCCGGGGCGGCGCCCAGCATCGGCAGCAGCGGCAGGGCGAGAAGCAGCGAGCGAAGCATGGCCAGGTCCTTCCGGGCGCAACGGGGCATGGAGCGGAGCGGTGCAACGGGAAACGGCGGCCCCCGTGTTTTCGGGGACCGCCGCTTGTCTCAGCCGGTCAGGCCGGCGTCAAGGAAGCACGCCGGGAGCACCCGGCGGGCGATGCGCTCAGCGCACCACCGTGACGGCGCGGCGGTTCTGCGCCCAGGCGTCCGGGGTGGAGCCCAGCGCCGCCGGACGGTCCTTGCCGTAGGAGATGGTGGAGATGCGGGCCGGGGCCACGCCCTGGGCCACCAGCACGTCGCGCGCCGAATTGGCGCGGCGCTGGCCGAGGGCCAGGTTGTACTCGCGGGTGCCGCGCTCGTCGGCATGGCCTTCCATGACGACCTGCACCTGCGGGTACTGCGCCAGCCAAGCGGCCTGGCGCTCCAGCGTGGCGCGCTGGTCGCCGCGCACCGAGGAGCTGTCGGTGTCGAAGAAGACGCGGTCGCCGACATTGGCGACCAGGTCTTCCTGGCTGCCCGGGCGCACGCTGCCGGCGGCCAGGCCGCCGGAGCCGGCGGCGGCGCCGGCGCCGGTCGCGGCGCCCGAGGTGTCCTCGCTGGCGCAGGCGGAGAGCAGGGCGGCGGCGGCGAGCGCGCCGAGGAGCTTCATCTGCATCGGTGTCGATTCCCGTTTCAGGTCGAATTAAGGCCGCGGTTACGCTCCGATTGGGGCGTCTTCAAGGCACAGAATACCGCAGGGGCGGAATGGTTGCCCTTCCTCCACTGCAAAGCTCTGGACTGCGATCTCTGGAAATCGGCGCGGGGCGGCATGGCGCGTCGAACGCCGCCGCGCGGGATGGTCCTGGCGCGATGAAATCCGCCGCGCGGGATCTCCCCATGGCGCGGCGACAGGCGCCGCAGGACATGGTCATGGCACGGCGAAAGCCGCCGCCAGGGATGGTCATGGCGCGGCGAAAGCCGCCGCGCGGGCGCCCGGGACGCGCCAGGGCGTCCCGGGGCGGAGGCGGTGCTCAGGAGGAGAGCAGCGGCGACCAGCTCGGGTCGGTGGCATCCGTCGGTGTCACGATCTGCCGCTCGTTGAAGCCGGCGATGTCGATCATCGACAGACGGGCGGAATAGCCGCCGCCGCGCGCGTCGCGCGCCTGGCTCTCGCGGTAGAAGGCCAGCACGCGGCCATTCGGCGCGAAGGTCGGGCCTTCCATCGCCCAGCCCTCGGAGAGGATGCGCTCGCCCGAGCCGTCGGGGCGCATCACGCCGATGCCGAAGCGCCCGCCGGAGATGCGGGTGAAGGCGATCAGGTCGCCACGGGGCGACCAGACCGGCGTCGCATAGCGGCCATTGCCGAAGGAAATCCGGCGCGCGCCGCCGCCGCCGGCATCCATGATGTAGAGCTGCTGGTCGCCGCCGCGATCGGAGTTGAAGACGATCTGCGACCCGTCCGGCGAATAGCTGGGCGAGACGTCGAGCCCGCCGCCCGAGGTGAGCTGCCGCTCGCGCCGCGAGGCCAGGTCGACGACATAGATGTTGGCGTCGCCACCGCGCGCCGAGGACAGCACGACCGAGCGGCCATCCGGCGAGAAGCGCGGGCTGAGCGTCATGCCCTGGAAATTGCCCAGCACCTCCTGGCGGCCGCTGTCCAGGTTGAACAGGTACACGCGGGGCTGGTTGTTGAAATAGGACATGAAGGCGATCTGCCGCGCATTCGGATGGAAGCGCGGCGTCAGCACCTGGAAGCTGCCATCGGTCAGGAAGCGGTGGTTCTCGCCATCCTGGTCCATGATCGCGAGCCGCCGGGTGCGCCGGTCGCGCGGGCCGCTCTCGGCCACATAGACGATGCGGGTGTCGAAATAGCCCTTCTCGCCCAGCATCCGCTCATAGATGACGTCGGAGATGACATGGGCGATCTGCCGCCAATTGGCGGCGTTGGCGGTGTAGGCGGTGCCCTGCAGCTGCTGCTCGGAGCTCACCTCCCACAGGCGGAACTCGATGCGGGCGCGGTCGCCCTGCGGCTCGGCCCGGCCGGTGACCAGCGCCTGGGCGCCGATGACGCGCCAATCCTGGAAGCGCGGCGCGGCGGCGGCCGCCTCCGGCGTCTGGATATAGGCGCTGCGCTCGACCGGGCGGAACAGGCCGGAATTGCGCAGATTGTTGGCGATCACCCGGGTGATGTTCTGGCCGAGCTGCTGCGCCTGGGGCGAGCCGCCGGCGAAATCGGGCAGCGCGATCGGGATCGGGTCGGTGCGCGCGCGGGTGATGTCGATCACCTGGCCGCCGGCGGCCGTGCCGCCCGGCGCCGGCGCCTGGGCCCGGGCCAGCGAGGCGGCGCCCAGCAGCGGCGCGCCGACCAGCCCGCCCAGCCCGAGCAGGGCCAGGCGGCGGGACAGGGTGGGGTCGAGCTTGATCATCGGACGAGGCCCCTCGGGTTGAATCGGAAGGTCGCGTTGTTCAGCGACGGGATCTTCTCGCGTGGCACGGGCAATGGGCTGCATTTCTGGTCCAGCAGGGCGCGGCGCGCGCTCTCATACACCGCGCGGGCGCGCGGGTCCGAAGGAACGCCGCTGGCCGGCCGGACGTTGCGTATGACTCCAGCCGGGTCGATGTCCACCCGCAGCTCGACCACGATCTGGTCAAGTCCGAGCATGCCGGCATCGACCGACCAGCATTCGCTGATGCGCTCCGACACGCCGCGCACCTCGCCCGCGGTCAGCAGCGCGGCGCCGGAGGGGGCGCCGCCGCCCGAGGCCGGGCTGCCGCCCGGATTGGCGCGCGCCCGCGGCGGCTCGTTCTGCTGCTGCGCGGCGCGCAGCCGCTCCAGCGTGTTCAGCACCGACTGGCTGCGCTCGGCGGTGTTGCGCGAGGGCGGGGTCTGCCCGGTGCCCGGCTGCGTCGTGGCCTCCCGCGAGGGCGTCGCGGTGCTGGGCGCGGCGGGGGTCGGCGTCGGCGGGGCCGGCGGCGCGGGGGGCGGCGGCAGCGGCAGCGGCGGGCCCGGCTGGGCGGCGGCCTGCTGCTGCGGCGGCTGCGCCGGGCGCTCCGGCTGCGGCGGCGTGCGCTCGGGCGTCGGCTGCTGCGGCTGCGGGCGCTCGGCCTGCTGCTGCGGCGGCGTCGGCGCGGGCGGCGGCGGCACCGGCAGCGGCGGCGTCGGCAGTTCGGCGGTGGGGGCCGGCGGCGGGGTCGGCGCCGGGCGCGGCGCGGCCTGCTGCGGCGGCGCCGGCGGGGCCGGCGTCGGCAGCGGCGCGGTCGGCGCCTGGGTCGAGGGCTGCGGGCTGGGCGGCACCGGGGCCGGCGGGGTGGGCGTCGGCGGCGCCGGCGCGGGTGTCGGCGCGGGCGGCGGCGGCGGGGGTGGCGGCGGCGGCGTCGGCGGGGTCGGCCGCGACGGCTCGCTGGACGGGTTGGTCGAGGGGTCGGGGTTCGCCTCGGGCGCCGGCGGCGCCTGCACCGGGGACGGATTCGGCGCCTGCGCCAGCTGCGGCGCGTCGGGCGTCACCAGCTCGACCGGCACGGCTTCCTGCGGCGGCGGGATCTCCCGGCCCGGCAGGCGGAACAGCAGGATGAGGCCGAACAGCGCGTGCAGCGCCGCCGAAACCCCAGCCCAGAAACGGAGGCCGGAACGGGCCATGGATGTCCTGCCGTGCTCCCGCTCAGCGCCGCGGCGTCAGCGGCACAGGCTGCTGCTGGGGCTGCTGCTGCTGGCCGGGACGCGCCGCGCCCTGGGCCGGGGCGGCGCCCCGGGCGGGGGCGCCCGAGGGCTGCTCGGCCAGCAGCGCCACGCGGGTGAAGCCGGCGGAGGAGACGGTGCCCATCACCTCCATCACCCGGCCGTAATTGATGCCGCGATCGCCGCGCACGAAGATGCGCCGCTCCGGCGCGCCGGGGCGCTGCTCGCGCATGATGGCCTGCAGCTGCGGCACCAGCCCTTCCAGCGGCACCTCGGTCTCCTGCAGGAAGATGCGGCCCTCGGCGTTGACCGAGATGGTCAGCGGCTCGGTCTCCTGGTTCAGCGCCTGGGCGTTGGTCTTGGGCAGGTCGATGGGCACGCCGACCGTCATCAGCGGCGCCGCCACCATGAAGATGATCAGCAGCACCAGCATGACGTCGACCAGCGGCGTCACATTGATCTCGGACATGGCGCGGTAGCGCCCGCGCCCCCTGCCTCCGCCGCCGGTGGACATGCCCATGGTGTCAGCCCCGCTCCTCGGCCTGGCGGGAGAGGATGGCGCCGAACTCGGCGGCGAAGCCCTCCAGCCGCGCGGCGAAGCGCGCCAGGTCGGTGGTGATCTTGTTGTAGGCGAGCACCGCCGGGATGGCGGCGACCAGACCGATGGCGGTGGCGAACAGCGCCTCGGCGATGCCCGGCGCCACCACGGCGAGGTTGGTGTTGTTCATGCCGGCGATGGCCGAGAAGCTGTTCATGATGCCCCAGACCGTGCCGAACAGGCCGACAAAGGGCCCGACCGAGCCGACCGAGGCCAGGAACACCATCCAGCGCTCCAGCCGGTCCATCTCCCGGGTGATGGCGACATTCATGGCGCGCTCGGCGCGCTGCTGCATGCCGGCCAGCGCCGCGCCCTCGGCCGGGCGGGCGGAGCTGCGCTCCCATTCCCGCATGGCGGCGCCGAAGACGGCGGCGATCGGGTGGGTCGGGCGCTCGCCCTCCTGCTGGTACAGCGCCTCCAGGCTGCCGCCCGACCAGAAGCGGTCCTCGAAGGCATCCGCCGCGCGGTTCACCCGGCGCAGGCTGGTCACCTTCTCGAACACCACCGCCCAGACCCAGACGCTGGCCAGCAGCAGCCCCAGCATGACGGCCTTGACCACCCAGTCGGCCTGCATGAACAGGCCCCAGAGCGACAGGTCGTGTGCCACCTGGCCGAGGTTGGACGCGGTCACGCTGTCACCCACGGCATTCTCCTTCTCTCACCCCGCCGGCGCGGCCGGCACACTCTTCTTTCCGTCCGGCCGCCCGGTGCGACCCTGCGGCACAAGGCCCGGCGGTTCAGCCGGCCGCCGCCTGCGCCGCCAGCCGGAAGGCCTCGCGCCAGGGGCCCGGCACGGGACCCGGGCGCATGTCGCCGGCACGCACACAGACCAGACCGACGCGCAGCCGCGCCTTGTAGCCGCCCGCCTCGTCCCGGATGTCCTGCGCGAGGTCCACCGAGGCGCCGCCGAAGCGGCGCACCGCGGTTTCCACGAACAGGGAATCGTCGAGCCGTGCGGGGGCCACATACTCCACTTCGATGCGCCGCACCACGAGCATCGAAGAGTGACGTTCTATCATAACTTGATGCGGCAAGTTTATGGCACGCAAGGATTCCGTGCGGCCCCGCTCTGCCCAGCGGAGATAGCTCGCGTGATAGGCGATCCCGCCCGCGTCGGTGTCCTCGAAATAGACCCGGACCGGCCAGCGATGCGGCCAGCTCACGACAGGCCGCCGCCCAGCAGGTCGGCCTGGGTGCCGGCGGGCGGGCTCATGCCCAGATGCCGCCAGGCCAGGTCGCCCAGCACCCGGCCGCGCGGGGTGCGCAGCACGAAGCCTTCCTGGATCAGGTAGGGCTCGACCACCTCCTCCAGCGTGTCGCGGCCTTCGGCGAGCGCCGCGGCCAGGGTCTCGACGCCCACCGGACCGCCATGATGATGCTCGGCGATGCGGCGGAGATAGCGGCGGTCCATGGCGTCCAGCCCCTTGCCGTCCACCTCCAGCCGGTTCAGCGCGGCATCCGCCATGGCGCGGTCGGCCGGCTTGCCGGAGACGAGGGCGAAATCGCGCACCCGGCGCAGCAGGCGACCGGCGATGCGCGGCGTGCCGCGGGAGCGGTTGGCGATCTCGGCCGCGCCTTCCTCGGTGAGCGCGAAGCCAAGCTTCTGCGCGCCGCGGCGGACGATCAGCAGCAGCTCCTCCGGCGTGTAGAATTGCAGGCGCAGCGGGATGCCGAAGCGGTCGCGCAGCGGCGTCGCCAGCAGCCCGGCCCGCGTCGTGGCCCCCACCAGGGTGAAGGGGGGGAGGTCGATGCGCACGGTGCGCGCCGCCGGGCCCTCGCCGATGATGAGGTCGAGCTGGAAATCCTCCATCGCCGGGTAGAGGGTTTCCTCCAGCGCCGGCTGCAGCCGGTGGATCTCATCGACGAACAGCACGTCGCGCGGCTGCAGATTGGTGAGAATCGCGGCGAGGTCCCCTGCCCTTTGCAGCACCGGGCCGGAGGTGGCGCGGAAGCCCACCCCCATCTCCCGCGCCACGATCTGGGCGAGCGTGGTCTTGCCGAGCCCCGGCGGCCCGTGCAGCAGCACGTGGTCCAGCGCCTCGCCCCTTGTGCGGGCGGCCTGGATGAAGATGGCCAGATTCTCGCGCAGCGCCTTCTGGCCGGTGAAATCGTCCAGGGTCTGCGGCCGCAGCGTGGCCTCGGCGGCGTCTTCCTCGCTGCGATGCGGGTCGGAGATGCGGTCGCTCATCGGCGCAGATTCCGGGGGAATGAATTCCCCCGGACCCCCTTCTCGTTTTGTCCGTTCTCGGGCGCGCCGCTGGCGCGCCCTCCGGCACTGGCCCCAACTGGCAGAAAAAAGATGGGGGTCTGGGGGAATTCATTCCCCCAGCCTTTCGGGGACCTCATCGCGGCGCCAGTTCCTTCAGCGCCTCGCGGATCAGCGATTCGAGCCCCGCCCCCTCGCCCAGCTTCTCGGCCACGCGCTGCACCGCCCCGGCGGCTTCCGGGCGCTTCCAGCCGAGATTGGTGAGCGCCGAGATGGCATCCGCCTGCGCCCGGTCGGCCGGCGGCAGCTGCGCCGCGATGGTCACGGTGCCGGCCGACAGCCCCGGCCCGGTCGGCAGGGCGCCGACCTTGTCGCACAGTTCCGCCACCAGCCGGGCCGCCAGCTTGGGGCCCACGCCGGGGGCGCGGTTGATGGCGCCCTTGTCGCCGGCGATCAGCGCACGGGCCAGATCGGCCGGCGACAGGGTGGAGAGCAGGCCGAGCGCCACCTTCGGCCCGACGCCCTGGATGCCGGTCAGCGTGCGGTACCAGTCGCGCTCCGTGGCATCGGCGAAGCCGTAGAGCAGGATGGCGTCCTCGCGCACCACCGTCTCGATCAGCAGAGAGCCGATGCCGGGCGGCGGCGGCAGGGCGGCCAGGGTGCGGGCCGAGCAGGCCACCAGATAGCCCACCCCGTTGACGTCGAAGATGCAGCCGCCGTCGAACTGGCTGTCCAGCCTGCCGGTGAGCTTGCCGATCATGCCGGGACGTAGCCTTTCGCCAGAGCGACACGGGTGTTGCGGTGATGCGCGTGGCAGATGGCGACCGCCAGCGCGTCCGAGGCATCGGCGCGACGCAGCGTGGCGCCCGGCAGCAGGCGGCGCACCATCTCGGCCACCTGCACCTTGTCGGCGTGGCCGGTGCCGACCACGGCGCGCTTGACCTCCATCGCCTGGTATTCGGCGACCGGCAGCCCGGCCAGAGCGGGCGCCAGCAGCACCACCCCGCGCGCCTGGCCGAGCTTCAGCGCGGCGCCGGGGTTCTTGTTGACATAGGTGTGCTCCACCGCCGCCTCATCCGGCTTCCACAGCTCGAGCAGCGTGTTCAGCGCGCGGTGGATCTGGCAGAGCCGCTCGGCCAGCGACAGATCGGCGGTGGTGGAGATCACCCCATCGCCCAGGTGCCGCAGCCGGCTGCCCGAGCTTTCCACCACGCCCCAGCCGGTGTGCTGGAGCCCGGGGTCGAGGCCGAGCAGCCGGACCATGGCCGTCAGTCCGACAGCCGGGCGAGGACGTCTTCCGGCACCTCGAAATTGGCGGTCACCGTCTGCACGTCGTCATGCTCGTCCAGCACGTCGATCAGCTTCAGCACGCTGCGCGCCTTCTCCTCGTCCAGCTCGACCGTGACATTGGGGCGCCATTCCAGCTTGGCGCTCTCCGCCGGGCCGAACTTTTCCTCCAGCGCGTCGCGGACGGTGAAGAGGTCCTCGATGGCGGTGCGGATCTCATGGCCTTCCGCGCCGCTCTCGACATCGGCCGCGCCCGCCTCGATGGCGGCCTCCAGCATGGCGTCCGCATCGGCCGCGGCGGCCGGGTAGCGGACCACGCCGTTGCGCTCGAACTGGAAGGCCACCGAATTGGTCTCGCCCAGCGCGCCGCCATATTTCGAGAAGGCCGAGCGGATGTCGGAGGCGGTGCGGTTGCGGTTGTCGGTCAGCGTCTCGACGATGATGGCGACGCCGGCCGGGCCGTAGCCCTCATAGCGGACCTCGACATAATCCTCGCCGGCGGCGGCGCCGCTGGCCTTCTTGATGGCGCGGTCGATCGTGTCCTTGGTCATGTTGGCGACACGCGCCGCCTGCACCGCCGAGCGCAGCCGCGGGTTGAAGGCGGGATCGGGCAGGCCCTGGCGGGCGCTGACGGTGATCTCGCGGATCAGCTTGGCGAAGGCGCGCGCGCGCTTGGCGTCCTGCGCGCCCTTGCGGTGCATGATGTTCTTGAACTGGGAATGGCCGGCCACGCGCTTGCTCTCCGGTATTCTCGGGATGTTCCGGGGGTTGGCCCCTATACCGCGCCGCGTGCCGCTGTGCGAGGGGGCCTGGCCCCGCCGGGCATGCCGGCATGGCGCCGCTGCACCGTCCGGTCTGGCGCGATGGCGTGCCGGCCCGTATGGCTGGGGGTGCCGCAACCCTCTCCGACACCGGAGGCACCGGGCGCATCGCCGCCCGGTGAGCCGAGAAGGCCGCCGCCGCGCCATGACCGACGCCCCGCCCCCCGCCCCGCCGATCGTCCCGGACGAGGCGCATCGCGTCGCCAGCCATGCCGCGCTGGAGGCGCTCTATCCGCCGGCCTCCGACATCGTGATGAAGAAGGTGGCCAGCCGCATCGACCCGCGCTCGGCCGCCTTCATCGCCGCCAGCCCCTTCTGCCTGCTGGCCACCCGCGGCGCCCGCGGCGCCCATTGCACGCCGCGCGGCGACGCGCCCGGCTTCGTCGAGGTGCTGGACGAGACCACCCTGGCCCTGCCCGACCGGCGCGGCAACCACCGGCTGGACGCGCTGCGCGACATCCTGGACGACCCGGCGCTCGCCCTGCTCTTCCTGGTGCCGGGGGTGGGCGAGACGCTGCGCATCGGCGGCCAGGGCCGCATCAGCGCCGACCCTGCCCTGCTGCAGCGCTACACCGTGCAGGGCCAGGCGCCGGCCACGGTGCTGCTGGTCGAGGTGCGCGAGGTCTATATGCAATGCGCCCGGGCGCTGGTGCGGTCCAAGCTCTGGGGCGGCCGGGCCAAGCCGGCGGCGGCGCCGACAGGCGGCGAGCTGCTGGCCGCGCACACCGGCGGGCTGGTCGATGCGCGCGAATTCGACGAGGTGCACGCGCCGCATATCAGCGCCAACCTGTATTGAGCGCCGAAGGCGAAGCATCAAAGCGAAAGAAGAAAGCGTTCTTTTTTTAAAAAAAGAACCAAAAAACTTTTGTCAGCTGGCGTCCCGCCTATGGCCTGAAGCGGGACGCCAAACTGAAAGAAGAAACTAAACGACGGGCATCGCCTGGGCCAGGTGGCCGCCCAGGCGCACCGGCTCGATCCGCTTCGCCAGGCCGGTCGCATCATCGGTCTCGACAAACACGCCGGACAGGCTGGCGGTGCCCTCGGCCGGGGCCAGCTTCTCGCCCGGCACCTTCTTCCAGAAGCGCAGCGCCGCGCCGCCCTTCTGCATGCCGATCACGCTGTCATAGTCGCCGCACATGCCGGCATCGGTCTGGTAGGCGGTGCCATTCTCCAGGATGCGGTGATCGGCGCTCGGCACATGGGTGTGGGTGCCCACCACCAGGCTGACGCGGCCGTCGAAACTGTGCGCGAAGGCCATCTTCTCGCTGGTCGCCTCGGCATGGATGTCGACCAGGATGGCCTGCACCGTGCCGCCCTGCCCCATGCTGTGCTTCGCCAGCTCCGCCTGCGCGGCGCGGAACGGATCGTCCAGCGGCTCCATGAACAGCCGGCCCATGACGTTCATCACCAGCGCCTTGCGGCCGCCGGGGACCTCGACGACGGTGGCGCCGCGGCCCGGCGTGCCGGGCGGATAGTTCATCGGGCGGATCAGCCGCGGCTCGCCATCGATGAAGCCGATGATCTCCTTGCGGTCCCAGCTGTGGTTGCCGAGCGTCAGCACATCCGCGCCCGCCGCCAGGAAGGCCCGCACCATGTCGGGGGAGACACCGAAGCCGTGGCTGGCATTCTCGGCATTGACCACGACCAGATCGGCCTTCAGCCGGGCGCGCAGGCCGGGCAGCTCGCTCGTCAGGGCGTCGCGGCCGGAGCGGCCGACCACGTCACCCAGGAACAGGATACGCAATTCTCAGAACCTTTCGGAGGGAAGATACGCCGTCTCGGTGGCGATGCCGGAGAGCATCCGGTCGTTCGGGCCGGTCGGCACCGCCGGCACCTCCTGCGCCGCATAGGCGACGCCGATCGTGGTGGCGCCGGGCAGCGCCGCCAGGGTGCGGTCGTAATAGCCGCCACCATAGCCCAGCCGCGCGCCGCGCCGGTCGAAGGCGAGCAGCGGCACCAGCAGCCAGTCCGGGCGCAGCAGCGGTGCTTCCTCGGGCGGGGTGGAGGTGCCGAAGCGCCCGGGCTGCAGCGCCTCGCCCTGGCGCCAGCGGCGGAACAGCAGCGGCGCGCCGCGCGGCGGCGTCACCGGCAGGGCGATGGCATGGCCCCGCGCCGCGAGCCGCGCCAGCAGCGGGCGGATGTCGATCTCCTCGCCCATCGGCCAGAAGCCGGCGACGATGGCGCCCGGCGGCGGCGGGCAATGCGCCAGCACGATGCCGGCCAGCGCCTCGGCCGCGCCCTGGCCATCCAGCGTGGCGCGGCGCGCCAGCGCCTGCTGCCGCAGCGCCGCCTTCTCGGCGGCCAGCTGCGGCGGATCGGCGGCGGGGGTGAGCGGAATGACGTGCGGAGCCACCATGGCCGTTGGCGTCTTATCCTCCTAAGGCCTGCGTGAGCAGGTGGGCGCCAGATAACCGGACCAGGGCCCGGTCAGAGCCAGCTCCCGGAGGATGCTTATTGGCCCCAGGGATAAAGTTGCCTGACGCACCCGGCAGCTCCGCCCACCCCATTTAGGAGGCGTCGAGCGTCGCCGCAATGCCCTCGATCTTCTCGGCCAGGCGCGAGAGCCGGTCGGCCAGCGCCGGGTCGGCGGCCGGCCCGCTGCCGGCGGGGGCGGATTTGGCGCGCGACAGCTCGACCCGCAGGTCGTGGATCTCATCCGCCAGCAGCAGCGCCGCCAGCAGCAGCAGCCGGCTCTCGCCGAACTGCCCGCCCATGGCGCGGATCGAGGAGACGCGGCGGTCCACCTCGGCGGCCAGCGCGATCAGATGGCCCTCCTGGCCATCCTCGCAGGAGACGGGATGGGTATAGCCGCCAACGCGAACCGTGACCTGCCCCACGCTCAGCTCCCCTTGCTCATGCCGGCGGGGCCCATGCCCGCTTCCGGCTCCGATTCGGCCGCATCGGCCTCGGCCGCCGCGGCCTCGCCGGCCTCGACCTCGGCGAGCGCGGTGCGCAGCCGCGCCAGCGTGTCGTCCAGCCGGGCCGACAGCGCCGCCACCGCCTCGGGCGGCACGCCCTGGGGCTGTGCCGCGCCGGGCGGAACCGGGCGCGCCAGCGCCGCCGCCAGCCGCTCCACCGCCTGCTCCAGCCGGGTCGCGGCCTCGCTCACCGCATCGCTCATGCTGCCGCCTTCGCTCGCGCCTTGGACTTCATGCTGTCAGGCTTTACGCGGGCCGCGCGGGCAGGGTCAACGGATGGTCAACAACTTGTCCGTGGCTTCTGCCACGCGGCGGCAAGCCGGATGACGGAGAAGCCATGACCGAGCCCGCCTCGCCACCGCCCCCCGCCCGCGCGCCCGGCGGCGAGACGCTGTCGCCATCCACAGGGAGGCTGCCGGCGGTGCTGCTGCGCGGCGCGGCCTCGGCGCGGCTGGCGCTGCGCGCGGCGGCGCAGGCCGGGCCCGGCCAGGACGCCGCCACCGCCCTGCCCTTCCTCACCCCGCCCGGCGCCGCCGCCTGGATGTCGCCCGCCCTGCTGCTGGCGACGCTGGCGGCGGCGGCGGAGGGGCTGCAAGGCGCGCCGCGGCCGCTGGCCGTGCTGGATTGCGGCGCCATGCCGGGCTTCGCGCTGGCCGCGCTCGGCAGCGGCGTGGCGGCGCTGGTGCTGGAGGCGGGCTGCCCGGCCTGGCCCCAGGTGGAAAGCGCCGCGCGCCAGGCCGGCACGCCGCTCTGGCGCGCGGCACCGCCGGCCTTCGACCCCGGCCCGCGCCCGCCCGCCGCGGGCAGCGCGGCGGAGGCGGCGCTGCTGGCCCGGCTCACGCTGTGGTTGACGGCGGGTGCAGGTGACAGCGCCGCGTCCCTCGGCTAAAGCCGCATCAACCTCGCCGTAACGGAAGGACGGACCATGAAGCTCACGCGCCGTGTGAAGGAAATCCTCTCCTGGTATGAGAGCGACAATCCCGGCACCAAGGCGAATCTCGCCCGCATCCTGATGGAGGGCCAGCTCCGCGGCACCGGCCGCCTGGTCATCCTGCCGGTGGACCAGGGCTTCGAGCACGGCCCCGCGCGCAGCTTCGCCCCGAACCCCGCCGCCTATGACCCGCGCTACCATTTCGAGCTGGCGATCGAGGCGGGTCTCTCCGCCTATGCCGCGCCGCTCGGCATGATCGAGGCGGGCGCTTCCACCTATGCCGGCGCCATCCCGACCATCCTGAAGGTGAACAGCTCGAACAGCCTGTCCACCACCAAGGACCAGGCGGTGACGGCGACGGTCGCCGACGCGCTGCGCCTCGGCTGCTCGGCCATCGGCTTCACCATCTATCCGGGCTCCGAATACCAGTTCGAGATGATGGAGGAGCTGCGCGAGCTCGCCGCCGAGGCGAAGGCCGCCGGCCTCGCCGTGGTGGTGTGGAGCTATCCGCGCGGCCCGATGCTGGACAAGGTGGGCGAGACGGCGCTCGACATCTGCGCCTATGCCGCGCACATGGCGGCGCTGACCGGCGCGCACATCATCAAGGTGAAGCCGCCGACCGACGCCATCTTCCTGGACGCCGCCAAGAAGACCTACGAGAAGAACCCGGTCGACGCCTCGACGCTGGCGCTGCGCATCAAGCACGTGGTCGATGCCTGCTTCGGCGGCCGTCGCCTGGTGGTGTTCTCGGGCGGCGAGGCGGGCACCGCCGAGTCGATGGTCGAGATGGCGCGCGGCATCCACAATGGCGGCGGCAACGGCTCGATCATCGGCCGCAACACCTTCCAGCGCCCGAAGGAAGAGGCGCTGAAGCTGCTGTCCGACATCATCGCCGTCTACAAGTCGCCGGTCGCCTGATGGCCGGCTCCGCCCCGGCGGAGGAGACCAAGGGCGGCGGCGGGGAGACCCGCTGCCGCCTTTACCTCATCACGCCCCCTGCCCTGGACCCGGCCGCTTTCGCCGATCCGCTGGCGCGGGCGCTCGATGCCGGCGATGTCGCCGCGCTGCAGCTGCGGCTGAAGGATGTGGAGGACGACGCGCTGCGGCGCGCCATCGACCTCCTGCGCCCGGTGGCGCAATCGCGCGATGTCGCCTTCCTGCTGAACGACCGCGCGGATCTGGCCGTGCAGACCGGCTGCGACGGCGCGCATCTCGGCCAGTCCGATGGCGACCATGCCCGCGCCCGCAAGCTGCTGGGGCCCGACCGGATGCTCGGCATCACCTGCCATGGCAGCCGGCACCTGGCGATGGAAGCCGGCGAGGTCGGCGCGGATTACGTGGCCTTCGGCGCCTTCTTCCCCACCACCACCAAGAATGCGGAGCACCGGGCCGAACCCGGGATCCTCGAATGGTGGAGCGAGATGTTCGAGCTGCCCTCGGTCGCCATTGGCGGCATCAGCGCGGCCAATTGCGCGCCGCTGGTGCGGGCGGGGGCGGATTTCCTGGCGGTCGTCGGCGCCGTCTGGAACCATCCCGAGGGGCCGGCGGCCGGGGTGCGGGCGATGAACGCGGCGATCGCCGCCGCCTGAGGCGGCTGCGTCCGCGACGCCGCCGCCCGCCCGGCGGCGCCGCGAAACCCGGCCCTTACGGCCGGCGCGGATAGGGCTCGCCGGTCACCGGGCTGCCCGGCGGATCCGGCAGGCGGGCGATGCGGGCGCGGGCTTCCGCCGCCTGCTCGGGCGAGGCACGGCGCTGGTCCGGCACCTGGCCATTGGGATAGGCGCCCACCACCAGCAGATCCTCGCTGGCATCCAGGCATTGATGGCCGGTGCCGGCCGGCAGCACCACGACATCGCCGGCCGTGAGCGACAGCTCCGGCCCTTCGGGGCCGCCCAGCTGCACCCGCACCGCGCCCTCGGCGATGCCCAGCGCCTCATGCGCCGTGGTGTGGAAATGCACATAAGGGTGGATGCCGTCGCGCCAGGCCGGCGGCCAGCCATGGCGGCCGAACAGCGCCTCCACCGCCTCCGGCGCGCCGGCCGAGAAGCTGGCGCGGTACAGCAGCACCGGCAGCCGGGGATTGTTCGGCACGCCACCGCCGCCATTCAGCCAGATGGTTTCGCTCTGCATGCGGGTCTCCTTGCCAGTTGGCGATACCTTGGCAACGGTCCCGCCCCGCTCAGGGTTGCCCGCCGCGCTTCACCTTGGCCGGCGGCCTCAGCGCATCGGCAGGGCGATGCGGCGCTCCCATTCCTCGGTCAGCCGCGCCGCCCAGCTCGGATGCGGCTCGGGCAGCGGGCGGCCCAGCGCCGCGTTGCTCAGCGTCGCGACCCCGCGCGGCAGCGCCGCGAAACGCTGCTGGTCGGCCTCGGACAGGCGGTCGAGGTCGAGCACGGTCGGGCTGCCCAGCACCGCCGGGTCCTGGGCATGCGCCTGCGCCTCGGGCGAGAGGAAGAAATTGGCCGCCAGCATCGCCGCCTCGGGCTGCGCCGCATTGGCCGGGATGGCCAGGAAGGAGGCGCTGCCGATGCTGCCGATGGTGGGCACATAGCTGCGCACCGTCTCGGGCAGCAGGCCATGGGCGATGGCGGCGGAGCCATCGGCCGGGCCGGCGGCGATGGCGATGTCGGTCTCCCCCTCCCGCAGCAGCTGGCGCTGCGCCGCGGCATCGGGCGGGAAGGCGCGGCCCTGGCGCCAGAGATGCGGCCGCAGCGCGCCATACCATTCCCAGAAGGGGGCGGTGACCAGGGCGGCGTTGTCGTCGGTGGCCGGCGCCGCCAGCACGCGGGGATGCGCCACCATCTCGTACAGCGCCTGGGTCAGGAAACCGGCGCCGAGCGGGTCGCGCGGCTGCGGATGGGTCAGCCGCCCGGGATGCTCACGCGCCCAGTCGGGCATGGCCAGCATGGAGAGCGGCGGCCGCGGCAGGCGCGCGCTGTCATACAGGAAGACCAGCTGGGTCATGCGCCAGGGCGCGCCATAGCCCTCCACCGCCACGCTGTGATGCAGCGCCGTGGCCGGCTTGCCCACGGTGTCGACGAGGGCGAAATTCGGCAGCTCATAGGCGAAGCGGCGCAGCAGCCCCTGCTGCTTCAGCGCCAGGAAGGGCTGGCCCTCGCACCAGAGCAGGTCGATGGCGCCGCCGCGGTCGCGGCCGGCCGCGCGCTCCGCCGCCAGCCGCGCCACGCCCTCGGCCAGGGCGCGCAGGCGGATATGGCGCAGGGTGATGCCATGGCTGCGGCGCAGCCGCGCCGCCCCCCAGGCGATATAGGCATCCATCGCCGCATCGCCGCCCAGGGCATGGAAATGCACCACCTGATTGCGGGCCCGCGCCACCACACGCTCCCACGGGCCGGTGGGCAGGGGCTGGGCGCGGGCGGGCATGGCGGCCAGGGCGGCGCTGCCGGCCAGGCCGCGCAGCAGGGCGCGGCGCCCGGCGCCCGCGCGCTGCGGCGCGTCCTCACCCGGCGGGGCTGTGCGGCTGCGGTCCAATCCTCTCCTCTCCCATGCGGCCGGCACGGGCGGGGCCGTGCGGTCCGCCCCGCATATGGGCCGGGGCGGGCCGCGGCGGAAGGGAGCGCGGCGCGGCGCCGGCCTGGCGCCGGCGGCCGGATCGGCGCCCGAGACCGGCATGGGCCGCGCGCGCGGGCCCGCCGCGGCTCAGCGGCCGGCCCGGCCTAGCCGCAATGCGGCGCCGCGCGCGCCAGCCCGCCGAACAGGTCCAGCATGCGCTCGCGCCAGGCGATGACCGGGTCGCCATGCTCGAACAGGCTGAGCTCGGAGACGCAGCGCGCCCATTGCAGGCTGCCGAACACGGCGTAGTCGCCATAGTCGGGCCCAGCCCCGCCCAGGAAGGGCTGCTCGCGCAGCACCAGGCGCAGCGGCGCCATGCTGGCGCGGAAGGCGGGCAGCCGCGCCTCCCGCCCATCGGTCAGCGCCTCCAGGCTCATGCCGAAGCGCGCCTCGCGGCTCTGGCGGAAATAGGCGGCCTGCTCGGGCGTCAGCCAGCGCGGAATGTCGCTGACGATCAGCCGCGCCAGCCCGGCATTCAGCACCGTGTCGGCCCAGGCGGTCAGGAAGCGGGCGGGGCGGGCATCGCCGCCGGCGAACAGCGCTGGGCGCTCCGGATAGGCGGCCTCCAGATAGGCGGCGATGGCCCAGGAATCGGCGATCACGCGCTCGCCATCGACCAGCACCGGCACCTTGTCCTGGCCGGAGAAGGCCAGGGCCGCGCCCTCGGTGAAGCGCCAGGGCAGGCACTCGACCTCCAGCCCCTTATGCGCCAGCGCCATGCGGATGCGCCAGCAATAGGGGCTGAAGCGCCGGTCGGGGTCCTGCCCCGCCAGCTCGTAGAGGCGGCGCGCCACGGCTCAGCCCTTCGCCGCGGCGGAGGCGGCCTCGCCGATGGCGACGCTGTTTGCGGTCTGGCCGAACAGGATGGCGCGGGACTGCTCGTTCACCGTCGCGGCGCTGGTCGGGTTGATCTCGGCGGCGCGGGCATAGGCGGCGAGCGTCGCCGGCCGCGCCTGGATGGCGCTGAACCAGCGGGCGAGCTCGGGGAAATCCTCCAGATTCTGGCCCTGCCGCGCATAGGGCACGATCCAGGGATAGATCGCCATGTCGGCGATGGAGTAGTCCGGCCCGGCGACGAAGTCGCGCCCCTTCAGCCGGCGGTCCAGCACGCCATAGAGGCGGTTGGTCTCCCGCACATAGCGGTCGATGGCGTAGGGGATCTTCTCCGGCGCATACTGGGAGAAATGGTGGTTCTGCCCGGCCATGGGGCCGAGCCCCCCCATCTGCCAGAACAGCCATTGCAGCACCTCGGCCCGCGCGGCAACCTCCGCCGGGGACGGGATGAAACGGCCGATCTTGTCCGCCAGATAGAGCAGGATCGCCCCGCTCTCGAACAGCGAGACAGGGGCGCCCCCGCCGGCCGGGGCATGGTCGACCAGGGCCGGGATGCGGTTGTTGGGGGCGATGGCGAGGAAATCGGGATGGAACTGCTCGCCCTTACCGATGTTCACCGGGACCAGGCGGTATGGCAGCCCCGCTTCCTCGAGCAGCATGGTAACCTTGTGGCCGTTCGGCGTGGTCCAGTAATACAGGTCGAGCATGGCGGATCCTCCTGGCCGGCGGCGCTTCGGCGCGGCCGCAGGACGCTACAGAGCCCCCCCTGCCTCGGCAAGAGAGCGCCCCGCGCCGCCCAGCCCGGCCGGGCCGGCCCCCAGGAGAGGGGGCCGACCCGGCAGATTGTCCCGTTTCGCGGCCCTGTGCGGCCGGCCCCCGGAGCGTCATGGCCACCATCCTGATCCTGGACGACAGGACCACGAACCGCGACATCTTCAGCCGCCTGGCGCTGTCGCTGGAGCGCGACGTGCATGTCGAGGCCTTCGGCGACCCGCAGGCGGCGCTGGACTGGCTGGCCGGCCACGAGGCCGACCTGGTGGTGACCGATTTCCGCATGCCCGGCATGGACGGGGCCGAGTTCACCCGCCGGCTGCGCGCCCTGCCCCCGCCCCAGGGCGGCGCGCCGGGGGCGGCGGATGCGCCGGTCATCGTCATCACCGCCTATAATGACCGCGCCTACCGGATGCGGGCGCTGGAGGCCGGCGCCACCGACTTCCTGCTGAGCCCGGTCGACCATTACGAATTCCTCACCCGGGCCCGCAACCTGCTGCGCATGCGCTGGCAGCAGCAGGTGATCCAGCGCCGCGCCGAATCGCTGGAGCAGGCGCTGCAACACAGCACCCGCGCGCGGGAGGAGATGCTGCGCGACAGCCGGGCGGCGCTCGCCCAGGTGATCGACACCGTGCCGGCCATGATCAGCGCCGCCGACCGGCAGGGCCGCTGCGTCTTCGTCAACGCCGCCCAGGCGGATTTCGCCGGCACCACCCCCGACGCCCTGGCCGGCCAGCCGGTCGAGCAGCTGTTCAGCCGCGAGCGCGCCGCGCGCTCCCGCGCCCTCGACCAGCTGGTGTTCGAGACCGGCCAGCCGCTGCCGGGGCGGGAGGAGGAGACCCAGGGGCCGGACGGGCAGCCGCGCATCTTCTCCACCACCAAGGCGCCGCTGCACAATGGCCGCGGCGAGGTGGTGGCGGTGCTGACCACCTCGCTCGAGATCACCGACCGCAAGCTGGCCGAGCGCCGGCTCGGCCATATGGCGCATCACGACGCGCTGACCGGCCTGCCCAACCGCGCCTTCCTGCGCGACCGGCTGCGCCGCGAGCTGGCGCGCGGCCGCCGCGGCGACCATGCCTTCGCCCTGCTGTTCCTCGACCTCGACCGCTTCAAGGCGGTGAATGACGCGCTCGGCCACCATGTCGGCGACGCGCTGCTGCGCACCGTCGCGCAGCGGCTGAAGATGACGGCGCGGGCCGAGGACCTGGTCGCCCGGCTCGGCGGCGATGAATTCGCCATCGTGCAGACCGCCATCCAGGGCCCGGACGAGGCCGCCGAGCTCGCCGGCCGCATCATGGCGGCGCTGGGCGAGCCGGTCTTCTCCGACGGCCACAGCCTGTCGGCGGCGGCCAGCATCGGCATCACCCTCTCGCCGCGCGACGGCGCCGACCCGGACGAGCTGCTGCGCAATGCCGACCTCGCCATGTACCGCGCCAAGGCGGAGGGGCGGCATGGCTGGCGCTTCTTCGCCGCCGCCATGGATGCCCGCGCGCGCGAGGCGATGCAGATCGAGGCCGAGCTGCGCGCCGCCCTCGGCCGCGGCGAGTTCGAGCTGCACTACCAGCCGCAGATCGACCTGCGCGGCAACCGCGTCACCGGGGCGGAGGCGCTGCTGCGCTGGCGCCGCAACGGGCATGGGCTGTCGGGCCCCGGCACCTTCCTGGCGATCGCCGAGGAGACCGGGCTGATCGTGCCGATCAATGAATGGGTGCTGCGCGAGGCCTGCCGCCAGGCCGCCGCCTGGGCGGCGGAGGGGCTGCCGCCGGTGCGCATCAGCGTCAACCTCTCCCCGGTGCAGTTCCGCCGCCAGGATGTGCGGGCGCTGGTGGCCGAGGTGCTGCGCGAGACCGGGCTGGCGCCGGACCGGCTCGACCTGGAGCTGACCGAGGGCATCCTGATGGAGCAGGACGCCGCCACCGCCTCCGGCCTGCAGGCGCTGCGCGCGCTCGGCGTGCGCATCTCGGTCGATGATTTCGGCACCGGCTATTCCTCGCTGAACTATGTGAAGAACTTCCCGATCGACCGGCTGAAGATCGACCAGTCCTTCGTGCGCGGCATGACCAGCGAGCCGAACGACGCCGCCATCGTGCGCACCATCGTCGATCTCGGCCACATGCTGCGGCTGCAGGTGGTGGCGGAGGGGGTGGAGACCGAGGCGCAGCTGGCCCGGCTGCGCGCCGAGGGCTGCGACGAGGTGCAGGGCTTCTATTTCAGCGAGGCGCTGCCGGCCGAGGGCTTCGCCCGGCTGCTGCGGCAGAAGGAGGCGCGGCCGCGCGCCCAGCGCGACACCGCGCGGGAGGCGCATCGCGACACGGCGCGGGAAGCGCATCGCGACACGGCGCGGGAAGCGCATCGCGACACGGCGCGGGACGCGCAGCGCGACACGGCGCGCGAGGCCGGCGGCGCCGGCGAGGCGCAGGCCGCGCCGGGCGGCGGCGCGGCGCGGCGCGCCGGCGGGCCCGCCCATCACCGCCCCGACCAGGGCTGAGGGAGACCGCCATGCCCTGGACCCGGACCGCGCCGCCGCCCCTCCCGCCGCCCGCGCCGGGGGCCGCCATGCCAGGCGCGGCGCCCCCGGCCGCGCCGCCGCCGCGCGGCGCGCGCGGCCTGGCGGCGCGGCTGTTCGGCCCGCTGCTGGCGCGGCTGCGCGCCCGCCCCGACAGCGAGCACGAGATGAGCCTGAACCGCCTGGTCTTCGGCGGCATCATCCTGCTGGTGGTCTGGGCCAGCGGCGGCCCCGGCCTGGCGCTGGCCGGCATGGCGGCCTTCTTCCTGCTGGCGATCGGCGTGCTGGCGCACATCATCGCCTTCCCCGCCAGCAACCGGGCGCGGCGCCTGGCCGCGGTGCTGCTGGATTGCGGCTTCCTCTCGCTGCAGCTGCACTGGGGCGGCGAGGCCGTGGCCATGTTCTGGCCGGTCTATCTCTGGGTGGTGTTCGGCAATGGCTTCCGCTTCGGCCTGGCCTGGCTGCGCATCGCCATGCTGGGGGCGCTGGCCGGCTTCGGCGCGGTGGTGCTGGCCACCCCCTTCTGGCAGGAGCAGCTGCATCTGGGCATCGGCCTCTGGGTCGGGCTGCTGATCCTGCCGCTCTATGCCGGCACGCTGATCCGCAAGCTGTCCCAGGCCAAGCAGCAGGCCGAGGCGGCGAGCAGCGCCAAATCCCTGTTCCTGGCCAGCGTCAGCCACGAGCTGCGCACGCCGCTGAACGCC
Organism: Pseudoroseomonas cervicalis; assembly: GCF_030818485.1. Classification (NCBI taxonomy): domain Bacteria; kingdom Pseudomonadati; phylum Pseudomonadota; class Alphaproteobacteria; order Acetobacterales; family Roseomonadaceae; genus Roseomonas; species Teichococcus cervicalis. The sequence goes on along the minus strand of NZ_JAUTAJ010000004.1, from coordinate 605,513 downwards.
ATCATCGGCATGGGCGGGCTGCTGCGCGGCACGAAGCTGGATGGCGAGCAGCGCGAGATGCTCGCCACCGTCGACAGCGCCGCCCGCTCGCTGCTGTCGCTGATCGACGACATCCTGAACCTGTCGCGCATCGAGGCGGGGCGCATGCCCTCCGAGCAGGTGGAATTCGCCCCCGCCGCCCTGCTGGCCGAGCTGCGCGCCCTGCTGGCGGCGCAGAGCCGCGACAAGGGGCTGCGCTTCTCCCTGCATCTGACGCCGCGCATCCCGGCCATGCTGCGCGGCGACCGGCGGCATCTGCTGGATGTGCTGCTGAACCTGGCCGGCAATGCGGTGAAATTCACCGCCGAGGGCGGGGTGACGGTGGCGCTGGACGCCGTGCCGCAGCCGGGCGGCGGGCTCAGGCTCCGCGCCGAGGTCTCGGACAGCGGCATCGGCATCGCGCCCGAGGCGCAGGAGCGCATCTTCGAGACCTTCACCCAGGCCGATTCCAGCATCATCAACCGCTTCGGCGGCACCGGGCTGGGGCTGGCCATCTGCCGCCGCCTGGTGCAGCTGATGGGCGGCACGATCGGCGTGCGCTCCGCCCCCGGCGAGGGCGCCACCTTCCATTTCGAGGTGCCGGTGGCGCCGGCCGAGGCGGCGCCGGCGGCGCTGGCGGGCCTCGCCGTGGTGCTGCTGGACCCGGCGCCGATCCGCGCCGCGGCGCTGGCCGAGCGGCTGGCCGGGCTCGGCGTCGAGGCGCGGCCGGCGGCCGATGCGGCCGAGGCGCTGCGGCTGCTGCGCGCCCGGCCCGAGGGGCCGGAGGGGCGCTGCCTGCTGCTGGCCTATGCCGGCGCGGCGCTGCCGCCGGAGGAGCATGCCCGGCATCCGCGCCTGCTGATCGCCGCCGAGCCGGTGGAGGGCCTGCCGGAGGAGGCGCTGCGCCAGGCCTGCGTCGCGCTGCTGCCGCCCGCCTCCGACGACGCGACCATCGCCAATGCGCTGCACAACGCCGCCGCGCTAGCGGCGGCGGCACCGGCCGCGGCCGAGAGCGACGCGCCGGCGGCGGATGCCCAGCCCGCCCTGCCGCCGCCCGCGCCCTCCCGCCGGCTGCGGGTGCTGGTGGCCGATGACAGCCGGGTCAACCAGCGCGTCTTCGCCCGCATCCTGGAGCGCGGCGGGCATGAGGTGCTGCTGGCCGACAATGGCGACATCGCCCTCGACGTGCTGGAGCGCGAGGCGGAGCGGCTCGACCTGGTGCTGATGGACCTGAACATGCCCGAGATGGACGGGCTGGAGGCCACCAAGCTGTTCCGCGTCATGGCGCTGGGCCAGCCGCATCTGCCGATCCTGGCGCTGACGGCGGACGCCACCGAGACGGCCGAGCGGAGCTGCCGGGAGGCCGGCATGGATGGCTATCTGGTCAAGCCGATCGAGGCCGAGACGCTGCTGCGCGTGGTCGAGGAGAAGGCGCGCCCGCCGCGCCCCGGCACCGCCCTGGCCCCGGCGGTGGCCGAGATCGCCTCCCACCCCCGCTTCCGCGCCAGCGGCCCGGCGCTGGACGGGGAGACGGTGGAGAATCTGCGCCGCCTGGGCGGCGAGGATTTCCTGGCGCAGCTGGCGCGTGACTTCCTCGAGGACGCCGCCCGGCTGATCGAGGAGATCGGCCAGGCGGCGCTGCAGGGCGACATGGCGCGCTTCCATGCCGAGGCGCATGCGCTGCGCAGCAGCGCCGCCAATCTCGGCGCCATCGGCATCACCCGGCTCTGCGGCGAATGGCGCAAGCTGAGCCGCGAGGAGGTGATGCGCGAGGGCGCCGATCTGGCGCTGCGCGCGCGGGCGGAGCTCGAGCGGCTGCGCCAGGCGCTGCTGCCCGCCAGCAACGGGCAGAGCCATCGCGGCTGAGCCCGCCGCGGCGCGGCGACGGTGTCGCGGCGGGCTCCCCCGGTGCCGCCGCGCCCGCCTCCCCGCCGCCGGGCACCGGCCCGGCCGGCGCCCGCCCGCAACCCCACAACCACCGGCGCGCCGGGAGGGGTCCCGGCGCGCCGGCGCGATGCCGGCTCATTCGGCCGCGGTCGCGTAGCCGGGCGAGCCCATGGCGGCCAGGCGCCGGTCCTGCGCCGCCACCAGCCGGTCCATCTTCTTCAGGTCGGCCTCGCCCAGATTCATCGCCGCCGCGGCCCACATCTCGACCACGTCGCGCAGCTCCTCCAGCGTGACCGGGTCGACCCGGCGGCGCGCCCGCAGCATGGTCAGCAGCGCGTTGTGCTTGCGGGCATGCCGGGCGATGTATTCGCGCGCCACCGTCTCGCCCTCGCCATCCTCGGCCAGGATGTCGACCACGCCCATCTCGTGCAGCTCCTCGGCGCTGTGGATGCGGCCCGAGCTGATCAGCGCCTCCGCCCGGCGCCGGTCGATCCGGCGGGAGAGGAAGCTGTAGGCGCCCATGCCGGGGAACATGTTGAACAGCACCTCCGGCAGGCCGAGCTTGGCGCTGCGCTCGGCCACGATCATGTCGAAGGAGAGCGCATGCTCGAAGCCGCCGCCCAGCGCGTCGCCCTGCACCAGGGCCAGCGTCACCATGGGCTGGCCGAAGGCGATGTGGTTGCGGTGGATCGCCTCCACCGCGACATGGCCGTAGCGCACCAGCGACTCGTGGTCGCGGGAGCGGATGCGCTCGGCGAAATGCGCCAGGTCGCCGCCCAGATTGTAGATGCCGGGCACGGCGGAGGCCATGACGAACCAATCGGCCGGCGGCGTGGCGCTGGCCGAGAACTGCGCCGCCACATGGTGCTGCATGGCGTGCACGTCGCGCATCAGCGCCATGGTGTAGCTGGGCTTGCCGGCGGGGGTCATGTGGCACCAGAGGCTGCGGCTTTGCTCCTCCAGCCGCAGGGACAGATTGTCGAATCGCGCCTGCAGGCTGCCCTGGCGGCTGGCGGGCAGGTCCTGGGCGGCGACGGGACGGTCGAGATACATGGGGGAACTCTCCTGCTGGGGCGGCGCGGCCGCCCTGGCTGCGGCGCCGCCCGCCGACCACCGGCGGGCGCGATCGGGTCGCCGCAGCGCAGCATCTTAACGTGCGCCTAACATCCGCGTGTGGAGGGGTTTCGCGCTTTCGTTTCGCACCCGCTGTGGCCGGCGGGTCGCAACTCCCCCTCCGGCGGCACGTTTGAACCGGCAATGCAGTCAGCAAATCAGGTCAAAATGGCGCCGATCGAAGATGAACTGCTCGCCTGCCTGCCCGATCTCCGCGCCTATGCCCGGTCCCTGACGCGCAACCGGCATGATGCGGATGACCTGGTGCAGGACGCCGTGGTGCGGATGCTCAATTCCGCCGACCGCTTCCAGCCCGGAACCAATTTCAAGGCCTGGGCCTTCACCATCCTGCGCAACCGCTTCCTCAACGAATTCGTGGCGAAGCGGCGGCTGACGCGGGAGATGGACGATAGCGAGCTGGAGCGCATCACCGTCTCCGCCCGCCAGGATGAGGGGCTGGAGCTGTCCGATTTCCAGCGCATCTTCCACCGCCTGCCGGAGGATCACCGCTCGATCCTCACCCTCGTGGCCGGCTCCGGCCTGCCCTACGAGGATGTGGCGAAGGTGCTGGGCTGCGCGGTGGGCACGGTGAAGAGCCGGGTGCACCGGGCGCGCTCCGCCCTCTACGCCCTGCTCGAGGAGGAGAATGCGACGCGCCAGCCGGCGCCGCGATTCCACCGCAGCCATTCGCTGGAGGAGCGCCGCCGGCTGGCCAGCTAGGCGGCGCGCCGCCCCGCCCGGGGGCGCATCCTGCGGACGACATTTGGGGAGGGCGCGCGCCCTCCCCTTTCGCATGGGCTCAGAGCCCGTCGCGCGAGCCATAGGGCGAAGGCCCGTAATAGCCGCGCAGCTTCTCCCCCCAGCCATGATCCGACCAGTCCACCGGCTGGTCCTGCGGATAGGAGGGCGCCGCGGAAAGCTGCGCCTCGGTCACATCGACCACATAGCCGCCGAGCCCGGTGTCATAGCGCAGCCGGTCCCAGGGCAGCGGGTAGTGCGAGGTGTTGAAGCCCAGGAACCCGCCGAAGCTCAGCACGGCGTATTCGACGCGGCCCTCGACCTTGTCGATCATCAGCGTCTCGATGGCGCCGAGCCTGTTGCCGGAGGGGTCGTAGACCGCCGTGCCCTCGACCCGGTCGGAGGCGATCAGCGGCGCGCCGCGCGGCGGATCGAGCGGCGGCGGCGCGCCGCCGGTATCGGGGGCCAGGGGCGGGGTTGCGGGGCTGCTGCCGGACATGTCGGGGCCTCCTGTCGCTGTTGCGGCCATGTCGCTGCAACGCGGCGGCCCGCCCGCGGTTCCGCGGCGCCGCGTGGCGCAGCCCCCCCGCCCCGGCCCGGCGGTGCAACTTCAAGCGGCGCCAGGCTTTTTCCCCCAGCGCAGGGAGTACCCCCTGGCACGATCGAGGGAGCCTGCCGCCATGAGCGACACCAGCGACAAGCCTGCCCGCGAGCGCGTCATCGAGCCGCCGCCCGGCCACCACGCGGCGCCGATGCCGGACAAGCCCATCCCCACCAACGAGGCCCGGCAGGGCGTCACCCTCGGCCGCGTCCGCTGGGTGCTGCTGATCTCCCTGGTCCTGGTGGTGCTGGGCTTCATCTTCTCGGCGGTGCTGAGCACCTGACTGTCCCCATCCCGGGTCACACAGGCGTGAACCGGCCGGTTTTTCCGCAGCAGCGCCAGCAGGGCGGGAACTTGAGCGAAGCGGGGCGGTTGGTCGGAAGCCTGGGCGTCGCGATGCCCGGCCCCTTCAACCCCACCGGCCCCGGCGCGGGGCCAGCGACAGGAGCATGACCATGAGTCAGACTCGCAGCAGCGGCGGCGGCAAGCAGGGCTTCGCCTCGATGGACCAGGAGAAGCAGCGCAGCATCGCCTCCAAGGGCGGCCAGTCCGTGCCCGCGGCCAAGCGCAGCTTCGCCCAGGATCCGAGCCTCGCCGCCGAGGCCGGCCGCAAGGGCGGCCAGGCGGTCAAGGCGGCCGACCGTTCCTTCTCCCGCGACCGCAGCCTGGCGGCGCAGGCCGGCCGCAAGGGCGGCCAGGCGACCCACAGCAAGACCGGCCGCTCCGCCAGCGAGCCGGCCGCCGGCGAGGCCTGACGCACCGGCCGGCGCGGTCCCGCGCCGGCAGTCGCCGAGGCCGAGATCCCACCTGGAACCCGATTGATGCCCCTGACCCGCTTCGCGCCGCTTTCCGAAACCCAGGAAGACAGCCCGTCCTACGCGCTGCGGGCGGCGCTGGCGCAGCGCCTGGCCGCGCATCGCGCCTCGGTGCGGGAGGCCGCGCTGCGGCTCGGCCAGGGCCTGCCGGCCGCGGCCGAGCAGGCGGGGCGTCCATTGGGCGAGCTGCGGCTGGCCGCATCGCGCTGACGGCCGCGCGGCGCCCGCGGGCGCCCCGGCCGCCGCACCCGTTCTGCAAGGAGGATCCGCCATGTCCGACACCCGACAGCCGCCCCGCCCGCCCGCCGGCGATGGCCAGGCCAGCACCCATGCCGGCCAGG